>CAYPUR010000053.1:0-23418 GCA_964413865.1 uncultured Verrucomicrobiota bacterium
AAACTCCCGCTGTAGGCCGCGTGCCCCCACGCGGCGCAAACTCGATTCCCACCGATAACCTCCAGATGCACTGCAGCAGTGCGGCAGTGCTCCGGACATCAGATCAGGGCGGAGCCTTATCGAATGTCCGAGCTGAGACGATGATCGGGGGGGCGGCTTGCGTTCATTGTTCAGGTGCTGAATACTCGGGTGGTGAACGGGCCGATTTCCACGTTAGCCGAGGACCTGATCGCATCGTACGCGCGCTTTGGCGGCATCAACCATTTGGACGGCGAGAACCTGCCGTCGAAGCGGGCGATTGCAGTGATCACGGTCGATCTGTTGCGCCTGCTGTTTCCAGGATACTTCGACGAGCGGATCGTGCACTCGTCGGAGGTGCGGACGCAGACGGACGCATTGATGGGATCGGTGCAGCGGCGGCTTGCTGAGGAGTTGCGCAAGAGCCTCGAATACGCGGCGCCGGCGGACGGTGAGTGCGGGGATGTGGGGCGTTTGGCGTCTGATCTGACGGTCGAGTTCCTTGGGTGCCTGCCGCGGGTGCGTGAGGTGCTCCAGACCGATGTCGAGGCGGCTTACCATGGCGATCCGGCCGCGCTGAGCGAGGAAGAGGTCATCGTAGCGTACCCGTTTGTCGAGGCGATCGCCGTCCAGCGGCTCGCCCATGAGTTGTATCGGCGCCGGGTGGCCCTGATCCCGCGCATCATGACCGAGTGGGCGCACGCGCGCACGGGGTTGGATCTGCACCCGGGGGCGCGGATCGGCAGTCACTTTTTCGTGGACCATTGCACCGGCACGGTCGTGGGCGAGACCTCGGAGATCGGGCGCAACGTGAAGCTGTATCAGGGCGTCGGCCTGGTGGCGCGTTCACTCGCGGGCGGCCAGGCTTTGCGCGGACAGAAACGGCACCCGACCATCGAGGATCGGGTGACCGTTTACGCCGGGGCGACCATCATGGGGGGCGACACGGTGGTGGGGGCCGGCAGCACGATCGGCGCCAACGTTTTCCTCACCCAGAGCGTGCCGCCCGGCTCGCTTGTCCTCAGCGAAGATGTCCGAATCCGCGTGCTCGCCAAGTCGGACCTGGCGCCTGGAGGGGATTACCAGATCTAGACTCATGCCAATCCCCGTTGTCACGATCAGCCAGATGCGGGAATGGGAGCAGGCGACGTGGGCGGCCGGACAGACTCCCGACGCCGTGATCCGGCGTGTCGGCCAATGCCTGGCCCGGCGCGCCCTCAGCCTGACCCGGGAGGGCGATTTGATCCTGATCCTGGCGGGACGCGGGCACAACGGCGACGACGCGCGGTGCGCCGAGCCGCACCTGGGCGGGCGGCGCGTCGAGGTTCTGTCGATTCGGGATCCCGCCGCCATCCGGAGCGCACTGGCCGCCGCGTTGGAACGGCGTCCGGCGCTGCTCGTCGACGGCCTGTTCGGGATCGGATTGAGCCGCCCGCTGGATTCGGCGTGGATCGAGTGCATTGCGGCGCTCAACGCGGCCCGGGTGCGGGTGCTGTCGGTCGATGTGCCGTCCGGGATCGATGCCGACACGGGGGAAGCGCTCGGGGCGGCGGTGGAGGCCGTGGTGACGCTCACCCTGGGCGCGCCCAAAGTCGGCTTGCTACGCCCCGGGGCATGGGCGGCGGTCGGGCGGCTCGAACTCGAATCCGACATCGGCCTGGTCCCGTGTCCGTGCGAGTCGGATTTGCAGTGGACGTCCGGAAGCGATTTTGCCGGTTATCCTCCAGCCCGGCTTGCCGCCGCTCACAAGGGGAGCTTTGGACATCTTGCGATTGTAGCCGGCAGCCTCGGGTATCACGGCGCCGCCGTGCTGGCGGCGCGCGGGGCGCAACGGGCCCGTCCGGGCTTGATTTCGCTCTACACAGCCCCGTCCGTGTTCGCGCCGGTGGCGAGCCAGTTGCAGGCCGTCATGGTCCACCCGTGGCGCTCCGGCGTCCGGTGGCCCGATGGGGTGAGCGCCTTTTTGTGCGGGCCGGGGTTGGCGGCTCGAGATATGCCGGGCGCGCTGCGCCAGGCCGTGCTCGAGCTGTGGCACGATGCCGATGCTGCGGTGATTGTGGACGCCAGCGCGCTGGATTGGCTCCCGGCCAAATCCACGGCCACCCGGGCGGCGCGGGTCGTCACGCCGCATCCGGGCGAAGCGGCCCGGATGCTCGGTTCGAGCGTGGCGGAGGTGCAGCGGGATCGGACGGCGGCCCTGCGCGCCTTGTCGCAGCGGCACGGCGGGTGTTGGGTGGTGTTGAAGGGGCACCAGACGCTTGTCGGGCGCGACCGCGGCCCCGTCTTTGTGAACCCGACGGGGAATCCCGGGCTGGCTCAAGGCGGGAGCGGCGACTTGCTGGCGGGCTACGTGGCGGGCTTGCTGGCTCAACCGGCGCTCGCAGGCGATCCGGCTTTGGCGGCGCGCTACGCCGTCTGGCAGCACGGCGCGGCGGCGGATCGGTTGTCGGAAGCTCACCCCAACTGGACCATCGAGGATCTGGCGGCGCACCTGGGCGGTCGAGGCTGAGATCGGGAGGGGCGTCCGAGTGTTGGGGCGTCTGAGTTGCGGCAGCGGGAGAAGGCGGTAAGCTGCGCGCATGGACGGACAGCAGATCGCGGCGCTGGGGATTGTTGTGCTGACTGCGGGCCTGATGCTGAGGGGCTGGCTGAGGCGGCGGGCGCGGCGCGGCGCGGGTGGGGGCGCCTGTGCGAGGTGCGGCTGCGCGGCGGGTCGGGAAGGCGAGCGTCGAAAGCGGACGCTTGAAAGGCGGGCGGAGGTGCATTAGCTTCACGAGCATTAATGGCCTTGAACAAGATTTCGGCAACATTTCAGTTTGCCAAACGGCCCCAGCTTCACACGGAAGCGGCTTCCGAGGCGGCATGGACTCCCAATACGGACGTCTATCTGACTGACGCCGGGTTGGTGATCAAAGTCGAGCTGGCGGGGATGAGGCGGGAAGATCTCGAACTGACCGTCGAGGGCAACCGGCTGCGGATTTGCGGTTCCCGGCGGGACGCGTGTCGGGAGGGCCGGTGCAAGTTTGTGCTGATGGAGATCAACTACGGGCCGTTCGAGAGCGTGATCGATCTGCCTGCCGGGTATGACCCGAGCAGCGCCAAGGCGGCCTATCAGAACGGCTTCTTGCGGGTGGACGTTCCCCTGTCGTCGCCCGTTGCAGCCCAGACGTTCAGTGTCCCGATCGACACCGACGACGGTTTTTGACTTTTCCGTGAAGCTTCTTCGAGGCGGGTGCATCTAATCGCCTGTGGAGACTCAACTGGGGATGCACTCCGCCGACACCGAATCGATCAGTATCTCGAATCAGACCGGGACTCCCGCGGAATTGCCCAACCCGCGCGCCGCAGGGCGGGCATTGCCCGAGGTGCTGCCGATCCTCGGGCTCTCGGACATCGTGGTGTTCCCGGGCATGGTGGTTCCGCTAGTCGTCGAGTCGACCCCGAGCACGCGCCTGATTGACGATGTGGTGGCGGGGGACCGGTTTGTGGGACTGGTGCTCCAAAAGAAGGCCGAGCTCGAGAATCCGGGTCCGGACGATCTGTGGACTGTGGGCTGCGCGGCGCGCGTGCTCCGCATGTTGAAATTCCCGGACAACACGACGCGTGTGCTTGTCGAAGGCCTCCGCCGCATCCGCGTCATCGAGTTTGTTTCCCGGGACCCGTACCTGCGGGCGCGCCAGGAGCACATGCCGGACGTGGCGGACGACTCGATCGAGACGACGGCCCTGGCGCGGAGCGCGCGCGAGCATTTTGTGGAGGTGATCGAGTACTCGCCGACGCTCAACGAGCAGATCAAGACCCCCGCTCTCCAGACCGAGCAGCCGGGCCGCCTGGCGGATCTGATGGCGGCCAACTTGAATCTCACACTCGAAGAGCGCCAGACCTCGCTCGAGACGGCGGATGTCAAACAGCGGCTCAAGCGGATCCTGCCCCTGCTCACACGCGAGCTCGAGGTTTTGAAACTGGGGTCGAAGATCCAAAAAGAGGTCACAACCTCGATGTCGAAGAGCCAGCGCGATTACTTCCTGCGCGAGCAGATCAAGGCGATTCAGCGCGAACTGGGCGAAGGCGAAGAGGGAAACACGGAAGCCGCCACCCTGCGCGAACAGATCGAGGCCGCCCAATTGCCGCCCGAGGCTCACAAGGTCGCGATGAAAGAACTCGAACGGCTGCGGCAGATCCCGTCCGCCGCGGCCGAGTACACGGTCTCGCGCAACTACCTCGATTGGATCGTGAACCTGCCGTGGGCCAGGACGACGCCGGACAAGCTCGATCTGGCCGAGGCGGAGCGCATTCTCGATGCGCAGCACTACGGCCTGGCCAAGGTCAAGGACCGGTTGATCGAGTTCCTGGCCGTGCTCAAGCTGCGGCAGCAACTCAAAGGACCCATCCTCTGCCTGGTCGGCCCCCCTGGCGTGGGCAAGACCTCCCTGGGCAAGAGCGTCGCCGATGCCCTCGGGCGCAAGTTCGTGCGGATTGCCCTCGGGGGAATGCGTGACGAGGCCGAGATCCGCGGTCATCGCCGCACTTACATCGGCGCACTCCCGGGTCGGATCCTGCAGAGCCTGCGCCGTGTCGAGAGCCGCAACCCGGTCATGCTGCTGGACGAGATCGACAAGGTCGGCGCCGATTTTCGCGGCGATCCCGCGGCTGCGCTCCTCGAAGTGCTCGATTCGGAGCAGAACCAGGGGTTTGTCGATCATTACCTCGATCTGCCCTTCGATCTCTCCCGCGTTCTGTTCATTACGACGGCCAACTGGCTCGACCCCGTTCACCCCGCCTTGCGGGATCGGCTCGAAGTCATTGAGTTGCCCAGCTACACGGCGGAGGAGAAACTCCACATCGCGCGCCGCCACCTGTTGCCGCGGCAACTTGCCGAGCACGGCCTGCGTCCGCGTGACATCCGCCTGCCGCCCGCCACGCTGCGCCGCCTCATCCGCGATTACACCCGCGAGGCCGGCGTGCGCCAGTTGGACCGCGAACTCGCGGCACTGTCCCGAAAGGCCGCCCGCCGCCTGGCGCGGCGCGGGGGGAAGGCCAAGCCACTCTCGGTGCTTCCCGACGCGTTGTCGGATTACCTGGGGCCGCTGAAATTTCTGGCCGAGACAGCCGAGACGATCCGCGATTGCGGGATTGCCACGGGCCTGGCCTGGACGCCTGTGGGTGGCGAGATTCTCTTCGTCGAAGCGACGCGCATGCCGGGGACCGGCAAACTGACCCTGACCGGCTCGTTGGGCGAGGTGATGAAGGAGAGCGCCATGGCGGCTTTGAGCTACTTGCGGAGCCTGGCTTCGGGCTCGGAAAGCCCCGGTCTCAAGTTCGACAAGCACGACTTGCACATCCATGTCCCTGCCGGCGCCACACCCAAGGACGGTCCCAGCGCGGGTTTGACGATCGTGGTGGCCTTGGCCTCGCTGCTGCACCAGCGGCGGGTGCGGTCGGATACGGCCATGACCGGAGAGATCAGCCTGCGCGGACGGGTTCTGCCTGTGGGAGGCATCAAGGAGAAGGTGCTTGCAGCGGCCCGATCGGGCATCCGGCGCGTCATCCTGCCCCGAGGGAACCAGAAAGACTGGCGTGAAATCCCCAATGAGGTGGGGCGGCGGCTGGCGGTCGAGTTTGTGGATCGGATTGATCAGGCCCTCGAAGCCGCGCTGGCCGACGGGCGCCCGCGCAAATCATCGAATCGGAGGAAAGGGAGGCGAACCTCATGAACCTGCGCATCACCCTCAGGGCTCGCCTGGCTCTTGCGATCGCGATCGCGATCGCCCCGAGCCTTGCGTTGTCCGCGGAACAGACGCCCGCGGAGGCCGAGGGCCGGTTGTTGGCGGCTGAACTGCGGAGCCAACGCCCCGAAGAACCGCTCAGCAGCGGGGGTGTTCTGCGGACCCGGGATCCTTACGGCAAATGGCGGGAGGCGATTCCCGTGCGTCTGGAGATCACGCCCGGCGCGGGGTACTGGCAGACCCAGTATTGGGCCCTGGGGGCCGGCCAGGAGCCGTTTGAGACTCTCGCCGTGACCCATGCGGAGAGGGCGCCGACGCGCTACGACCACTCGCGCGCGCCTGGGGCGGCCGCAGCCCCCTCGGATGCGGTCACTTTGACCGGCGACGCGGCGGCCATTCCGTTCGCGGGGTCCGAGTTTTGGCTGACGGATCTGGGGCTCGAGTTTCTCGATTGGCCGGAGCAACGGGTGGTGCGCAGTGAGATGCGCAAGGGACGATCCTGCAAAGTCCTCGAGAGTCTGAATCCAAACCCGGGCACAACCAACTACGCGCGCGTGCTGTCGTGGATCGACATCGAGCATCGGGGCATTCTCCGTGCCGAGGGCTACGATCGGGATCGCCGGCTCCTGAAGGAGTTTTCGATCGGCAGTTTCAAGAAGGTCCAGGGCCGCTGGCAACTGAAGTCGATGGAGATCCGCAACGAAAAGACAGACGCCCGGACGCGGATCGAGTTCGATCTCGAGATCGAGGATCGTTAGCCCGCATTTCTCACCAGATTATGATGTCATCTGACCGGTCACCGTCACATTTGACCTGAAATGCGGGCTGATCAGAGGCTGTGTTTACGGTTGGAAGAGTCGCGAGGCGATCTGGCCCAGATACCCTCGCCAAACCGGCCAGCTATGGTTCCCTTCGGTCAGCAGCCATTCGTGGCGGATTTCCTTCTCCTTGAGCGCGGCGATGAAGTCCTCGTTGCGCTTGAGCAGAAAATCGTCCCGGCCGCACGCGATCCAGAGGAGCTTGAGTTGCGCATTGATGGACGCGGCATCGTCGAGCGCGGATTGCACGGCGTCGCGCATCGGCGTGGCCGCGCTGAACCCGCCGATCCAGGCGAAACGATCGGGGTGTGCGAGTCCGATGCGGAGGGCCTGCTCGCCCCCCATGCTCAGGCCGACAATCGCGCGGGATTTTGACTCCGCGGCCACGCGATAGTTGGCTTCGACGAAGGGCATGGCATCGTCGATCAGATCGAGTTCGAAGGCGGCCGAGTTGCCGCCGAATGCCGTCGGGCCCCCGATCGCGGCGTGCCCATCGAGCATCACGATCGCCATCGGTTGGGCGCGGCCCTGAGCGATCAGGTTGTCGAGGATCCAATGCGCCTTGCCGTGGACCGTCCAGGTGGCCTCGTTGTCTCCCATCCCGTGCTGGAGGTAGAGGACCGGGTAGCGTCGATCGGGCTCGCGGCCGTATCCGGGCGGCGTGTAGACGACCATCGCGCGCGGGCGGCCCAGGGTCTTTGAGACATACGTGTGCTGATGCAGCGCGCCGTGGGAAACATCCCTGAAATCGTGGAGGAGCGGGGGATCGCCGGGCAGATGCAGAATGCTGGCGCGGGGCTGGCGCATCGGTTTGATGGCCGGATTCGCGGGGTCGATCATCGCCAACCCGTCGACCTGGAAGCTGTATTCCCACACCCCGGCGTCGATCGAGCCGACCTCGGCGGTCCAGACACCCTGCGCGTCCTTGGTCATCGGCACCCGCCCGTCGGGCCACTGGCCCGTGACGACGACCTCCTCCGCTCTGGGCGCTTGCAGGCGGAATGTCACGCGCCGGCCCGATTGCACCTCGGGAGACACGACGGGCATGGCGCGCGGACGCGGCGCCGGTGTCTCGGCGGCATCGAGCGTGAGAGCGGCAAGCAGCAGGGGCGCCAGCAGAACGGTGGAATTCATGAACGAGTCCTTTACGCCCCTTCGACTGAAGTGTCAAACCCGGCGCTCTGGCAAAACCGCGCCGGGTCCGAGAGACGGAGAAATCCAACACACTGTTCCCATGGCAGAACGCTTTCACGACCAACAGAATGCTCCTGGCACTCTCTCTGGGCGCGGTTTTGCCACAGCCCGGACATCCGATCACGGGCAGCGGTATGAAATGTCCCTATAGAGTTACTCCCCAGATGAAATCTGTGGCAAATGAGTCAAGTTTTGGCGCCGCGCAGCGGCGCCACTTAGCGAGGCGTCGGGTGCCGGTGATCGTGGTTGCCACTCGGCGGCCACGAGTTGTTCACGCGCCTCCTTGGTCTGGGGCGAAGCCTCGCTAACACTCGCGCGTTTTCTTCAGGCCCGGCTGGGGGGACGGATAGAGGCCATCGGGCCCCGGTCGGACCGGTGCGGGCGAATCGGCAGTCATCTGATCGAGGCCCGGCGCGAACTCCTCGTCGCACTGGAGCATGTCGTCGAAGGTGACGACCTGGCCGGTGTGAACGGCGCGGCGGCCCATGAGGACCACCAGGCTGGCTTCGGCGCCGCGTTTCACCTCATTGAACGGCTGGTCCTGCTGAATGGCTTCGACCAGGTGGTCCCATTCGAGTTGGTAGGGATCCGGCTCCGGTTGGGGAAAGGCCCAGGCCAGATTCTCGCGGGTCATGGCGTGTCCCTTGTAAACCCGGCATTTGGCGGGGGTGTGGACGAACGTCGAGATGACGGCGGCGCCGCGGGTGCCGTGGGCGTAACTGGCGAATTCCTCGTGGCAGCCGGGCATGTAGCGTGACTGGAGGAAAAGCTTGGTCCCATCCTCGAACGTGTACTCGATCGAGTAGTGATCGAAGTTCTGGTCCACGGCATCCCCGCGGTAGAGGCGGGCGCCCATGCCCTGGGCCTGAACCGGCCACGCCTCCTTCATCCAGCAGCATTCGTCGACATTGTGGGCGACGTAGTCGTGGAACACGCCGCCGCTGGCCCAGAAGAAGCCGAGATAGCGCTGCACCTGGTAAAGGACCTCGCTCAGGCCCTCGGGTTTGGGCCCCGTGAAACCGGCCGGCGCGACCAACCGGTAGGTCCGCATGGTTGTGATGTCGCCGATTTCGCCCTCTTTGATCCGCCTGTACAGCTCCCAGCGGGCCTGGCAGTGACGGCACATCAGACCGACGCCGACCTTGAGGTTCTTTTTCACCGACTCTTCCCCCAGCGCCAGCATCCGGCGCGTGGTCGGGCCGTCGGTCGTGATGGGTTTCTCCATGAACACATGCAACCCCTTGCCAATCGCGTACTCGAAGTGGATCCCGCGAAAGGCCACCGGCGTGGTGAGGATCGCGATGTCGCCCGGCTTCAGGCAGTCCATCGCTTTCTGATAGGCGTCGAACCCGAGAAAACGCCGGTCAGGTGGCACTTCGATTTGGGACGTCGCAAAACCGCCGACCCGGGTCTCCGGCGCGCCGTCGATGGGGGCGGTGGCGGCCTGACGCAGGGCCTGGTAACTGCCGTCCAGCCGCGCAGCGAAGACATCCGCCATCGCCACCAGCTTCAGCGAGCCGTTCTTCACCGCCAGAGCGTTGGCGGCGGCCCCCGTGCCGCGTCCGCCGCACCCGATCAAGGCGACTTGAATCACGTCGCTGCCCGCCGGATGGACGTGCGGCAAGGCCACGCCGGCCAAGGCGGACGCGGCCGCGAAACGGCCCGTGTTTTTCAGAAAGTCCCGGCGAGATGTCAGCGCGATCGGCGGTTGATTCATGGCGCGGATAGTGTGCATCGGGAGGGCGCAGGTCAATGCGGCATTGGCGGCGCCGGACATCCCTTGCGCTTCGGCGTTGGGCGCGTACATTATTGCCCGTCAAGGAGGGGAGGTTTTCCCATGAGAACACGGTCCGGCTTCACGTTGGTCGAGCTTTTGGTGGCCGCGGGCATTCTGGCGGTTTTGGCGACGCTGCTCCTGCCCGCCCTGGTTCGGGCCAAGTCGCGCGTCCAGGCAATCGAGTGTGTGAACAACCTGCGCCAGTGGGGTCTGGCGACCCAGCTCTACACGGCGGACCACGAGGACTATCTGCCGCCGGACGGCTCCCCCAACCCCGCCCCAACGGCGACGAACGTCGGATGGTACATCCAGTTGCCCGCCCAGTTGGACCTTCCCCGATATCACGATCTGCCCTGGCGAACGAATCCTCTGGCGGCTCCGGACAAGTCGGTCTGGGCATGTCCGGCCAACAAACGCCGCAGCAACGGGCGCAACCTCTTCCACTACTGTCTGAATGAACACGTCAACGGCACCGGCGACGAGGCGCATCCGGTCCGGCTTGGCGCAATCGGCGAACCCTCCGCCCTCATCTGGCTGTTCGACACGAAGAACCTGCCGGCCGTCGGGGGGTGGTCGTTTGTCCCGACCAATCTGCACAACGCAGGGGCGCAGTTTCTGTTTCTGGACGGCCATGTCGCGCGCCATCGGTGCACGGCCTACTGGGATTTCGAGCGCGGCAAGGCCCGCACCAATCACCCCAGCCTCCGCTGGTGGCCGTGACGCCGCCCATCCTTCGCATCGGGGGCATGCCTCCGGGATTTGAGTTGCGGGGGTTCCGGCGGTGCCGCTATAAGTCACGCCGCTTTTTGGTGCGCCGGAACCGGGAAACCGCCCCCGGGCCTCTGCAACCTTTGTACCCTAACGTGTGCCGTTATGCCTAAACGAACCGACATCCACAAAGTCCTCATCATCGGCTCCGGTCCCATCGTGATCGGGCAGGCCTGCGAATTCGATTATTCCGGCACGCAGGCGTGCAAGGCGCTGCGCGGCCTGGGCTACCAGATCGTGCTCGTGAACTCGAATCCGGCCACCATCATGACCGATCCGGGCACGGCCGACGTCACGTACATCGAGCCGCTCACGCTCGCGGCCCTGACCGAGATCATCGAGAAGGAGCGCCCCGACGCCTTGCTGCCGAACCTGGGCGGCCAGACCGGATTGAACCTCTCGGCGCAACTGGCCAAGGCGGGCGTGCTGGCCCGCTGCGGCGTTCAGATCATCGGGGTGCAGGCGGATGCGATCGAGAAGGGCGAGGACCGCATCATCTTCAAGGAGACGATGAAGCGCCTGGGCATCGAGATGCCGCGCAGCGCGCCGGCGTTCAGCGTCGAGGAGGCCGAGCGCGTGGCGGCGGAGCTCGGCTACCCGGTCGTGGTCCGTCCGGCCTACACGCTGGGTGGCACGGGGGGCGGGCATGTTTACAATGTCGAGGAATTGCGTCTGGTGGCCAACCGCGGGCTGGCGGCCAGCATGGTGGGACAGATTCTGATCGAGGAATCGGTGCTCGGCTGGGAGGAGCTCGAACTCGAGGTCGTGCGCGACGCCAAGAACCAGATGATCACCGTCTGCTTCATCGAGAACGTGGACGCGATGGGCGTGCATACGGGCGATTCCCTGTGCGTGGCGCCGATGCTGACAATCGACCCAAAACTCCAGACCCGCTTGCAGGAGTACTCCTACCGCATCGTCGAGTCGATCGGCGTGATCGGCGGCACCAACATCCAGTTCGCCCATGACCCGCGGACCGGACGGGTCGTCGTCATCGAGATCAACCCGCGCACCTCCCGATCGTCCGCGCTCGCGTCGAAGGCGACCGGTTTCCCGATCGCGCTGATCTCGGCCAAGCTCGCTTGCGGGCTGACACTCGACGAGATCCCGTACTGGCGGGACGGCACGCTCGAGACGTACACGCCGTCGGGCGACTATGTGGTGGTGAAGTTTGCCCGCTGGGCATTCGAGAAATTCAAGGGGGCGGAGGACAAGCTCGGGACCCAAATGCGGGCCGTGGGCGAGGTCATGAGCATCGGCAAGAACTACAAGGAAGCGTTTCAAAAAGCCGTCCGCTCGCTCGAAAACGGGCGCTACGGACTCGGCTTTGCGAAGGATTTTCACGGCAAATCGCTGTCCGCGTTGATGGCGCTTCTGAATGAGCCGACCAGCGAGCGCCAGTGGCTGATGTACGAGGCGCTGCGCAAGGGCGCCACGGTGGAGGAGCTCTCCGCCAAGACACACATCAAAGCCTGGTTCATCCAACAGATGAAGGAGCTCGTCGATCTCGAAGAGACGATCCTCGCTTATCGCGGGCGCCAGCTCCCCGACGCCCTCCTCATCCAAGCCAAGCGCGACGGCTTCGCCGACAGGTATCTGGCCCAGTTGCTGGCCGTGCCCGAGACCGATCTGCGGGCACGGCGCATCGCTCTGGGCGCGGTCGAGTGCTGGGATGCCATCCCGGTCAGCGGCGTCGACAAGGCCGCCTACTATTACTCGACCTACAACGGCCCCGACCGGGTCGCCGTCAGCACTCGCAAGAAGGTCATGGTCCTCGGGGGCGGACCCAACCGCATCGGGCAGGGGATCGAGTTTGATTACTGCTGCGTGCACGCGGCCCTGGCCCTGCGCGACGCCGGCTACGAGACCATCATGGTCAACTGCAATCCGGAGACGGTGTCCACCGACTACGACACGTCCGACAGGCTCTACTTTGAGCCGCTGACCGCCGAAGACGTCCTGGCGATCTATCAGAAGGAACAACCGGAGGGCATGGTCGTCCAGTTCGGCGGACAAACGCCGCTCAATATCGCCGGCGAACTCGCCACGGCCGGCGTGCTTATTCTGGGCACATCGCCGGACACCATCGACCTCGCGGAAGATCGGGACCGCTTCCGCCAGATGATGGAGCGGATGGGCATCCCGATGCCCGAGTCCGGCATGGCCAGCTCGTTCGAGGAGGCCCGCGCCATCGCCCAACGCATCGGCTATCCCGTCATGGTCCGGCCTTCGTTCGTCCTGGGCGGACGGGGCATGGAAGTGGTCCACGACGAGGAGATGCTCCGGCGCTATGTGGCCGCGGCGGTGGATGTCACACCCCAACGCCCCATCCTCATCGACCGGTTCCTGGCCAACGCCATCGAGGCCGAGGCCGACGCGCTGGCGGATGGCACGGACGCCTTCGTGCCGGCGGTGATGGAACATATCGAACTGGCGGGCATCCATTCGGGCGATTCCGCCTGCGCCATCCCGCCGGTGAGCCTGCCCGAGCAGCACCTCCGCACCATCGAGGAGTTCACCCTCCGCATCGGGCGCGAACTCCACGTCTGCGGGGTGATGAACATCCAGTACGCCATCTGCGACGGCCGGGTGTACGTCCTTGAAGCCAATCCCCGCGCCTCCCGCACCGTCCCGCTGGTTTCGAAGGTGTGCAATGTGCCCATGGCCCGCATCGCGCTCCAGCTCATGCTGGGCGCCCGGCTGCGCGACCTGCGCCTCGAACGCCGGACCATCCCGCACGTCGGCGTGAAGGAGGTTGTGCTGCCCTTCAACATGTTTCCCGAAGTCGACCCCGTGCTCGGGCCGGAGATGCGCTCGACGGGAGAAGTGCTCGGCCTGGCGCCCACGTTCGGCCTCGCCTACTTCAAGAGCCAGGAAGCGGCCACCCCGCCGCTGCCGCTCCAGGGCACGGTGTTCATTTCGGTGAGCGATGCGGACAAGCCGGCCCTCGCCGACGTGGCCCAGCATTTCCTGCGGCTGGGCTTCCGGGTCAAGGCCACGGAGGGGACGCAGGCCTTTCTCGAGCGGCAGGGCATCGCCTCCGAGCGGAGCTTCAAGGTCCGCGAGGTCCAACGCCCCAACGTGGTCGACGAGATCAAGAGCGGGGCGATCGCGCTGGTCATTAACACACCCATCGGCAAGACCAGCCAGTTTGACGACGCCTACATTCGCAAGGCGGCCATCAAGTACAAGGTCCCCTACCTCACTACCGTGGCCGCCGCACGCGCGGCGGTCGTCGGCATCGAGGCCAGCCGATCGGGCCGCGCCGGGGTGAAATCACTCCAAAGCTACCACGCCGACATCCGCTAACCCGCTTCGTTCACGCCCCGTCCGCGCACAGGGCGGTCGGATCCGCCGTGCCCATCGCCGCTCGAAGGCCTGCCGCCCCCGGGGTGCGGGACGGCGTTCGAGGCGCCGGCGCGCCGATGATCCTCGATGGGGCGATGCCGCCAGCGCGGAAGGTTCTTTTCGAAGGCCAGCAAGGCGATCAGATGGCTGCCGATGGGGATGGTCACGACCTGAAAGAAGATGGCCAGGAAGATCTTGAGGGCGGCCTGCTTCTGGCCCTGGTCGACCCACAAACCCAGCAGCATGAGGAAAATGCCGAGCGTCAAGGCCTTGGCGACGGCGTGCGAACGGCAGAGCACATCCGGCAGCCGCAGCACACCGATCGCCGCCGCGAGAATCAGCAGGGCGCCGCTGAGGATGAGCAGGGAGGTCAGGACGTCATTCATGTTGGCTCTTCCCTCCGGTCCGGCCGGGCAGTTCGAGATCCTGGGTGCGGCTCAGGTAATGGACGAAGGCGACCGTGCCGCAGAAGCCGAGCAGGGAGAAAACCAGAATCAGTTCTAGGTAGAGTGCCGTCTTCCACTGGATGCAGAGCAGCACGATCATGCCGACCGCGCAGGTCGTGACCAGGTCGAACGCGAGAATGCGGTCGATCACTGTCGGGCCGCGCGCCAACCGCAGGAGGCCAAGGACAATCGCCAGGCCCAGAATCCCGAACGCCGTGTAAAGGGGGATCGTCATCATCGGGTGAAACTCAGGATGCCGCGCTTGAGCACACGATCGAGCCGGGCGCGCTCGGCGGCCGGATCCCCCACATCGAGTGTGTGCAGCACAAGGGTCCGAAAGTCGTCGGTGACCTTGACTGTCGTCGAGCCGGGGGTGAGGGAAATGCAATGGGAGAGCAGCAGAATCTCGAAAGGCCTCAGCCCCGCCACGTCGTAGGTGACGAAGTTGGGATTCAGCGAGGTCCGCGCGCGGAACAGGACGGTCCAGACGACATTGGCGTTCGCGGCCAGGAACTCCCAGGCGAACACCAGCAGAAAGCGGCCCAGGGCGAACACCCGCCGGATGTAGTCGCCGCTGCCCAGCACGGAGCGAAAAACGCCCAACAGGGTGAATCCGAGCAGGAAGCCCAGCGCGAACGCGCCCGCCGACGGCTCGGCGGCCAGGAGCAGCCAGATGACGGCAATGAGCAGGTTGAGGGCGAAGGATTTCATGGAATGGGGTTTGCGGCTGTCTTGCCGAGGAAACCGAGGGCGGCGTCGGCATAGGCGTGCTGATCGAGGAGGCGCTCGGCGGCCTCGGTCGCGATCTGCACAACGCCCTCCGCGCCCAGCCCGATCGCCAGCGACACGCAGGTCAGACCCGCCACCACCGCGGTCATGGCCCGCCACCGCCGGTCGCTCGTCCGCACGGGCACGCGATCCGATCCGGTCCAGAATGCCCCGTTCCAGATCTTCACCATGCTGAAGAGGGTCAGAATGCTGGCGAGGATGGACACGGCGACCAGCGCGTATTGCGCTTGCTCGAGGCCGGCGACGACAATCAGGTACTTGCCCCAAAAACCGCTCAAGGGCGGGAGTCCCGCCAAGGACAGCGCCTGGCAGAGGAAGAGCGCGCCCAGCCACGGCGTGCGTTTCCAGAGATTGCCCATGCGATCGAGGTCGTCGGTTCCGTTCAGCCGCATCGCCACGCCGCCGATCAGGAACAGGGAGGATTTCACCACGATGTGATGGATGATGTAGAGGATGCAGGCGGCCACCGACAGGGGCGTGAACAGGCCAATGGCCAACACCATGAAGCCGATCTGGCTCAGGATGTGGAACGACAGAATGCCGCGAATGAAGTTGCGCGCAATCGCGCCCATCACCGCCAGCAGCATGGTCGCGCCGGCCAGCCACGCCAGCAGCGTGTGGGCGAACGCAAGTTCATGCGGCAGAACCGTGCCGAAGATCCGCAGCAGGACGTAGACGCCCACCTTGGTCAACATGCCCGCGAACAGCGCCGAGGTCGGAATCGGCAGCGTGGGGTAACTGTTCGGCAGCCAGTAATACAGGGGGAAAAGCCCGGCCTTGATGCCGAAGACGACGATCAGCAGAAGCGCCAGAACCTGGAGGCGGGGATCGTCGGCGCACGGGGCGGCGCGCAGGGCGATCTGGGCGAAGTTCAATGTGCCGAACAGCGCGTAGGTCAGGCCGCAGGCGCTGAGAAAGAGCGCGCTGCCAAACAGGTTGATGCCCACATAGGGAAAGGCGTGCTTGATGTCCCAATCGTCCGCCTCGAGCGTCAGCAGGGCGTAGGACGCGATGAGCATGATCTCGAATGCGACGAAGAGATTGAACAGGTCGCCCGTGCAGAACGTGAGGTTGATGCCCATGACCAGGAATTGCGTCAGCGGCGTCCGCAACGGATGCTCCGCGCGCGCCGGGGACTCGGCGTATGCGTAGAGCACCGACGCCAGCGCCACCAGGGTCGAGAGCGTCAACATCAGCGCGGAGAGCAGGTCCACCACCAGCACAATGCCGAAGCGGGCCGGCCAGGCGCCGAGCCCAAGGACGAAGATGCGCCCATCGAGAGTTGCGCCGACCAGGCCGAGCGACACGGCAAGCTGGGCCGCTGCCGATCCCGCCACCAGCCAGCGGCGCCCGATGCCGGGCCGCCCCCAGAAGAGGGCGGCAAGCGCCGTGAACAGCGGCAGCAGAATGGGGGCGACAGGCCAGTTCATCGTGCCCTCAGGAATTCGACTCCGGTTCCTCGTACAAATCCGCTGCGTTCGTCGTCTTCTGGTCCAGGAACAGACGGTAGAGCAGAAACACCAGGTAGGCCGCCACGCCGAACCCAATGACGATGGCTGTCAGAATGAGCGCCTGCGGCAGCGGGTCCACCATGGGGGCCGATGGATCCAGCACAACCGGGCCGCGCTTGCCGTCCGGCCGCCCGGACATGGCAAGCAAGACCAGATTCGCCGCATTGGTCAGGATGAGGAATCCGAACAGGATCCGGACGAAGCTCCGTTGCAGCACCAGATAGGTGGCGACGCTGAACATCACTCCGACAAGCACGGCGGTTTCAAGGGACATGGGGCGATGGGGTTGAGGGGTTGGTTGCGGCGCGGACGGGCGATTCCTCCTCGATCGGCTGTTCGACAGGCGCGCTGTACCGCCTTTCCTCCTCGGCGACAAGCGCGCGCAGGCGTTGGGTGGACTTGCCCAGCACGAACATGATCTTGGAGGCAATGCCCACCACCACGAGAAACACGCCGATGTCGAATGCCAGGGCGGTGCCGACGTGCAGTTCGCCCGGCAGGGGCAGGCCCGTGAGATGCGCGCCGAAGTGCTCGAGGAACGGACGCCCGAACAGCAGCGGCGCCGCGCCCGTCACCGCCGCCATGGCCAATCCGGCCGTGGCCATGCGCATCGGATCGAACCGCATCACCCGGTGCAGTTCTTCGAGCCCGATGGCCAGGCTCAGCAGGACGAGCGCAATGGCCGAGGCGAGGCCCGCGATGAACCCGCCGCCGGGCAGGTTGTGGCCGCGAAGCAGCAGGTAGAGCGCGAAGACATTCACCAGGAAGAACAGGAGGCGCACCACCGCCTTGAAGATGTAGGATTGCGGTCCGGACATTCTATTCCTCCGGTTCATCGGCAAAGCCGGCCCCCGGCGGGCCGAGCGGTCCCTGCCTGTATTCCTCCGGCGTCCGCTTGTAGCGCATGAGCAGGCCCAGGCACCCCAGCGACGCAATGACAAGCACGGTGATTTCGCCCAGGGTGTCGAATCCCCGGAAGTCCACCAGGATCGTGTTGACCGCGTTGCTGCCCTTGGCCAGTGGAATCGTCTGTTCGAGAAGACCGCGGCCGATCGGCTCGGGATGTGGATCCGCCGTGACCATCAGCACCAGCGCCGTCACCGTCCCCCCCACGCCCAGCGCCAGGAGCGCGTGGAAAAGACGCCGCGGCGGCGCCGGTCTGCGCGCCTCTTCGCCGGCCTGGGCGGAGCGGGGGAATCGGGCCAGGAGCAGGAGCACCAGCAGCAGCGTCACCGTCTCGACCAGGATTTGCGTCAAGGCAAGATCCGGAGCGCGGTAGAGTACGAAATAGAAACACGTGAGGAATCCCGCCACCCCGAGCGAGAGGAGCTGCGCTGTCCAACGCCGCAAGAGCAGCACCCCGAAAAGGGTCAGCGCAATCAACGCCGCCACCATCGTCCGCAGAGGATGGACCGCCGTCCAGTCCGGCATGAGCAGGCCGGAGAGGCGCGGCAGATTCCAGAGCAGGGCGCCGCCCACCAGACCCACGGCAAAAGTGATCAGGATCGGGAGATAATCGACCGGACGGTCCGAGCGCAGGACGCGGGTCACCCTCACGGTGAACCTGGAAAAAGCCTCGAGACCCGCCTCGAAGGCCAGATCGAAACGCAGCGCGCGCGGGATGATGTGCCAGCGCCATCGCGTCCGCTCCCCAAGCCAGTAGAGGCCGAAACCGAGCGCGACCACGAGGCTGCTCACCGCCAGTTCCCGGGTGAACCCATGCCACACCGCGAGGTGTTGCGGGCGGTTCACCCCCTCGACCGCCAGCGCCCGGAGCGGGGCGTCGAGCATTCCCGGGAGAAGGCCCAGCCCCAGGGCGCACCCGGCCAGGATGGCGGGCGGCAGTTGCATCCCGAGGGAGGGGGCGTGGAAATGCCGCTGGATCCGGGACGGCATTGGCCCGAGGAAGATGTTCGCGAAAAGCCGGATGGAGAACGCGACCTTCACCACTGAAGTCAACGCCACGCAGGCCGTGGCGTACAGGCCGAGCTGGTCGTGATCGCGCATGGCGCCGAAAATCTCCTTGAGCATCATCTCCTTGCTCAGAAACCCCGTCGTGCCCGGAATCCCCGCCATCGTCGCCGCCGCCACGAGGGTCGTGACGCCCAGCAGCGGCATCCGCCCGAACAGCCCGCCCAGTTGGCGGATGTCCCGGATGCCCGCCGCGTGGGCGACAATGCCGACGATCATGAAGAGGCCGCCCTTGTAGAAGACATGATTGAGAATGTGGAGGTAGTCGCATTCGACGCCCTCGGCCGGACCAAGACCGTAGTAGCCGATCAGGTAGCCGAGCTGGCTCACGGTCGAGTAGGCAAGGATGGCCTTCAGGTCGTGCGACAACAAAGCCAGCACCGCGCCCAGAGCCATGGTGGCGAACGCGATCGTCCCGAGCAACGGCGCCCAGAGCTCGGCCTGGACAAACAGCGGGTAGATGCGCGCCACCAGAAACACGCCCAGCTTCACCATCGTGGCGGAGTGGAGATAGGCGCTCACCGGGGTTGGGGCCGTCATGGCGTTGGGCAGCCAGAAGTGGAAAGGCAGTTGCGCCGATTTGCCGAACGCGCCGAGCAGCAGCAAAAGCATCGCCGCGGTCAGCAGGGTCCCGTGCTGCTCCCACGGCAGCTGGGCGGCGAGCAGCGCATCGAGGCGGCCCGTGCCGGAGACCTGCTGCACCAACACCACGCCGACGAGCAGCGCCAGCCCGGTCGAGCCTGTGACAAGCAGCGCCTGGCGCGCCCCAACGCGCGCCTCCTTCTGCTCGTGCAGGAAGCCGATCAGGAGAAACGACGCGATGCCCGTGAGTTCCCAGAAGACGAAGAGCAGGAGGAGATGATTGGCGAATACGGTGCCCAGCATCGCCGCCATGAACAGCAGCAGGGTGGCATGGAACCGGCCCGTGTGCTTCGCGTCGCGGCCCAGATAGAAGATGGCGTGAAAGACCACCAGGCATCCCATCGCGCTCACGATCAGCCCGAAAAACAGCGAGAGACCGTCCACCAGGAACGACAGGTTCAGTCCCAGGCTCGGAATCCACGGCCATTCGACAACGCGCCGCGGCATCCGGCCAACGCCCGCCGCCAGCCTCAGCAACGCCCCGGTCGAGATCAGCGGGAACGCCAGCGCCAGCCAGCCGACGCGCGGGCCAAGCCGGCGCCCGGCCAGCGCAATCAGCGGGCTGCCGAGCAACGGCAGGCCCAGCGCAAGCGCAACGCACAGTCCGGTCGCATCCATCGCGCGGCAGCTTTCAGTTCGTCACGCTGCCTCCTGCTTGAGGAGACAGTTCAAGGCCCAGACGGTCACGGCGCTGCCGAACACGAGCGACAGCCAGAGGGCGGGGGTTGTGTGCATGAACGCCACCGTGTCCAGGAGCATCCAGAGCCCCCGAAAGACAAACACGCCGGCGATGGCCAGGGCGAGTTCCGAAAACAGGACCAGTTTCTTGTTCATTGTCGCGCCATGCTCTGACATGGACGGCGCCGGGAAGGCAACGCAAAACGGCGCTGAGATTGGCATTGCACGCCTCTCGGACCCTGGTATGCTCTCCTCTCTTTTGCAGCTTGCCGCGCCCGGTTGGGGGGGCGGGTTGCGAAAGCGATCACGGCGTTGAATCCCGAACCCGAGTGGGCCCGGGGCGCCACAAGAACAAAAGACACAATCCCGTGTCCCGCGGGATGGTTCGCCGGCGGACTGGCGGACTGCGAACCCAGGGAAAAATGTGATTAGCGTAGGCATCAAAGAACTGCTCGAGGCCGGTGTTCATTTCGGCCATCAGACCCGTCGTTGGAATCCGAAGATGAAGCCTTTCATCTTCGATGCGCGCAACGGAATTCACATCATCGATTTGGGGAAGACGCTGGTTCAACTGGAAACGGCGTGCACTTTTCTCCGGGAGGTCGTCGAGCGCGGCGGCCAGGTGCTCTTCGTGGGCACCAAGAAACAGGCGCAGGAGGCCGTGAAAGACTCGGCCAAGATGTGCGGTCAGCCCTGCGTGACCGAGCGCTGGCTGGGCGGCACCCTGACCAACATGAAGACCATCAAGCGGTCGATGGGGCGCCTGCGCGAGATCGAGAAGATGTTGGCTGACGGCTCGATCGGCAACTACGGCAAGCAGGAGCAGTCGATGCTCCGGCGCGAACTGGCCCGCCTGCTCAAAAACCTGGACGGCATCCGCGACATGGAGGCGCTGCCGAGCGCCCTGTTCGTCGTCGATATCAAGCGCGAACACAACGCCGTCGCCGAGGCGCACCGCCTCCGCATCCCGGTCGTGGCCATCGTCGACACCAACTGCGACCCCACCGAAGCGGACTATCCGGTTGCCGGCAACGATGACGCGATCCGGTCCGTGCGCATCATTCTCGCCTTGATCACCCAGACGATCGGCCAGGCCCGCGCCGAGTACGAGGCCAAGCACGCCCGACGTGTCACCGAGGCGGAAGGAGCCGCCGCAGAGACCCCGGCCCAGCCCGCGGCGCCTGCAGTGCCCGCGGCGCCCGAGGGCGCAACCGCCCCCGCCGCCGAACCGGCCCCGCCGGCCGAGGCGATTCCCGCCGCGCCGCTTCCCGCGCCGGTGTTGGCGCCCGAGGTTCAACCTGTTGTGCCTCCGACCGCCCCGGCGAACTGAAGTTAACCACCGGACACACGGCGGCCGTGGCGACGGGCCACCGGCCGCCATCGCATGTCCGAACACACCCGAATCATTTTTTGAGTATGGCTGAGATTAGTGCAACCCTCGTTGTCAAGCTGCGCGAAATGACCAGCGCCGGCATGATGGACTGCAAGAAAGCGCTGGTGGAAACAAACGGCGACCTCGCCGCCGCGGTCGATTTGCTCCGCAAACGGGGCGTCGCCACGGCCGCGAAGAAGGCGCTGCGCGAGGCCCGGGAAGGCGCCATCGCCCAGTGCATCCTTCCCGGCGCGCGCGTGGGCGTGCTGCTCGAAGTGAATTGCGAGAGCGATTTCGTCGCCAAGAACGAAATGTTCCGCGCCTTCTGCGATCAGGCGGTGCGCGCGCTGGCCGAGAATCCGGCGGCGGATCTCGAGACGCTGCGCACGGACGCCGTCGCGCGCATCCGCGAGAACATCAAGATCGCGCGGCATCAGCGGTTCGAGGTCTCGGGGAACGGCCTGGTGGCCGCGTACATCCACACCGGCGCCAAGGTCGGCGTGCTGGTCGAGGTCGGGGCCGGAAACGAGGCCACCACGACCCGCGACGACTTTCGGCAGTTGGTCAAGGATATCACGCTGCAGATCGCCGCCGCCAGCCCGGCCGCCGTCTCGCGCGACCAGGTGGATCCCGCCATTGTGGCGAAGGAGAAGGAGATCGTCGCCGCCTCGGATCTGCTCAAGAACAAGCCGCCTGCGGCCCTGGCCAAGATCATCGAGGGCAAGCTCGAGAAGTTCTTCCAGACGGCCTGCCTGCTCGATCAGGGCTTCGTCAAACGCAATGCCGAGATCACGGTGCGCGAGCATCTGGCCACCGTGGCCAAACAACTCGGCGATGAAATCACGATTCGCCGGTTCGTTCGATTCCAGGTCGGCGAGGCCTTCGCTTCCTAGCCTGCATGCTGACTTCTCTTGAGAACCCCGGCTTCGCGGTGGAAAAAGCGGTGAGAGATGCAGGCTAGGTCAACCCAACGAACAACCGGACGAACGAGCTCACGCGCAAACTCACGCCGGAAGCCCGGCACGAAGCGACGTTGGGGTGACAGCGCGAGCGAATGATAGCGAGTTTGGTGCCAGGCGTCTCGGCGTCTCGGGGTTTTCGAAACGGAGGTTGACAACGAGTCAGATGGCAATCCGTTCAATCTCATCGAGCGTAAGCTCGTCACTTGTCCGGTCGTAAAGTTTTGTGGTTCTCGGACTTTCGTGGGCGGCAATGGCCTGGGCGTTTTCGATGGTGCCGCCGTTTTCGAGGTAAGCGGTGATGCCAGTGGCGCGAAAGGTGTGGCAGCAAATGCGCGCCGGAAGGCCTGCGGCAACGACACGGCGTTTGATCATCCGAAAGACATCCGTGCGGCTGACGCCGCTGTCCGAAAGCGTGTTGGTCCGGCCTGCGGCCGCCCGGAAAAGCGGCGTCTTCTTCTGCTCGGCGATGCCCGATGCCGAAAGGTACTCGTCGAGGTATGCCCGAGCGTTGTGGTGGGCAGGAACTTCGTGGAATTTCCCGCCCTTTTCATGGAGTCGAAACCAGCAGCGTTTGCCGTTCTGGTAATAGTCTTCAACCTTCATCCCGCACACGGCGCCGACACGCGCGAAGGAAAAGACCATGACGCCGATGAAAGCCCGGTCCCGAAGGCCAACGAGATCCGCGACGGTGTCTTCCCCTTCGTGTTGAGGGACCTTGCGGGTGAGCGGGATCGAATCCAGCAGCAGTCGAGCGTCCTCGGCGGACAGCACCGGAGTTTTCCCTCGTTTTACGACGTGTTTTGGGCCTCGGACCGATGAGGCCGGGTTAAAGGGCATCACCTGGCCAACCACAAGCCAGTCAAAAAGCATGCGGATGGCCGCGAGGTGCTGCTTGACAGCCGGGGGGGTAAGCGCGTGAGTGCTGGCGGTAGACGTAAATGGGCGGCCGTCCGGTGTCCGCCTACAAACGGCGCGCTCCCTGGGGCCGCGCTGTGAAAGTTGCTCGACGTACGCGGCCACAAGAAACGGCGAGAGGTCTTTTAGCGAAAGGTCCCTGGCCTCGCACCATTCGATGAACTGGCCAACCGCCCGGGCGTAAGCGGCGCGTGTGTTTGGGTTTCGGATGTTGGCCGTGAAAAATTCGACGAAGCGCCGGGAGGCATCGGGGCCGGCCTGGAGGATCACGGTCGGGAAAGGGCGGGAAGCGAACACCGGAGGCAAATTCTGCGGGGCCAGAACGAGATCCGTTGTCATTTTATGGGCTGCTGGGCTCCGTCAGTCGTAGATGCTCTCTCGGCTGACGTCCACAGGCGGGCCTGGGCGGGCCGGGATCTGGTCGGCCAGTTCGCGAAAGCGGCGAAGCCGCTCCTGGGTCGATAGCCCGGCTGTGCCAGGCCC
>CAYPUR010000054.1:0-4498 GCA_964413865.1 uncultured Verrucomicrobiota bacterium
GGGAGGCGAAAAACCCGTGCGGCGAAGCACCAGCCAATTGTGAGACACCACACTATCGCCTACACGCCGGAGCACTGGTCTGAAGCGAAACTGGCGGCCTGGCTGTGTCGGAACGTCCGGGAGACGTACATCACCCAGTCGAGTATGATGGTTTTCGTCAGCACGTTCCTTTCCGAATTGCTTAAAGCGGAGGGCCTGGACCTGGCGCGCGCCAACCATCACAAGTTCCTTGTTGTGGAGTACAAGGGCGCCGACCGCTGGGCTGATGTCGAGCCGGACCGAAGGATCGGGGAACTCTGGGAAGAACTCAGCGGCGGCAAGTGCCGTTTCGTCATGGTGAAGGATAAACGCTGGGATTGGATTGTTGAGAAGCTGCGACGGGTTTGAGTACGGCATCTCCCTCACGGCGTGGCGACGCTTGCCCGGCACGCCCGAGCTTGCGAAGCGTGTGGCGTGCGCGTGCTTCAGCACCGCTTTCCGACCCGCAGCGACGGAGCGGTTGCCTGCGCGGGGCGAGGCGTGCGCATCGACGGCGTTCGTTCCGAGGTGCGGCGGGCGAAACGTTCCTGGACCTCGAAGGCGAAGTTGTCCAGGACGTCCGGCGCCACCGGTTCGCCGTTGAGCGAGAGGGTCAGGCTCAAGAGACCCTCCTGCTCGGCCACGTGGAAGAACTGGGCTTCGGCGATCTTGTTGGGCATGCATTCGAGAGGGCCCGCGCTGACCACCGCATCAATCTGCCCCGACCGCCAGGCCCGGATCGGCCCGCCGAGCGTGAGCACCGCCTCGCCCTCGAGCGTCGGACGCAGATAGGGCAGCGCGGCGTCCAGACAGTCCCGCGCCGAAATCCGCTCCGGCCAGTCGAAGGCGCGTCCGGCCGCGCGGTGCAGGATGGTCTGGATCCGGTTTTGGAGGAAGACCTTCAGGCGCGGCGAAAGGTCGAGAGCCGATGCGTTTTTCTGATGAAAGTGCTCGACATACTCGAGCCATTCGTTGACGGCAGCCAGCCGCACCCGCAGTCCGCGCGCCTCCAATTCCCGGATGAGGCAACTGTTCGCAAACGGGTCCAGACGCACGTAAATCTCGCCCACAACCAGGACGGTCGGCATGGGCCGGTCGGCGCGCGCGGCGGCAAGATCCGCCGCCGTTCGGGCGACCAGATCGCGCAGGCCGAAGAGATGGCCGCTGGCCACCGCGTGCAAGGCGGCCCGTGCCGACAGATCGGCGCGCGCGTGCTCTTCGAGCAGGCGCACGAGCCGGGCGTGAGCGGCGGTGTGGATCGCGGCGGCCGCGCCCGGCCGGCATTCGAGCGGCCTCGTTTCGAGCAAGGCCTCGTGCAGGACGTCGAAGGCCATCACCCCCGAAAAGAGCAAAAGACTGAACCCCGGCGGGAGCCCGGCGAAGTAGTCGGCTTCCTTGGGCGACCAGAGACGCACGCGGTCTCCCAGGCCCAACCGGTCGACAACGATCTGGTGCAGCAGGCTGTAGACGCCGAAGCGGCAGGGGCCGGCTGCGCAAGGCATCAGCAGGGCGAGGCGTTCACCGGGTTCGCGCGGACGGGTGGTCCGCTGGAGCAGGCTGCCCAGGGTGATGCACATGGGCAGACACTCCTTGCCTGAGGTCTGGCGGCGTCCCAGCCGCAAAGCCTCCGCGTCCGGCTCGGGCAGGCATTCCGCACGCACCCCCAAACCCCGAAAACAGGCCGCAACCATCTCGGCGACCCCGCCCATGCGCGGGATCAACAGCACCTCGCCCCTGTCCCGAATCCCCGGCCACCCGGTCTGGGCCCGGGCTAAGCCGCCAAAATCACTCGGGGCGGATCCGGCGCGCACCCGGCGGCGGTCTTCACGGACACAATGGAGAAAGGCCTCGATGCGCGTCTTCGTGCCGGCGTCGCCGGAATGCCCGTCGGTTTCGATGACAGCGAACGGCTTGCCCTCCATGACGTGCGCGCAGAAGTGCAGGTTGAAACTGTCGGGCCCGCACGAGTAATTGCTGGCGTAGAGGCCGTAGACGCCGGGTGTGCGCCGGATCTGATGCGCGGCCCGCAGCACGCGCTGGCCATACGCCCAGTACATCTCACTGAAGACCGGCACCGCCCGGTCCACCGGGTAGCAATCGAGCGGGATCGCCAAGGCGCCTTGCTCGCGCAGCAACGCAGGCACATTCGAATTGAGCACCGTGTTGTAGATCGTGTACGGACGCCCCAGCACGACGATCGGCAGCACGTCGCGCTCGGCGCAGAACTCCAAGATCCGGCCCCCGATCTCGAGACAGCGGCGGTCAAAACCGGTCTGGGCCTCGCGCGCAGCCTCCCAGGCCGCACGCCATCGGCGCCCCCTGATTCCCAAGGACACCGCCAGACGCCGGCAGCTTTCGGCGAACTCGGGGGAATCGAGATTGGCCAGCCCGACGTCAATCACCGGCGACAACACCCGCGAGCGCTCCCCGCGGTCCAATCCCCACCGGATCATGTCGGGACTGGCCTGGAGGATCGGGCAGGTTTTGGCGAGCGGCTCGCTGTCCACCCGCGGCAGATGCCGGATCATCGGCAGGAAGAGGTAATCCGCAGGCTCGGCCGCGAGTTGGTTTGCGAGCCCGCAGTACAATTGCATTGGCGCGCAGAACGGCACATTGGCCTCTTGAATGCCCCGCTTGAGGGCGGCCCGGCCGGCGCCCGTGTGGAAAACGAGATCGAAGCCGAGCGTCCGCAGAAAGACGGCGAAGAACGGCAGCAGCCCTTTGAGGGCGAACTCGTCGGTCAACGCAATGCGCCGGCGGGTTCCGTAGGCGGGGGGCGACTCGTCGAGACGGCGCATCAGATCCGCCACCAGCGTCTCGCGTTCCCGAAACGGATCGGGCGAACGGTCCGGCAGTTTGATCCGGCGCGTCCCTTTGTCATAAAGAGCGCATGCGCCGCCCCAGCGAAACACGCGCCGTTCCCCGCGGACCACCGTCGTCAGGCTGTCGATCCGGCAGTGGTTCCCGCCCCCGCCGCACCCGGCCGTCGCCTGGCAGACGAATGTGTCCTTTCGCTCGACCCGCGCTGACAGAAACCGGTCGAGGTCGAGCCCGTCGGCTCGGTCCAGGGAGATCGCGCCCCGGGCCAGCAGGGCGATGCCCAGCGCGCCCACGGTGCCCGGGTTGGGGGGGATAATGACCTCTCCGGCGGTTTGGCGCGCGACGGCGGCGGCCAGGGCGTCCGCGGCGAATGGCATGCCCTGGCAGAAGATCACGCGGCCGACGGAACGGCTGCCTTTGACGCGGTTGAGATAGTTTTGGATGATGGAATCATAGAGGCCGGCCAGAATGGCGCTCTGCTCGACGCCGGCGGCGACCGCTTCGTCAATCACCTCCGCCATGAAGACCGAGCAGTGCTGGCCCAGAGAGACACCATGGGACGCAACGAGCGCTTCCCGTCCGAGTTGGGCAACGTCCTCCAATCCGGCGAACTTGCGCCCCTGTTCCTCGATGAACGAGCCGGTTCCCGCGCTGCACGCCTCGTTCATGGCGCAATCGGTGACACGGCCTTCATCGAGCCGGATGTACTTGGCATCCTGGCCGCCGATTTCGAAAATGGTGTCCACGCGCGAGTCCCAGTGGAGGGCGCCTTCGGCGTGAGCCACGATCTCGTTGATGATCAGAACCGCATCGGAGCCGTAGCACGTCCTGCACAGCGACCCCACAATCTCCCGCCCGCTGCCGGTCACACCCAGCCCGAGGACCGGGAACTTCCCCGCCGGTCCTTCAGCGAACGCGCGAATCAAGGCCTGGGCCGCGCCGACCGGATCGCCCCCCGTTCGGCGGTAACAATCCCAGAGCGCTTCCCCCGCCCGCGCGTCCAACGCCACAAGCTTCGCCCCGGTCGATCCAATGTCCAATCCCAGAACCAGCCGGCGCTCGCCCCCTTCGATCCGGGGCGCCGCAGGCGAGACCATGCGCCGCACCATCGCCAGCGATTGGGCCAGCGGCGGCAACCGTTCGAGTCGGGCCCGGGTCTCCCCGGCGAGCAGGCCGGACAGCGTCGGGAGAGGCGTCTGCCGCTCGGCGGCGACAAGAGCGCTTCCCACGGCCTCGAAGAAGAGGGCGTCCTCGGGGGCCACGGTTCTGGATTGAAATCCGTTCTCGGAGAGGAAGCGCGCCACAGTCCGCTGCACACGCAGCGAACGGCTCACCCCGCCGATCAGGGCCACCGGGCTGGGGCTGAGCCGCGGTTTGAGGAGGGTCAACACGTTCGCTCCCACTGCGTCGAACAATCCGGCCAGAATCCGGGCCCGGCTTTCGCCCTTGTTGGCCAGATGCGTCATATCCGTCTTCAGGATCACCGGGCATCGCCCCGAAAGCGGCGCGGGATCCGGGACATCGGCGCACAGGGCGCTGGCGGCCTCGACATCGAGCCCGAAGCGCTCGGTCAATTGGCGCAGGAAATTGCCGGTCCCTTGCGAACAGCGGCTGTTCTCCCGGAAGATCTCGATGCCCTTGTCTCGCAGTTCGAGCACCG
>CAYPUR010000054.1:4508-12725 GCA_964413865.1 uncultured Verrucomicrobiota bacterium
TGGCTGCCGATCGAGATGACCGTGGCCGGATCGTTGCCGAACAGGAACCGATAACCCCTCGCCTGGGCCTGCTTGGCCGGCACACGCGGCAGCCGGACCAGCCGGGCCAGCCGCCCGCTCGAAGCCGCACCGCTCAGCGTCGGCCAATCGAAGTCCGCCAGCGCCGCAATCAGCCGCGGTCCCGGCTGCTTTGCATGTTCCAAATGCACGCGGCGTGTCCATCGCCATTGCCCGTCGACCCGCGCCAACTCGACAATCTTGATGGTCTCGCCCCCCAGATCGATGCCCAGGACGCGCGCCGGGGCACTGCCGCCCTCCATCGAGGGCTCCGAGCCGCGCGGTGACGACGCCGAGCCCGCCTGCGGAGGGGCAGGCGGCGTTTCGGGCGGCGGACGTTGTCCGAAGCCGGGCGTGGGGGCGTGCGTTGCGTTCATGCGAGCCGCGGATCAGCGAGACAACTGATGACAGCCGTGCGGCTGCGATTCAACCCGAAACCCATCCAATCCTTCACCCCCCGGACAGGGCGAGATCGAGTCGGTTGGCCCCCGATCCGATCCCTTCGGCTTGCAGCCGGGCAGCAGGCGGGTAGAGTGGCGTCGAGACCACAGCTTGTCTCGACGATGAACATTCACCACTTGGAGCTCTTCTACTACGTCGCGCGCCACAAGGGCATCAGCGAGGCCGTCCGGAACATCCCCTACGGAATCCAGCAACCGGCCGTCAGCGCCCAGGTGATCCAGCTCGAAGACGACCTCGGCCTGACCCTGTTTCACCGGCGTCCCTTTGCCCTGACCAAGGCGGGTGAGGAGTTGTTCGAGTTCATCAGACCGTTTTTTGACAATCTGGACAGCATTGGCGAGCGCATTCGGGGCGGCATGGCGCTGGCGATCCGGATCGGGTCGTCGGAGGTGGTCCAGCGCGATCACTTGCCCGAGGTCGTGCTCAACGTGCGGAAGCAATACCCGCAACTGAAGTTGTTCCTGCGGGAAGGCTGCCAGCCGCAAATCGAGTCGTGGCTGCAACAGCAGGACATCGACCTGGCGATCACAATCTGGGAGGGGCGGCTGCCAGCCGGCATTCATCACCAGGAACTTATCCGGCTGCCTCTCCTGCTCATGGTCTCGAAGGACAATCCTCTCAAGAGCGCGGCCGATTTGTGGAAACGCGACCGGATTGACGAGCCGCTTATCACCCTCCCGCCCAGCGAGGCGATCTGCCGCCACTTCCGGCGGGAACTCGAGAAGCGGGATATCGATTGGTTTCCCAGCCTCGAAGTCGGTTCGTTGGGCCTTGTCGAAACCTACGCAGCCAACGGGTTCGGCATCGGCCTGGGCCTCCATATCCCCCAAGCAGCGCACCCGCCCGGTCTGCGCCTTCTCCCGCTCACGGAGTTCCCGCCGATCGTGGTCGGAGCCCTGTGGACGGGGAAGCGGACCGCGCTGATGGACTGCTTCATCCAGGAATGCCACCGGCGCGGGGAGTCCCTGAGCGGCTAGCCCGCTTATTTCATACGCTTCGCGAGGAACCGTAACCGGGCTAGTTGGCAAAACCGCGCCCGGACGGGGAAATACGAGGTTCAGAGCGTTTCGGAAACCTCGCGAGTGCGGCGACACTCTGTTGCCCGGTTCCATCCTTCCACTCGGGCGCGGTTTTGCTTTCTAACCCGCATAGCCGTCATCTTGCGAGGTCCGACCGCCCTGTGCCCTATCGGGGTGCGGAATATGCGGGTTAGTCGGCGAACAAATACTGCAGATCGTCCAGCGTGAGACCCTGGGCGAACGTCTCCTCGCCGAACACGTCTTCGACCAGCGCCTTCTTCTGCCGCTGCAGCGCGCGGATCTTCTCCTCGATGCTGTCCTTGATGAGCAGGCGGTAGGCAATCACCGTGTTGGATTGCCCGATCCGGTGTGTGCGGTCGATGGCCTGAGTCTCGACGGCCGGGTTCCACCAGGGATCGAACAAGACGACATAACTGGCCGCCGTGAGGTTCAGACCGAAGCCGCCGGCCTTGAGCGAGATCAGGAACACCGCGTTTCCGGCGCTCCCCTGGAACGTGCTCACCAGCTCGCCGCGATTCTCGGTGTCGCCGGTGAGACAGAACACGGGCCATTTCCGGGCCGCCAACGCCGGCTTGAGCAGGTCGAGCAACTGCACGAACTGCGAGAAGACCAGCACCTTGTGCCCCTCCTCCATCAGCGGTTCGATTTGCTCGATCAGGGCCGTCACTTTCGCGCTCTGGGCTTTCGAGTCGGGCTTGACCAGAACGGGGTGGCAGCAGATTTGCCTGAGGCGAAGCAGCGAGGCCAGGAAGTTGAATTGGAACTCGGCGAGCTCCTTCTGGCTCTTGACCCGCAGGAGCAACTGCTGCGCGCGTTTCAATTCGGCGCGATAGAGCGCCTGCTGTTCGCCCTCGATTTCACAGAAGAGATCCTCCTCAATGCGGTCGGGCAGATCCTTCGCCACCTGGCTCTTCGTGCGCCGGATCAGGAATGGGCGCACCCGCGCAGCCAGGCGCCGGCGCGCGAAGGGATCCTCCTTCGCGCCGTAGAGTTGGGCGAACCGGGTCCGGCTTCCGAGCACGCCGGGCATCGCAAAGGCCATCAGACTCCAGAGATCGAGCAGCCGATTCTCGATGGGTGTTCCGCTGAGCACCAGGCGGTGCTCAGCGCGAAGCGAGCGGGCCACCTGCGCCGTTTGGGAATTCGGGTTCTTGATGTACTGGCCTTCGTCGAGGATCAGGGCCTGCCAGGAGACAGAACTCAGGCCCTCGCCCAGAATGCGGAGCTGGCTGTAGTTGAGCACGTGCAGATCGGCCTGGGCCTGGCCCGCCACAAACCTGTCCAGCGCGCTCGAAGGCCACGACTTGACCCGCAACCCCGGCGCAAACCGGGCCGCCTCGGCGTGCCAGTTGTCCATCACCGACTTCGGGCAGACCACCAGCGATGGCAACGGATCGCTCTGCGCGCGCTTCGCCCTGGCTCTGCCGGTTCCATTTCCCGGCACGGCTGAGGGCGCGGCAGGCGCCGCCGGTTTGCCCGCCGCCGCCTCCTCGCGCAGCCAGACCAGCCAGGCCAGCGCCTGCACGGTCTTCCCCAGGCCCATGTCGTCCGCAAGGATCCCGCCGAAGCGATTCGCGGCGAGATAGGCGAGAAAATGGAACCCATCGAGCTGATACGGGCGGAGTGTGGCCGTGATCCCCGCCGGCAGCGGCGGCGTGACGCGCGCCTTGATCTCCTGCACACGCCGCTGAATCTGTTCGGCCTGCCGCTCCGGCAGGAACCTGCGCGCCGCCTTGTCCGCCAGTTGGAGCGCGTGCAGCCGCTGCGGCTCGGCGGTGAGCTGACGCGGGTTCAACCCCAATCCCGAAAGTTGCTCGTCCTCGTCCGCGCTGAGATCAAATTCGAGTCGCCGCCATCCCTTGCCCTCGAGCCGGACGAAATTGCCCTTGGCGTTGAGCAGCAACTTGAGCTCCTCGGGCGTCAGGGTCGTGTCCGACGTGTCGAGCACAACCTGCAAATCGAACCAGTCGATCTCGACCTCGGTCACATCCAGCCGGACCCGGCCTGACACTGCGTCCTGCGCAAGTGTTGCCAACTCCCCCGCGAGGTAGACCGTGATGTGGGGCGGCAGGGATTTCAGCCACGGGACGAACACGCCGGGGAACTTTTTGGACACGCGCAGCGCGAGCGTCGCGTGATAGGGATCCACCTTGAGCCCGAGCGGATCGAGCAGATGCGGCACGCATTCGAGAGGCGCCCGGTCGTGGAGCACAATCACCGCCTCGTCGTGGGCCGGCTTCAACCGCTGCGTCGGCGCCGTGGTCTCACGCCAGGCGCTGCCATCCCAGGTCTCGCTCCGGCTGCCGTCGGCCGCCTCGGCGCAGACGTGAAAAAGGCAGTTCTCCGTCGGGCTGCCGGGGTAGATCGGGCGCAGTTCGCAGCGAATCGCGATCTGCATCGGCACGTGGCGCACGCGATCGCGGACCCGCGCCGGCAAATCGATGCTCAGGGCCTGAAGCAAGTTCAGGCCCGACACGGTCTCGATCGCGGGCGCGGGCACCGCGGTTTCGCAGCCGGGGTTGAGAGCCCCGTCGAGAAGCGGCGGACCGGTGTAGACCGTGGTGCCTGTGACATAGAGCGGCGGATGGCCGGGGAGTGTGCAGAGCAGAGACGACACCGGTTGTCCATCCTTTTGCACCAGGCGGAACCGGTAATCGCCCTGGTCATCGGCTGCGGGGACCATCTCCCAGCGCAGGGGATCCGGAGCGCGGATCAAGGCCTCGCCCGCGCTGTTGACCAGGCGGGTCTCGAGCCCCTCGGACCGAACCAGGCGTCCCAGGATGACTTGCGACTCCGGGGCGGTGTACCGGAACTCAACGCCGCGCCCGTAGTAAACGCGCTCGGAGACCAGAGCCCAAATCCGCTCCGCCTCCGGAGTCAGTTGCGCGGTTCCGTTCCCGTAATCTTGGACCAACCGCTGGCATTGGGTGGTCTTGAGGCTTTCGAAGAGCGCCTGGCCCGGACGCTTCCACTCAAGCACGGCATCCTGCGGGCGCAAAACCACCCGCAAATCGAACGGCCCGCGCACGATGGCGCCGTCCCCCCCAGGAGTCGCCGCCAATGTGTCCAAGACGCTCTTCCATCGCTCGATTTCCTGGCTGCGGCGCCACTGGGCCAATTGCTCCTGCACCGCACGCAGATCGGTGATCGGTTCGAGAAAGCGGGGGATGGACTTTCCTTCCTCGATCAAGGCATTGGCTACGTAGAGCCAGAACTCGCGCTCGCTCTTCGGAAAGCTGGGCCAGATCGACAGGGCCTCCCACCCGTGCCCCCGAGTGCTCAGCCCCAGATCCTCCAGATCCCACACCGCGAGGTGATTCCGGGCACGGCACCTCGTGTACACCTGATTCAGCTTGCGCAGGAACTCAGCCTCGCCCTTGTCCAGGCGCCGGCCCAGCGCGGACGCGACTTCCCGGGCAAAACCCTCAGGCGGAGGCTGGGTCTTGGCGGCCTTGCCGGAGGGACGGGCCATCCACTGCGGGCTGAGTTTGCCGGCACTGAGGCCGCGGACCGCCGCCACGCTATGTTCGGCGAGGACGGCCTGCATCGCGGCGTAGACATGCTCGCAGTCGATTCCTTCCGGACACGTGCATTCGCCGAGCCAGCCATCGATCGGATCCCACACCAGGGTCACGGTGGAATCGTAGTCCCCTTCAACGATGGCCTCGAAGCCGTCGGGGATCGCCTTCAACATCGTGACCGCACCCATTTGAAAATGACGCTGGCCCCGGCGCCGCGTGGCGCGGTCGAAGGACTCGATAAAGGCGGAGGCCTCATCCCGGTCGAATTCCGCAAACGCATCGTTCATTCTGTCGGCAAATCTGGTTCCGGGCGCGCTGGTTCGCCCCGGCAATCTCGGTCTTCACAGGGGTCAATTCTTCCTGCGGCACGCAGGTTAGAACAGCCTTTTGTAGAGGCTGAAATAGAGTTCTTTCATGCGCGCGCACAGCCCGCGTCGCCGCCATGAGGCAAGATCCACCCAGTCCGAGTCGCGGAAATCCTCCTCCATGACCGCCTCGGCCTGCCGGGCGAAACCCCGGTCGTAGATGGCCAGGTTGGCCTCCGCCTGCGCCTTCATGGAACGTGAGGTGAAGTTGACCGACCCGATCGAGGTCCAGATGCTGTCGACGACCATCATCTTGGTGTGCAGCATGCTGGGCTTGTACTCGTACACCATCACCCCCGCTTCGAGAAACCGTCGGTAATCCCGCCTCGATGCGTACCGCACGGTCTTGAGATCGTTGTGGCGGCCCGGCAACAGCAGGCGCACGTCCGCCCCGCGTCGGGCCGCGGCGCACAAGGCCCGGCGGAAGTCGCGATCCGGCAGGAAGTACGCGTTCGCGATCCAGACGCGTTCGCGCGCCGCCTGGATCGGGAGGTAGTGGTGGAGCTTGGCCATCGACAATTGCGATGTGCGCGTGCTTCCCACCGCCTGAGCTTTCAGATCACCCACGGGCACCGGATCGGGAAACTGCCCCGGCCCGTCGATGACCTCGCCGGTGGCGTAAAGCCAATTCTCGCAGAATGTCCTCTGGAGCTGTTGCACCACCGGCCCCTCGATCTCCAACACCACCTCCCGCCACTCGCCCGAATTGCGCACGTTCCCCTGCCATCGGTCGTCCACGGCAAAACCGCCCGTGAACCCGATCCGCCCGTCAACGGTCACAATCTTGCGGTGCGTCCGGTCCCCGGCCTTCGTGATGGTCGGTATCGTCACCGGCTTGTACCTGCGAAAATGCACCCCCGCGGCCATCATCCGCCGGTCAAGCCCCCCCGTGCGCGATCCGACCGCATCCACCAACACCCGCACCTCAACGCCCTCCCGCGCCTTCGCGCACAAAGCCGCCGTCACCTGCTCGCCAATCCGTCCCCGGGCAAAGATGTAGAGCTCGATGTTCACGCTCTGCCGGGCGTTCTGAATCGCTCCCAACATCGCGGGAAAGAAGGCATCTCCATTGTTCAGCAGCCGCGCCCGGTTGCCCGGAATCAGCCCGCTGGCCTGACCCATCAGCGTCTGCTCGAATTGGGGGCTGGCGACGCCGTAGTCGGGATTGTACCGGTACCCGACCCGCTTGCCGTGTGAAGTTGCACAACCCGGGAGCGCCAGCACCATCAACCCCGCCAACACGATCATTGCCCCCCATCCCCCCCCCCCCCCCCCCCCCCCCTGATGCCCTAGCCCGAATCGGGCGCGGCGCGGCGCGGCCGCAACCCGAATCGGCCGCGGGCCGGGCAGATCTGCAGGCGCTGGACTGCAAGGCTTCGCGCGGTCGGGTATCTGGGCCGGAACAGCCCGGGGACTGCGGAATCGGTTCGTCATGCTCGCTTTATTTCGGATCGCACCGCATGAGGAGAGTCAATCGACTCGGGCTTTTTGTGGCAACGCCTTTCAATCTGCCGCCGGCATTCTTCATTTTGGGGGCAGGCGGGGCAAGCGATCTGCGCGGAGCCCCGCTGGAGCCCGGACGCCGCATCGGTTCGGGGATCCGGTCCGCGATCCCGGCTCGCCAGCCCCGCCCATTCGCCCACGCCGTCGCTTCTCGAGGATGCGCATTTCCTGTCGCCTCCGGAGGGAACGCAGGCTATACACAGCCGCATGAAACGCCTTGCACTTCTGATCGTCCTGAGTTGTCTGAGCCAAACCAGCAACGCCGCCCAGTGGGTTGTCTACGAACCGCCCGTCGGGAAGGCCAACGGCAAACACATCGTTCTCCTGGCGGGCGACGAGGAGTATCGGTCTGAGGAATCGATGCCTATGTTCGGGAAGCTGCTGAGCCAGCGCCACGGTTTCAAATGCACCGTGCTGTTCTCCCAGGATGCCGCAGGCGTCATCAACCCGCACAACCAGACTAACGTTCCCGGACTGCACCTGCTCGCCAATGCCGACCTCGCTGTGAACGCCTTCCGCTTTCGCGAACTCCCGGATGCCGACATGAAGCACATCACCGATTTCCTCGACGCCGGCAAACCAATGATCGTCATTCGCACCGCCACCCACGCCTTCGCCTACAGCCGCAACAAACAGAGTCCCTATGCGAAGTACAGCTACGACGCCAAAGGAGGGGGATTTGGCGGCCTCACGGTCGGTGAAACCTGGACCTACCACCATGGTGACCACGGCAAAGAGGCCTCACGCGGATTGGTCGACGGCAAACACCGTCAGCACCCCATCCTGCGCGGGGTCGCCGACGTGTTCGGCCCCACCGACGTCTACGGCGTCAACCCGGATTTTCCAGCGGACGCCACCGTGCTCCTGCACGGCCTGACACTCACCGGCATGAACCCCGGCGACCCGCCCAACCTGAACAAAGCCATCATGCCGCTGGTCTGGCTGCGCCACTGCACGGCTCCCTCAGGCAAACAGGCGGCAATCCTCTGCTCGACCATCGGCGCGGCGGTCGATTTCAAGAGCGAGGACCTGCGCCGCCTGATCGTCAACGCCTGCTTCTTCCTGACCGGACTCGAAGCCCCGGCGCGGGCTGATGCCACGCCTGTGCAAGAGTTCAATCCGACTTACTTCGGCTACAACAGCGCCAAGAAAGGCGTTCGGGTCGAGGACCAGGCGCTCAAGTAGCTCGATCACCAGAATTGCCACGCGCCGCGGTACACCACCCAAAGCCCAAGAAGGAAATTCGTGACCGCGTGAGCCGTCATCGCA
>CAYPUR010000054.1:12735-23410 GCA_964413865.1 uncultured Verrucomicrobiota bacterium
ATCGCATCGCCCAAACGCTTCTTCCAACAGACCAATCCCTGGTACGCCAGGCCGCAAAGAACGCCCGCCAGCCACTCGAAGTGCGCGAAGCCGAACACAGCGGACGTCACCACAAAAGGGGTCCAGGAGAACGCGCCGAGGGGAATGGACAGAAAGTCGTTCTTCATTAGGTAGCGGTACAGAAACGAGCGGTAGAACACCTCCTCGACCGGAGGCACGACGAACGTCGAGCCCAGAATCCGCACGGCGATGAATAGAAGCGCCAGGGCCGACCCGCCTCCGAACCGGTCGTTCGGATTCCAGGCAGGGCCTGCGCCGCCAAGTTTCGGGTAGTAGTCGTTGAGGCCCACCCAGACCGCGAACACGGCCACGCCCACCGCCAGCGCCTCCCAGCTCAACTTCCAGCGCATCTCCCGAACGTAACGACGCGTCAGCCACACCAGCCAAAGGCCAACCGCCGTCTTCGCCAGATACATCCAGTAACGGCCCGCTGACCCAAAAAGCCCCTGGCCAACCGTCAGCCCGAGAAACACCGCGAAGGGCAGCACACGGGCCAGCATCGGAGATTTCTCGATCTCTTGAACGAGTCGCTTCATCCGCTCCATTCCATCGAAAAAGCAGCGGCTCGCAAGCCCGAACGCAGGCGAAACGGGCTGAATCGGGGGTTGACCGGGGGGCTGCGATGGACATACTTAGTAGCGTTTAGAAACTATTGTGACGCCCGAGTGCACACGGCGAATCGCCATCATCGCTCCCTGCGGGCCCGTCAAGGACTCCCCGCACCCGCCATTTCTACAGCCCCAAGACCTGAACCCTAACCGCCCTCCGCCCTATGCGTTCTGTCTCTTCCCTGCTCAGTTCCGCTCGGGCTCACAAGCCATGGCCCGGACGCGCATTCACGCTCATTGAACTGCTGGTGGTGATCGCGATCATCGCGATTCTCGCCTCGATGCTGCTTCCTGCCCTGTCCAAGGCCAAGTCCAAATCAATCCAGATCAAGTGCACCAGCAACATGCGCCAGCTCGGGATTGCGATCCTCATGTACGCGAACGACTACCGCGATCAGTTCCCGGATTGCGCCGGCGCCGCCTGGCCCTGGGACCTGCCGGTCGCCGCCGCCAATGCATTTGTTCGCAACGGCGGCAACCGGAAGATCCTCTACTGCCCGGGCTTTTCACAGCAGGACAACGATGAACTCTGGAGCTTCACGACCGGCGTTACCAACGAGCTGGCTGACGACGGCGTCGGCGGCTACCGGGTCATCGGGTACGCCGTCGCCTTCAAAGGGTCTGGACGGCTTCTTGCCACCAACATCACCGAGTCCTTGAATCCGGCGCCCTGGAAAATGAGCGATGGATCGCTGTACAATCCCGGGCCCAGCGAGCGGGTCCTCGCCGCCGACGGCACTCTCTCGAGCGGCAGTAACCAGTCGGACCGATCGAGGAACAACTACACCAGCGTCGACGGCGGCTGGACCAAGAACCATCGAGCGCCCCACCTCAACGGGCGGATCCCGGCGGGCGGCAACATCCTCTGTCTCGACGGTCATGCCGAGTGGCGCAAGTTCCAGAGAATGGTCGTCCGCACCTACGACACGCCCAGTTTTTGGTGGTAGTCGGCGGCGGCCCCGCCGCGAATCACGCGGCGGCATGTGAACGGCTCCCAGCCCGGGCATGTCTCGCGACTTCGCCCGGTATCGCGGATATCCGGGCTCGTTTGGAACCTCACCTGCGTCGGACATCGCACCCCGAATGTCGATGAGCTGGCATCAAGACGAATCAGTATGCCGTCATCAGCAAGACTTGCCTCCCACGCGAATCCTTCGCAAGAATGTCGCCATGCGACACCTGATTCCTGCGACCTTTCTGGCATTGGCCCTCGGGGGCTTCCCGCAAACAGCCTCAACCGCCCAGCACGTCCGGTCGGAACTCCCCTTTCCGGACCTGCCCGGCCTCATCACGTTGCGGTGCGACTTGCACATGCACACCGTGTTCTCGGACGGCAAGGTCTGGCCCACAGTGCGGGCCGAGGAGGCCTGGAGAGACGGCTTGGACGCCATCGCCGTCACCGACCACATCGAGTATCAGCCCTTCAAGGCTGACGTCACGACCAACGACGCCCGACCTTACGACCTGGTCCGGCCCCACGCCGAGTCGCTGGGCTTGCTGGCAATCCGGGGAGCTGAAATCACGCGCGGCGAGCCGCCCGGCCATTGGAACGCCATCTTCCTCAAGAATGTCCCGGCGTTGCGCCAGAACGACCATCGCGACGTCGTGCGCACGGCCTTCGAGCAGGGTGGCTTCATCTTTTGGAATCATCCCGGCTGGAAGCAGCCCAACTGGCAGTCGGTCTGGTATGCCGAGCAGCAGGAAGTCCTCGAACGCGGCTGGCTGCATGGCATCGAGGTCGTCAACGGCAGCACCTACGACCCCATCGCTCACCAGTGGTGCCTCGACAAGAAGCTCACCATCATGAGCAACTCCGATATCCACGATCCCATCGACATGGCCTATGGCCCAGTGCACGGTACAGTGCGCCCGATGACGCTGGTGTTCGCGACCGCCCGGACGCCGGACGCCCTGCGCCAGGCGTTGTTCGACCGCCGGACGGCCGTGTTCAGCGAGAACCGCCTGATCGGCGAGGCGAAGTACCTCGAACCGCTCTTTCAACAGTCGATCGCGATTCTGAATCCGGCCATCCGCATCAAGGGGCGGAACAGCGTCCTGGTGCAGGTGCGAAACACGGCGCCCATCGACTACGAGCTTGTCTTCACACCCAAATCGTCCGACCTCGACCTCCCCGGGCGGGCGACCTTGCCCGCTGGCAAGGTCTCCCTCATTCAGGTGCGCGGCCTTTCGGACAGTGCGTCCGGGCGCCGGGTGGTCCCGGTGCCGTGTCAAGTCACGAACCTGTTCGCCGCGCCCAACGCCGGGCTATCCACCGCTCTGCGGCTCGATGTCGAGTTCCAGCCGGCGTCCTGAACCGGAAATCGCATGCCGAGGCGGGGCACGGATTGACGCGCTCCGCCATCCTGCGCCGGGCTCGACATTCTCCATGTCCCGATCCACAGTGCGGCCATGAAAAAACCCGGTGTTGTGCCTCGATCCATTCTTGCCGCCCTCACAGCGACGGTCGTTTGGTGGTGGGCGGCGGGGACAGCGTTCGCCCAGCCTGCCCCCGGCACCGGTGGCGGAGCGCCTGGAGCCGGATGGCGCGGTTTTGACCCCGCTCAAATCCAGAACTTCCTGCTGCAGAGCTATCGCGATCGACTTGAGATCAAAGACGATGCCGAATGGGACGTGATCCGGGAACGCATTCAGAGAGTCATCGAGGCCCGGCGGGATACCGCCTTCAGCGGGATGGGGATGTTGGCCGGGATGTTCCGGCGGGGCGGTCGTGGGGAGGGAACCGACGGTCAGGCGGGCCCCGGCGCGAACCGCGGTCTTGCCGGCCTGCTCCCCGCGCCCGGTGCGGAGGAGGAGGCGCTCCAAAAGGCCGTCGATTCGAAGGCTTCGAGTGCCGAACTGAAGGCCGCGTTGGCCAAGTACCAGGAAGCCCGGCGCCGGCAGCAAAGCCAACTCGAGAAGGCACAAGCCGATCTGCGAGCGGTCTTGTCGGTCCGGCAGGAAGCCATCGCCTCGCTGTCGGGTTTGCTCTGATCATTGCGGAACCCGGATCTGAAAAAAGCAACGGGTCCCGTTGGACAACGACGGATGCTCGAGGTCGACGGTGAACACCCCGTTGGTTTGGGACCATGCGGCGGGGTCGCACGGATTCCAGGTCTCGAGATCTTCCGAGAACCAGAGCTCGGACGTGCCATCGATTCCAACCGCGGTGGCATGCAATCGAGCATCGGCGACACGCGCCTCAATGAAGACGGGCGGCTCGGGCAGGCCGGGCGTGCCCTGAAGCGCACTGCTGGGGCGCCAGTTGTCAGGGGTGCTCCAGAGCGGTTCCGCCGCGGCGAGGTCCACCGCCACGAGCGTGTGTCCCGTGTTGAAGGTTTCAGGATGCCAGAATCTCGAGTAGGTGAATGTCAGGATCGTGTTCCCGTCCGGATCCACCAGTTCGAGCGTCTCCCCCCCGCGCGCCAGATTGCCGCTGGTCCAGGCGACTATGGAAATCGAATTGGTCGGGTGCCGGGTGGCAAAAGCGTCCGGGTTGGCGGCCAGCACCAGGCGCGCTCCGGGTTCGAGAACGCAGGGCGCAAACGTGTGGGCGATCCCGTCGGCAAACCCCACGCCTTCGAGGTCGAGCGGCGTCGCGCCGGCATTGCAGAGTTCGATCCAGGCAAAGTCGTCGTTGATGTAGGGGCTCTCCTCGTCCGGCGCCGGAGGCGCGTACATGAGTTCGGAGACGCGCAGGGCCGCATAGTCGATCGGGGGGCGCTCGACTCTGAGGGCGTTTTCCGAAAGCGCGCTCCACTCGGTCCCTTCGAGCGCGCGCGCCTTGATGGTCATGGCGTTGGTCACCGCGATCTCCGCGAAGACGTGCGCCTGCTGGCCCGGGATCGTCAGGGCCAAGTCGAAATACAGGTCGGAACTGCCCGCGTTGCATTGGTGGACCTCGGCGGCCACGATATTCGTTCCGGGCCGCAGCAGGTGGGCGAAATCGACCGAGCGGCTATAGTAGGTGTTCTGGTCGGGCGCGCCGACCACGGCGCTCGAATACGTGGCGTAAGTCACGGGGCCCGGGGGCATCACCTCGCGCAAGACCTCGACGCCGTTCAAATACACGATCGCACCGTCGTCGCGCAGGATTTCAATCAGCAGGTTCGGGGCGTCATGGGTCGAGTCGAGGATGAACGCGTGGCGGAAGTAGGTGGTTGTGACCTGTGGCGCTGACACCCCGTTGACGTAGCGGCGCGTGCTCGTGGCCACCGGGTTGGCGGATGAGCTGCCAGGAACGCCGAGAATGGCCGGCCCCTGCGTCCAATCGGCATCGGGGAAATCCAGGTCGCGCCACTCGAGTTGGCCCGCGGGGGCCGGTTCCGTGCCAAGGTCGAAATAGCGCCAGTCGGCCCCGCGCGCAATGACCTGCCGAGGTCCGGTGGGACCGGTGTCGGATTTCACCTCGATGGCGGACGGGTTGATGCTGCCGTCTTCGAGGCGCGGATCCGAGCCGTCGATCGTGTAGTAGAAGGTGGTGTTGCCCGAAAGGCGCACGACGTGGCCCGCAGGCACCTCGCTGTTCATGACCGAATAGCCGGGCGCGTCGACCGACGGGAACCATCCGCGGTTGCGGAATTGGGCGATGACGATGTCGCGGCGCTGCCCCAGGTAGGTGCTCAGAACCTCGTTGCAGGCCGGAAGCCAGGTGGCGTCGCGGGTCTGGCCCCGCCCCCAGCGGGCCGACTCCGCGATGATGGCCAGATCGATCTCATCCATGCGGCTGCGAAAGCGCTGCTGAGCGTTTTGCGGCGTCAGGGCACCGTCGCCATACAGGTGCTTCTGGACGAGATCGGCGAAGCGGTCTCGATATCGGGGGTGCTGGCAAAGCCGCTGGTGCAGGGTGGCGGGATTGAAATTGCCGCGGGCCGTGAAACTGGCGCCGGCGCTGGTCGTGTCGGTCATGAGCCCGTAGTCGTCACGTGCCCCGAGCGAGTGCTCGGCGTCGTGACGAAGCCACTTGAAGCCCTCGGGATGGACCCGGTTGAACAGACCGTACAGGTTGTTGGGGAAGCCGCCCCAGATCGAGACCGGCGAGTCCGGGTCGCCGGTGTAGAGCGCCGTCAGCATGTAGACGATCAGGTTGTCCTCATCGAGATAGACCGGGTACGAGGGATTGGGCGTGCCGTCGGGGTCGAGCCCTTTCACACGGAAATAGTTGTTGGCGTATTGGCCGCTGAACCCCTGACTGATGGCGATGGTGTACAGGGCGTAAAAAGCATCAAAGGTGCCGTCGTTTGCCGTGGTCGTGTAGCCCGGCTGGCTGGTCTTGATGCAGTCCCACTCCTCCTCGTCGCCCCCGAGATAAGTCTCCGCATAGTCCGCGTCGCCCCGCTCCTGGGTCTGATACAGGCCCCAGTACTGCCCGTTGATAAAGAGATGGTAATACCGGCTTCGGGTGTAGGGCATCCCCATGTCCCGCTGCGAGTCGCGCGAAAAGGTCTCCCGCACAAACGTCTCCCTGTTGCTGCCCTCAAACGCCCACGAGTAGTTCTGCGACGTGCGCAAATCCACCTTGTCGAACTCGGACGCCCCCTCGTCGTCAAAAAGCGGAAACCGCAGCTTGCCCTGGCCGTAGGCCGATCGGAACAAGAGCCGGAACGAGTGCTTCGGATTGCCTGAACTGCGGCTGTACGCGCCCCGGATCCGCAGCCCGCCGTCGATTTGAAACTCCGATTCGCTCCCGCGCACAGGATCGATCAGCTCGATCGACACGGGCCGCTCCCACCCAATGCCGTCGTTGCCCGGGTTGACGTAGATGCCGCGTTGGGAGCCGAACAGATTGTCGAGGTCGGTCACCAGCGAGATCGAGGCAATGGCGTTGGTCATCCCGTTTCGCAGGCGGGCGGAATCTCCCGTCACGATCTCACGCCGCAGGCCGTACTCCATGACGTGGTTGTTCACCTGCCGGTTGGCCGGCCAGCCCGGCGGCGGTGTCGAGCCCTGTTCGAGAATATCCTCGAGCAAAAGCCACGTCACGGTCGTCACGTTCTGCCTCACGCTCTCGGCATCCACAACCGCCGCGCGCAACGTGGTCGTCCTGGATACGCTGATCCGACCGCCATAGAGCAGGGAATTCGTCCCGGGCACGCTGCCGTCGAGCGAATAGCGAATCTCGGCTGTGATGTTCGAGCAGGCGAGCGACACGGTGAACGGGCTGGTCTTGTAGCCGCGCGGTTCGCTGGCCGTCACGACCGGCGTGGGCGGCGCGTAGGCCGTGCCGTTGGCAGCGCCCGGCGTCGGCTCCTTGAAGTAAGCCGCGATGCTCTCCGCGCCGCGGCTCGCAAACCGCGGCGCAATCAGGAAGTTCGGATCGTCAGCCGAGTCGTTCAGCCCGCTGATCGCGAGGATGTTGGCGCCCGCCGATACACTCGACACGGGCACGTCATACGTCACCCATTCAACCGCGTCTTCGAGCGGTCGAGCTGCCGTGGCCGCACTGTTCCAGACCAGGTTGCCGGGCGCATTCAACGCCGCAAACGGTACCCCGTTGAGCGAGGCCGCAAAACCGTCCGCGCTCCGCACCGACAGCGTGAACCTGTCGTCGGGGCCGGGCGGTTCGTCCATCGTGAAGAGCCACTCGGCGTCGACGCGCGCGTTCACGCCCCGCATCGCCGCGCCGACGTCCGTCTGCACGAACGATCCGATCGCCCCCGCATGCAGGATCCCGCCGGCGGGATCGCCGGTCAGGTGAAAGACCCCGGGCACGAGGTTCGCCTGGAAATCCTGGGCAACCGAGAACTCAACGCTCGCCCCGCCGGAGTTCTCGTAATAGATGAGCCGCAGATCATAAACGCCAGCCACCGGAAAACTGAATGTGGCAAGCGTCGTGTCGAACCCTCGCCCCGTGAGGTATTCGGACACAAAGTCGACGCCGTGTCCGCTGATTCGCAGACGGAAGCCGTCGTCGCTTCCCACGGCAAACGTCCACAGGCCCGGAGCCGGCACGTTGATCGCCCCTTCAGCCACAAGCACGAAGAAGTCCTTGTCCTGACCCGCAGCGGAGTGGTTGGGGAAGAGGATGTTGTTCGTGAAAATGCCTGAGCCCGAGTTGGCGTGGAAGTCGATGGTGTCGTGCTGGCTGACGATGGGATACGCCGCGTCGGTTTTCCACGAGCCGCTGTTGGCGACCATGGCCTCGGCGGCATCCACGTCCGCAATGCCGTCTCGCATCTCGTAATAGCGCACGGTGAATGCCCCCTTCGTCTCGCTGAACCCCAAGGCGCCCACACCACTTGTCCAGGGCGCCGTCCCGTCGGCGTTGGGAATCCGATAGCGCGCCGGTGTGCCGGCGCCCACCCACTCCCTCTCTCGCGGAGTTCCGCGCCCATACGAGATATCCCGGAGTTGGGGCGCGAAGTGGGGCGCGAATTCGTGCGCGACGGTGACGCCGTCAGGCCGGATCAGCCCTAGATACTCGCCATCCGCAGAAAGGCTGAAGTTGGCGTGCAGTTCGCTGTTGGTGATCGAATGCGCGGAGCTGTCGGCAAAAATAACCAGATACCCCCCGGCCCCAATGATCGTGCCGTCCGGGATGCGCCATTTGGTCGGGGCATCAGCCCGATCCGTGAGATGCCAGCCGCTGAGATCCACGGGCTGGGAACTGTCGTTGGCCAGCTCGATCCAGTCCGCCGCCACCCCCGCCTGGGTGCGCAGGCCTCCGTCGTTGTCCGCGACAAACTCGTTGACCCAGACATCGGCGCGCGCGCCCGGCCCAATCCACAGCCCCAGCCAGAGAACGACAACGCTCGCGGTCGTCATCCGACTTCCACCCTCAACGCGCCGCCCCTGCTCGAACAATCCCCGCATTCTCGAGATCATCGCCGCAAAGCCTACACGAGGCACTCCAACATCGCCATTCGATTTCAGCTCCCCACCAGGTGGCACGCGGCCCAGCGGCCCGACGAGATCTCGCGGAGGACAGGGACTTCGTGTCGGCACCGCGGCTCAGCCCTCGGGCAGCGGGGATGGAAGCGGCAGCCGGAAGGGGGAGTGATCGGGGATGGGACCTCCCCGGTGAGGACAATCCGGCGCCGGTTCGCGGACGGATCGAGCCGGGGGACAGCAGAAAGCAGCGCTTGGGTGTAAGGGTGCGCCGGTGCGCGGCAGACCGCTTGGGTGTCGCCGGCCTCGACCACGCGGCCGAGGTACATGACAAGGATGCGCTGGCTGAGGTGTTCGATCAGCGCAAGATCGTGGGCGACGAACAGGTACGCAAGGCCGTGCTCCCGCTGCAAGTCGTGCAGCAGATTCACGATCTGCGCCTGAACGGACACGTCCAGCGCGCTGACCGGCTCGTCACACACGATTAACTCAGGCTCGACCGCGAGCGCGCGGGCGATGCCGATCCGCTGCCGCTGCCCTCCGCTGAACTCGCGCGGGTAGCGCCAGGCGTCGGCGGGAGCCAGCCCCACGTCATCGAGCAGAGCGCCCACCCGCGCCCGCCGGGCCGTCCGGGTCGGGGCCAGCCCGTGAATGTCCAAAGCCTCGCCGATGATCTGCCCGACGGTCAGACACGGATTCAACGAACCAAAGGGATCCTGGAAGATCATCTGCAATCGCCGACGGACCGGACGCAGTTGCCCGGGCCTCAGGGAGGCCAGATCGATCCCTCCAAACTCAATCGCGCCTGCCGTCGGCTCGATCAGACGCACAACAGCGCGGCCCAGCGTTGTCTTGCCGCACCCGCTCTCCCCGACCAAACCCACGGTCTCGCCCGCCGCCAGCTCAAGACTCACATCGTCGACCGCGTGAACGAAGCGCAAGGGGGCCCGCCACCAGCCCCGGAGAACCGGAAAGCGGACGCTGAGACCGCGGACCGAAAGCAGGCTCATGCCGCGTGGTCCCAGAACGGACACCGGACTCGCTGGTGCGGCCCTGCGCCCGCCAACGCCGGCGCCTCTCGAGAACAAGCAGGCCGCGCCATGGAACAGCGCGGATGAAACCGGCAGCCCGCCGGCCAATCGCCCAAACGAGGAACGCTCCCGGGAATGGCCTCCAGACGCGGGGCGTCGCGGCCCAGTTCGGGCACCGACTTCATCAGCGCGCGGGTGTAGGGATGCCGCGGACGGCTCAGCAGTTCCCTGGCCGGCGCCTCCTCGATGACTTGCCCGGCATAGAGCACCACAACGCGATCGGCGATCTCCCCGACCAGGCCCAGGTTGTGCGTGATGAGCAGGATGCTCATGTTCAATTGCCGACGCAGCGCGCGCAGCAGTTCGAGAATCTGCGACTGGATCGTCACATCGAGCGCCGTGGTCGGTTCGTCCGCCACCAGAAGCCGCGGATGCGATGCCAACGCCATCGCCAGCATCAGTCGTTGCTGCATCCCTCCCGAAAGCTGATGCGGATAGTCGCGAATCCGCAGCTCGGGCGCAGGGATGCCGACCCAGCGGAGAAGGCTGATGACTTCGTCGGTGTGAGCCGCCTCGGGACGATGCAGAGCGAGCGTTTCACGGACTTGCGCCCCGGCGCGTAGGACCGGGTTGAGCGCAACGGCCGGATCCTGAAACACGTAGCTGACAACGCCGCCCCGGATGGTCCGCAACTCCCTGGCCGACATGCGCAGCACATCGCGCCCGTTCACGAGGATTCTGCCCCCGGCATAGCGGGCGGGCGGACAAGGCAGGAGCCTGGCAATGGCCAAGGCCGTGACTGTCTTGCCCGAGCCGCTTTCGCCGACCAGACAGACCGTCTCGCCGGATCCAATGTCGAGCGAGACGCCGTCCAAGACCGGCACGGCCTGGCCGCCGGTCTCAAACTCGATGCGCAGATCCTCGATCTCGAGCACGCGCGAATCCTCCGCCTCGCGCTCCGTCTTTGGCCCTCCACCCGCCATGCCCACCCATGGCCGGGGTGCGCCTGCCGGGATTGGACATTGAGCGTTGGAACCGCGCGTCACAACCCTGAGGCGAGCAGGCGCAGCCCCACGTGTCAAGAACGCCTACTTGGCCCCCCAGCAGTTCTCGTTTTGGCTTGGGGGGCTGAGGAAGTCCGGGATTGTGGGA
>CAYPUR010000055.1:0-10339 GCA_964413865.1 uncultured Verrucomicrobiota bacterium
CATCTGGCCCGGTGGCGCTCCCGCCAAAATCGGAAGTAATTTTTGCACAGACCCTAAGCGGCGCCCAACCGCGTCGGCGCCAGCTCCGTGTCGCGTTTCAGGAACGTCATTCCCGTCAGCCATGAGGCCGCAGCCAGCAGGAACGTCAGGCCCACCACAAGAAACGACTTGTCCATGTCGCCGTCGAAGTACCCGTTGAGCAGGCCAATGATCGTGGGCGAGACCGCGTCTCCCAGCGCGTGGATGACGAAGATGTTCAACGCGAACCCAGCCGCGCGCATCGAGGGGTGCGTGACGTTGGCCAGAATGGTGTTCGTCGGACCTGTGTTAAAAAACAGAAACAACAGGGTCAGGAAGATCAACACCCAAATCCATGGAAACGGCGCGCGCAACACTCCGAGGAAAACCGGGAACCCGCTCAGCATCGCCAGGGCGGACACCAGGAAATAGGCGCCGCCGAAGCGGGCCCGCAGTTTGTCGCCGAGCCAGCCGCCCAGCAGCGTGCCGGAGAGACCCGCCAGCACCAGAATCGCGCCGAAGATGGTGATCGGGTTGGCGGGCGCGCCGGGCCGGCCTTCAAGATAATAGGGCATCCAGAACCCGATGCCGCCCATCGCGAAGGTCATCGCCGCCATGCCCACCGTGCAGAGTACGTAAGACGGGGTGCGGAGCAGAATCGCGTAATCACGCCACTCCGTCTTCCTGGCCGCGACGGCGACGGCAAGGTCGGCTTGCCCACGGGGCGGTTCGCGCAGGAAGAAGCTTCGGACCCCCAACACCAGGCCGGGAATCACAACGAGGTAGAACGCCCAGCGCCAACTCTCGGGCTTGGCTCCGAGCGTTTGGGCACCCCAAGCGCCCAGGCCGGACTTCGCCACCATCTCGCCGAGCATGAAGCCCAGCGCCGTCCCCACCGGCAGCGCCAGGTAGAAGATCGCCAGCACCCGACCCCGCTGCTTCACCGGGTAATAGTCCGAGAGCACGGTCGGGGCGACCGGCCCGTAAGCGGCTTCGCCAATGCCGACCAAACACCGAGTCAAGAGCAGCGCCAGGAAGGTCGCCGCCAGGCCGGACGCGCCGCTGGCCAGACTCCACACCACCACGCCGATGCCCACCAACACCCAGCGCGAGTAGCGCTCCGCCAGCCGGGCGAAGATGGGTGATCCGATCATGTACGTCACCATGAACGCGGTCGCTAAGAGACCCAGGCAGGCGTCGTCGGGCTTGAAACCGACCTGTTGCTGGAACCAATTGAGCGCCTGACTGAGCGCGTCCTCGCGCCCCGCAAAACCGCCTTCCCCGAAAAAGGTCCGCTTGATCGGCCCGACGACGGCGGCCAGCACGTAGCGATCGACATAGTTGAACAGGTTGACCAGGAGCAGGAAAACGAGCGCCGGGCGAGCGCCGGGGAACGGCGTCTGGCGCTCGGGCAGAGAGGTCGACACAGGGGAGGTGGTCGTGTTCATGATTTCAAAGCTTTACCGAGATGCTCGACGCGTTGCCGCCCGCGCTCGAGTTGATCGGCGGTTGGCGTAGGTCTGCTTGTCCTGGGCGGCCAACTGCAGCCAGGCCTCATGCACCAGGGCCGTCGGTTGGAGCGTGTGGCCGGGGGCTCCCCGGGCCAGTTTGTGCGCGGCCAGTCGCCGCGGTTCGTCGTACACCTGGGGAAACAACACCTCCGCCGCTTGGGGCTCGCGCGGCCGTGTCGACGCGGCACCTCCTTCGCCGCTCTCGTCCTCGGGAATCACTGGCCGAATTCAACACCGATCCCGGAAAGAGTCAATGCGCGGCTCGGTCACGGAGCCGGCAAGCCGTTGGGTCGGGCAATCGAACCTGTGTGGCCTGCCATTTTTGCCCCGTTTCGCCGACCTTTTCGCCACCGATCGCCGCGCTGGATAAATCCAGGCGGGGAACCGCGAAGTCGCTGCTGACCGTGCAGCGAGGTTCGTGTCACGAGAGGCTACTTCCGGTAGATCACCGCCAGCGATCAGGGCCTCGTACAACTCGGCTCTCCGAAATCCGTCGCCGTCCAGGAACAAGGAGTCATGGCACTCGCTGAACGCACAACCGTTGACTGGCAAATCCAGAATCCAGAGACCTGAGCCCTATGTGCCAGCGCTTCGTGTCCTCCGTGTCCTTCATGGTGAATCCCTGCGGCGCAAGGGGCTCGGCTTCGCCCTCGTCGGCAACGGATTCCTGGAAATGGAGGTCATGCAGCTCACTCCGCGTAAGGCCGGTTCGCATTCAGCCAGGCCACCGCTCGCTTGTGCTCCGGGCACACTGCCCGAAGGTGAACCCAAAACCTGTGGCTGTGGCTCATGACCCGCGTGTGCATCAGCTCGTGCAGTCGTAATTATCCGAGAGCCGTTTGAAGAACAGCAGGGAGAGGATATAAGCCTTCTAGTCCTCCACCTTGCCCCGCAGCCCGGTGTCGGCAATGCCCCAGAGCAAACTCCCCAGTTGTTGTTTGGAAAGCATCAGGCGCCTCTATTGCTTTTCGCCCATGGGGCCGCTCGGCTCGACGGCTGTTCTCGCCTCTTCAGTCGGTTCCGGCGCCTTCGGTGCCGCAGGCGTAGGAGCGTCCGGGATGAATGACACCGAGGGCAGCACCAGCGGTGGGAAGGGGCCCCTCGCCGTCAGGTCCCGTGCCATCTCCCGCGCAACACCGTAAAGCATGCTCGGCCCGTTCGTGCGCAGCAGCGTCCCGACCTTGTCCTCCGGCAGTTCCGGCCCTACCCAGTAGATGACACCCACCAAGTTCAGGCAAAAGGAGTAGGGAGAATTGGCATCCGTTGCTGGTTGCAGCCTGATGTTCAGGCTCACCTGCCATCGGTTCGGCCTGTCCTTGATCGGCTGGACCGCTGCCGCAACCTCAAGGTCTCTCTCATTGAATTTCGTTTCCTTGTCGGCCTTGAACTGCGGATTCGCTTGGCAATTCAGGTCCGTCAGGAAATAGCCTTCAAGTTGGAGTGGTGCAAGTTTCATGCGACGAGTGCGTCTGGAATCTCAAAACGCGGACTTTGCGCGGCGCTTGGCTCCGTCGGCCCCACTGCGCGGCCCACAGGGACCGCGTGCTTCACTGGTTGCACCGGGGTCACATTACCGGGCGCCGAGGTCACAAAGGTGACTTTGGCCTCCATCTGGAAACCGAAGTCGCCCTGCCGGCCCCTTGACATCAGGTAGCCGGCAACCGCCTCCTGTATGGCCTGCGCCAGTTCGATTCCCGCTTGCGGCTCCCACCCCTCCCACATCGCCTGAACCGTATCGAGCCAGGGGTTACGTGGCGCGCAATGCCCCTCTGCCAACCGCGTCGCCCAGTCGTTTCGCCGCCGGGCCACGGACCGTAGGTAGGCCGCGTCGAGTTTGCCGTCATTGAGGGCAAATAGCAGTACATTGATCGACCGCGAAGGGCGTTCGCGCCCGGTTTCCCAGCGGGTCCATGTCTTCTCCCCGATTTGCAGCAATTCGGAGATTTGCGGTTGCGTGAGACCCAGCCTCTTGCGAAGCGCCTTGATCTGCTCTGGCGTGAGCAAGCCCATGTGGCGCGCCTTCGCTTTGTCCAGCATCGCGGTCGCCTCAGTGTCCAGGAACACATCGCCGTCTTTCGGGTCGCTCCAAGCCGGGGTGAGGATTCCGGTGTGCAGCGGGCTTGGGGTCCTCTAAACTTCCTCGCATGAACCTCGAAGACCATCTTGGCGATATCCTGCGCAAAGGGCGCCTGCATGCCGGCGTCGGCCTCGAACCGGCCGCCGCCGCCGCCAGTCTGACGGTCCCCGAACTCGAAGCCCTCGAAGAGAGCGGGGGCGCAGCGAGACCCTGCAACATTGAGGCGCTTGCCGCCCTGATTGGACTCGATGCGTCCAAGCTGCGGGCGATTGCCGCGGGCTGGAATCCGCAGCCTGTCGACCTCGGCGCCTGGCGCGAGATCAGGGTGATCACCACCACAGTGGGGATGAGCGTCAACGCCTACCTCGTGTGGGATGAAGCCACACACGACGCCGCCCTCTTCGACACCGGCTTCGATCCGGCGCCGGTCTTTGCCCTGATCCAGGAGCACGATCTCCAGATGCGCCACCTTTTCATCACGCACGGCCACGCGGACCATGTCGCCGCCTTGCCGGCCATTCGCGCACGCTTTCCCAAAATGCACCTGCACTCGAGTTCGCGGACCGCACCGGCCGACCAACGGAACCGTCCGGACGAGTGCCTTCAACTCGGCAGTCTGCTCATCACGCATCGCGACACGCCCGGCCACGCCGAGGACGGTGTGACTTACGTCATTGGCACATGGCCGGACGACGCGCCGCACGTGGCAATTGTGGGCGACGCGCTGTTCGCCGGGTCGATGGGCCGGGCGACCGGCCAGGCGCTTCTCGCCAGACAGAGAATCCGCGAGTGCATCCTCACCCTGCCGCCCGCCACGCTCCTCTGTCCCGGTCACGGCCCGCTCACGACCGTGGCGGAGGAAAAGGCGCACAATCCGTTCTTCTGAAATCCCGCCCGGGCGCCGTCAACCGTTCCTGGCGGCCAGCAGGTAGATCCAGTTGAGGATCAGGGCGGTCAGGCCAATCCAGCACCAGGGCCAAGCCGCCCAGCCCCGCAGCCGCACCCCCCAGCGCGTCCCCACCCACCGATCCGCCGCCCACGCGACAAACAGGGCGATGGCCGCCGCACCCAACGCGCAGGCCAGAGGGTTGAGCCGGATCGCAGTCGCAAAGTCCAGTCCGGCCGCGGCGGACGCCGCGCGTGTGCCGCCGCAGAAGGCGCAGGGCAACCCGGTGATCGTCTTGAACCAGCAATGGGGCAAAGGGAGCCGCCAGAACTCGGCAAGCCGCGCGCCGGCGATCAGGCCCAGGAGCCCAAGAAACAACCACGCCGGCCAGGCGCCGGTCCAGCCCTCCGGCTCAGAGGCGGGGCGGGATTCGAGAAGGGGGGGCGTCATTGGATTTCGGCGCAGGCGGGGGGCGAGCGGCTCGGCGATGCATCCGGATGCTGCTGGCCAGGGCCCAAAGCCACGCCGACGCAAACAGCCCCATGCCGAGCACCGACACCACCAGACCCCGGGTGAGTCCTTCCGGCATCTCTCCGGTGTCATACCAGACGCGCAGGTGCGCCACCAGGCCACCCAGGCTGAGTGCAAAGCCGATGAGCGCACACGCGGCCTGGACATACCCCACTGTGCAGCCGCCGGCGATTGTGCCGAGGCCGGGCAGAGTGGCCGCGTTCGTGATCGTGCAGGCCCAGGCCGTAGGCCTATCGATCGGCTCCTGCCCGGCGGGGGCCGAAGAGATCTTCATACGCTTGGAGCAACGCCGCATACCCAAACGGCATGCTCAACAGAACGACGAGTTGTTCCTGCAAACCCAGGGTCATCATGAACTCGCCGATTTGGGACTTCTTGTCCTGAATGGCATCGAGTGTCCACGTGCCCGGCGGCCCCAGGATGTCGGTCAGGAACGTCATCATCCACAAGCCGCCGTACACTTCAAAGACCAGCAGCGGCAGAAACGCCACGCACATCAAAAGCGCCACCTTGAAAAAGTGACGCTGCACGGTTCGCCGGCTCACTTCCAAGGCCGGCCAGAAGGGCAGTCCGCGATCGGCGGCCAGCGGAAGGGCGAATGCCCAGATGACCTTGAGGATCAGGCCGGGGATCAGACAGAAGATCAGGCCGATCTGGCTCAACAACTGAGTCACGATCGCGATGAGCATTAGCGGGACGAACCGCGGGCCAAAACAGGTGAAGAGAGTCCCAAGCGACGCCGGTTGGCCCCGCATCAAGCCCAGGTAAAGCAGCATCAGCCCGCCATAGAGCGCGCCGCTCAGGACAAGGCCGAGCACGCCCCCAATGCATGTGGCCATCGCGCTGACGGTCAGAATCGCCCAAACCAGCGCGCAGCCCGCCGACACCAGCAGGAAATGCCCGCGCAAGAACACCCACGCACGCCCGAGACAATCTCCGGTGCTGAAGGCCGCCGCCGGCGCGGCATCCCGCGCCTCGACCGCCCCGGGAGTCTCCTGCATCGACGGTTCGGATCGCGTCAGGCCGGCAGCCGTGCCAGAATACGCCTGGCGCAACACCTCCTCGAACTCAGGCACCGTGGACAGAGGCTGCCACTCCGAACCGCCTTCCACCTGGACCATGGTCTGGCCATTGGCCCGATGATCCAGAATCCAGACGCTCAACTCCTCCGCGGTTGCCGGACCGTACTCGCGGCCGTCGCCACCGATCATCTTGAACATGGCAGCCAGTCTGTTGGCAACCCGCACGCAGCGTCAAGCGCCGGTCTGGATCGTGTCGGTCTGAATCGCATCCACGCCCGGCTGGAGGGGTCTCGCTGCCGTTGCTTCGGGCATGGCGGCTCAGAAGCCGTTTCCGCCGGCGATTGCACGCGCCAGGGGATCGAGCAGCAACCCGGGCAATGCACCCAACAGGAAGACGCCGACCGCCGCCGCGATCAGCACGAGGCGGTCAGTCCACGGCACGACAAGCCGCGGGGCGTCATCGTCGCCAGCAACAACATACGCCTGCTTCAAGACGCGCAAATAATAGTACAACGACACCGTGCTCATCGCGATCGCGATGCCGACCAGCCACAACAGGCCCAGGCCTGGCGGGTCGGCGCCCATGGCCGCCGCAAACAAACCGAACTTCCCGAAGAACCCGGCCAGAGGGGGAATGCCGGCAAGCGACAACAGAAAGACCATCAGACACAAGGCCAGCAGCGGCGACCGGCGGCTGAGTCCGGCCAGCGCGTCGATCCGCCCATCGCCCGACGCCCTCTCGATCACCGACGCCACGCCGAAGGCCCCCACGGTCGTCAGCCCGTACGTCGCCACGTAGTACAGGACCGCGGCCAGCGCCGCGGAACGCTGCGAAGGATAGCCCATTGCCATCAGCCCGAGCAGGACGTAGCCCGCATGCGCGATGGCCGAATAGGCCAACAACCGCCGCAGATGCCCCTGCACAATCGCCGTGAGATTGCCCAATACCATCGAGCCCACGGCCAAAACCGCCAGCACCGGCAGCCAACCCGCGCGCAACTGTCCCCACGCGCCGCTGCCTTCCACACCGGCGAATCCCAGCACGGCGATCTTGGCCAGAACGAAGAAGCTCGCCACCTTCGACCCCGACGCGATCAGGGCGGCGGCCGGGACGGGTGCGCCTTCGTAGGCGTCGGGCGCCCACAAATGAAACGGCACCACGGCCACTTTGAATCCGAATCCCATGATCACCATCACCACCGCCACGGCGAGCAGCGGATCGAGACGATGCACCCGCAGACCGGCCGCGATCTCGGCCAGGTTGGTCGCTCCCGACAACCCGTAAACCAGGCTCAATCCGAACAGGGTGAATGCGGCGGCCACGCTGCCGAACAGGAAGTACTTCAGCGCCGCCTCGCTGGCATGGCGCGTTCGCTTGTCCAGCGCCGTCAGCACGTAGAGCGAGAGGCTGGTCAATTCGAGCGACACGAAGATCATCAGGATCTCCTCGGTGCTCACCAGGAACATCATCCCCACGGTGGCGAGCAGCAGGAGCGCGAAATACTCGCCCACATGCTCGGTGAACTCCGCCTGCGCCGAGATGCCCGCGGTGAACAGCGTCAGCACCACCACGAAGATCTTGACCCATTGGGTCAGGGAATCGACCACCAGCACCCCGTCCAAAAACCGCAGATGCGCCCGGCTCAGCGCGAGAATCCCCAGCGTCACCAGGCAGCCAAGTCCCGCCACCGCGCTGGCCGTCAGGAACCGCTGCCGCAGGGGGGCCAACCGCATGAGCCCCATGTCGATGAACAGCACCGCCACAGCCGCCAGCACGAGCGCGGTCTCGGGCGCCAACGCCACCAGCAAATCGCTGTAACCCACGCCTGTCATGATCCACCTCCCCTCGCGAGGCCCTGGATCAAGGGCGTCACGCTCGGCACGATGAAGTCCAGCAGCAGCCGCGGATAGAGCCCGATCGCCAACGCCGCCCCCAAGAGCAGGATCGCCCCCGCGCGCTCGGGAAGCGAAATGGGCTCGATCGCCTCTCCCGCCGGTTCGCCGCGCGCGTCACTCGCCGAATCGGCGAGGAAGGCGCGCTGAAGCGCCCGCAACAGGTACGCCACACCCAGCACAATCCCCACGCCCGCCCCCAGGCCGGCGGTCGGGAACGCCCGCCACGACCCGATCAAGACCTGCAGCTCGGCCACGAACCCGCTGAAACCGGGCAGCCCCATCGAGGCCATGCCCGCCAAGACGAACGTGACGGCTGCAAACGGCATCGCTCGGGCCAGGCGCATCCCCTCGAGTTCGTCCAACTGCCGCGTGTGCGTCCGGTCGTACACCATCCGGCCCACGACGGCGAAGAGCAGGCCTGCGATGACGCCATGCGAGAACATCTGCAGCACGGCGCCGCTGAGCCCCACCTCGTTCAGAGTGGCCAGTCCCAGCAGGACAAAACCCATGTGGCTCACACTCGAATAGCCGATCACAAACTTGAAATCCTTCTGGACCAACGCCGTCATCGCACCCGCCACGATGCCCACGACGGCCAGCACCGCAATCTCCGTCTGCCAGTGCCTCACACCCGCGGGGAACAGGGTCATGGCAACCCGCAGACACCCGTACGCCCCCAGCTTCATCACAACCCCCGCCAAGAGCATCGACGCCCCGGTCGGGGCGGCCACGTGGCCGGTCGGCGCCCAGGTGTGAAACGGCCATAGACCCGCCAGAATCCCAAAGCCCACAAAGACCAGCGGGAAAGCCCACCGCTGAAAGCTCTCCGGATAGTTGACCTGCGCCAAAGCGGTCAGATCGAATGTCGGCGCGCCCGTCTGGGATCGCGCCACGACAAACGCCGCGATCAGGCCGATCAGCACCAGCGCGCTTCCGGCAAAGGAATAGAGCGCCAGCTTCATCGCGCCGTATTCCTTGCGTGTCGAACCCCAGATCGCGATCAGGAAGTACTTCGGAATGATCGCGATCTCGTAGAAGACGAACAGGACAAACGCGTCGAAGCTCAGGAACACCCCGTACACTCCCCCGATCAGGGCCAGGTAGAACGCGAAAAACTCCTTCGCGCGCCGCGTGATGTTCCACGAGAACAGAATCCCCGCCACCGCCGCCAGCGCGGTCAGGAGGATCAGCGTGACGCTGATCCCGTCGACGGCGAGGTGGTAATCGATGCCCAGGGACGGGATCCAACTCGTCCTTGCAATGGTCTGCAGCCCGCTCCCCGCCTGGTATTGAAATGCCCCGCCGAATGCCGCAATCGCCCCGGCCAGAGCCGTGCCGAGCGCCACCCACCGCGCCCGCCCGGCCTGGTCCCGCGGCAGGAGCATCAGGACCGCCACGCCCGCAAATGAAATGTAGATTGTCCAGGCGAACATGATCAGCAAGGCCCCAGGCGCTCGACCCAGAGGAGCACGGTCCGGTGAATCACGCCAATGATCAACTGCGGGTAGATCCCCAGCACAAACATCAGCGCCGTGGCGGGCGCGACCATCCAGATCTCCGCCCGGCTCAAGTCGGGGAAGGCCGCCCACCGCGCCGGCAACGGCCCGTGAAAGACCCGTTCGAGGAACGTCAGGAGGAACACCGCGGTGATGAGAAGCCCGGCGGTCGAAAGCGCGGCCGCCCACGGCGCCAGGGCAAATGTGCCCTTGAAAATCAGGAACTCGCCCACGAACCCGTTCAGGCCCGGCAAGCCCAGCGATGCGAACGCCGCCACCCCCATCAGACCGGCCAACACAGGCGCCGGCTTCCGCAGCCCGCCGAAGTCGTCCAGTCCGCGCAAGCCGCCGGCCCGCCGTTCGATCAGGGCCACGAAACCGAAGAGCATCGCGGCGGTCAGCCCGTGATTGAACATCTGGAGCAGAACGCCGTTCAAGGCCGCCGCTTTCTCGACCGCCCAGCGGGCCTCTTCTCCCGTCACCCGCAGCGCGGCGAACATTCCCAAAAGACAGTAGCCGAGGTGGTTCACCGACGAGTAGGCCAGCATCCGCTTGAGATCCCGCTGCGCAAACGCCGCCGCCGCCGAGCACACGATCGTCAGCACCGCCAGACCCAGAAGCGGCGTCTCCCACGCCCGCATCTGATCGGGAAAAATTGGCAGCAGAATCCGCAGAAAACCGTACACGCCCATCTTGGACAGCGCCCCCGTCAGAAGCATGGTCGTGCCCGTCGGGGCCGCGGCGTAGGCCGAGGGGAGCCACGTGTGAAACGGCAGCACCGGCACCTTCACCGCGAATCCCAGGAACGCGCCGAAAAAGACGGCTTGGGCCAGGGCCTCGGCGGACATCCCGGACCAGCCCAGGTGGGCATGCAGAAGCGCCGCCGTCTGATGGGTCCGACC
>CAYPUR010000055.1:10349-23028 GCA_964413865.1 uncultured Verrucomicrobiota bacterium
CCCAAGTCCGCGAGCTCGAGGAAATTGAATTTGCCCGTCGCGAGGAACAGCGCGAGAAAGGCCAGCAGCAGACCCACGCTGCCCGCCATGGTGTAGATGAAGAACTGCGTCGCCGCCGGACCCCGGTCCGGACCGCCCCAGAGCCGGACCAGGAAGAACGCCGGGATCAGACTCAATTCCCAAAAGAGGAACCAGTGGAAGAAATTCAGCGCGGTGAACGCCCCGAACAGCCCGGCTTCGAGCCAGAGCACCAGCGCGAAGTAGAGGGGGGCGCGTTCCTCGATCCGCCACGACACCAGGAGCGCCAGCGGCACGAGCAGCGCCGCCAGCATCACCATCAGCAGCCCCATGCCGTCCACGCCCACGAAGTACTCGACGGCCAGGGTCGGGATCCACGCCCGTCGCTCGACATACTGCAACGCCGTCGAATCCCGGTCGAATCCCGCCCAGAGCGCCCCCGCCACAGCCAGGGCGAGCAAGCTCACGCCAAGGCCCAGGCGCCGGGCGAGTGTCTTCCGCCCTGCCGGCAGGGCGGCAACGATCAGCCCGCCCACCAGCGGGATCAGCGTCAGGAGCGTGATGGAGCCAAACGGGTTCATCGTGAATCGCCCCAAATGAACAGCAACAACAGCACCACCATCGCCATGCCCAGCGCGCGCAAAGAGTCGTGCACCTGCCCGCTCTGAAAGCGTGAGCCGGCCTGACCGCCGCGGGCAACCCGCCGGCAGGCCTGGTCGAATCCCAGGTTGATGCCGTAGTCGTCCAGGGCCCGGGTCAGCCAGGCGCACCCCACGACAACCGCGCCGATGGCGAAAACGATCCCGCCCCAAACCCAGCGGTCAAAGGCATCGCAGATCCAGGCCCAGGCCGCGTGCCAGCGCACCACCGTGCGGCCATAGAATTCATCCACATAGTACTTGCCCCGGAGCACGGCGAAGAAGGTCGGCTGATACCGCTCGATGGGGTCCGGGGCCTCCGGGCTTGTGATCGGCTGCCGCCCATACCAGTGCCAGCCCAGCCCGAAACCGGTCAGCACAATCAGCGCCGAAAGGACGATCATCGGCCAGTGCTCCCGGGACAGCAGTGCACTCGCGTGGAACTCGACCGGTTCACCGGTCAAATAACCCTGAAACCATGGCCAGACCGGCGTCCCGACAAATCCCAACACCACCGCGAACACCGCCAGCACAATCAAGGGCGCCGTCATCACAGCCGGACTCTCGTGCGGCGTGCCGCGCCGCGATGCACGGGCCGCCGCAACCGGCCCGGCTCCGCCCCGGTACGCCCCGCCAAACACATAGCAGACCTGGCGCGTCATGTAGAACGCCGTCAGAAGCGCCCCGCACGAACCCAGGTAGAACGGCGCGGCCGACACCGTCCAGCCGTGCGCGGCGTGCAGGATGGCGTCCTTGCTCCAGAATCCGGAGAAGAACAGCGGCACGCCGGCCAGAGCCATCATGCCGACGCCATAGGTTGCGAAGGTGACCGGCATCCAGCGCCGGAGTCCGCCCATGCGGCGGATGTCCTGTTCTTCATGGACGCCGTGAATCACCGAGCCGGCCCCGAGGAACAGCAGCGCCTTGAAAAAGGCGTGCGTGATCAGGTGAAACATGCCCACCGCCACGCCCCCCACGCCCAATCCCATCATCATGAAGCCGAGCTGCGAGACGGTGGAATACGCCAGAATGCGCTTGATGTCGGTTTGGGCCACCGCGATCGACGCCGCAAACACCGCCGTCAGCGCCCCCACCCAGGTCACCGCCTGCAGAGCCGTTGTGGTCTCCGCCGCCCCCTCCGGATGCGCCGCCATCAACGGATAAACGCGCGCCACGAGAAACACGCCGGCCGCCACCATCGTCGCCGCATGGATCAAGGCGCTCACCGGCGTGGGCCCCTCCATCGCGTCCGGCAGCCAGACGTGCAGCGGGAGCTGTCCGGACTTGCCGATCGCCCCGCAGAAAAGCAGCAGGCTGATCGCCGTCGCCACACCCAGACCGCCGACGGTCGTCTGGGCGACCAGCCGGGTCAGGGCCGAATGTTCGAGGCAGCCCGCGCCGTCGTCGTAGAACTGCAGTGTGCCCGTTTGGGCGTAAAGCCAGACGATTCCGAGGAGAAAGCCGATGTCGCCAATCCGGGTTGTCAGGAACGCCTTCTTCGCCGCCGCCGCGGCGCTCGGTTTGTGGTACCAGAATCCAATCAGCAAATACGATGCGAGCCCCACCAGTTCCCAGCAGATGAACAGAAGCAGCAGGCTGTTCGCAATCACCAGGCCCAGCATCGCCGCGGCGAACAGCGCCAGGAAACCGAAGAAGCGCGTGAAGTTCTCGTCGTGCGCCATGTAGCCCACGCTGTAAACGAAGATCATCAACCCCACCAAAGTCACCATGACCAGCATCGACGCCGCCAGCGGGTCCAGCACCCACCCCAACTCGAGATCCGCCGGCCCCAGCGCAAACCAAACAAAGCTGAAACTGGTGCGCGCCGGCCCGCCCTGCCCCTGGCCCGCCACGCCCAGCGTCGTCCAAAACGCGATGAGCGACAGGACAAGGCTGAGCGCGATCGAACCGATGGCCAGACCGGCGGCCAGGGTCCTGCGCGGCTGCCGCAGCAGCGCGATCACCCCCGCCGCAGCCAGCGGGAGAGCCGGGATCAACCAGAGATGAGGCGTGATGGCGTTCACCCTTTCATTTCGTCGATTTGATCCAGATTGGTCGTCCGGTAATGCCGGTACACGGCGATCACCAGGGCCAGGCCAACCGCCGCCTCAGCCGCGGCAATCGCGATCGCGAACAGCACGAACAGGACGCCCGTGAGCGCCTCCGGGTGCGGACCGTGCCGCCAGAAGGCGATGAAATTCAGGTTCGCCGCGTTCAGCATCAGCTCGATCCCGATCAAGACCACGATTGCATTGCGCCGCGTGAGCACGCCGGCCAGCCCAATCCCGAACAGAAGGGCCGCCAGAACCAGATAACGCGCGAGTTCTCCCATGGCTTACTCCTTGAGCCGGCCCTCGACCGGTTCCTGCTCCCCGGGCTTCGCCCTCTGCGCAGGGCCGTCTTCCCTCAGCGCCACGAGCGCCGCCCCAATCAGCGCCACCGTCAGAAGCACCCCCACCACTTCGAGCGCCACGACGTATCGCGTCATGAGCAGATCCCCGATCTCCTTCACGGCCGGCACCGGCGCAGAGGGCTGCGTGCGGGCGGCCAGGCCGCTCCCCAGAATGGCCGAGACGATGGCACCCGACACCAGCAGCGCGATGGCCAGGCCGAGCGTCCACGGCCTGAACGCCAGCGCCTCTTGCGTGGCCTCGAAACTCCGCGTGAGCAACAGCGCGACGACGATGAGAATCGCCACGGCGCCGACGTAGACCAGCAACTGGGCGAAGCCGACGAACTCGGCGCGCAGTTGCAGGAACGCCACGGCCAGGCCCGCGAACGCGACCACCCCGCACAGGGCGCAGTGCACCACGTTGCGTGCGGCCATCGCGCCCGCCGCGCCGGCCAGAATCGCCGCTGCCGTGATGAGAAAGGCGGTGTCCATCGTCAGTTTCAGGTCAGGCAGCCATGCGGTACGTCCGCGGGCCGATGTGTTGTCCGGCAAACAGCCGCCGCCCCAGCAGGACATACGGCACACCCACCAGGCTCGCGCACAGGAGCCAGCGGGCCAGCCCGGCGCCGGCGAAAGTCCACGGCGCCGTGTAGTGCCAGAGCGCGCCCGACACCGTGTTCAGGAGCGCCAGCGGCAGGAGGAATTTCCAGGCCAGATTCATCAGATGATCCGCCCGCAGCCGAGGCAGTGTTCCGCGCAGCCAGATGAACAGGGCGACGAAGCCGGCCAGTTTGAGGAAGAACCAGAGGTACGAGGGCACCCAATCGAGCCCGAGGACCGGGGCGCGCCATCCGCCCAAAAACAGGGTGATCCCCAACGCGCTCACCGCGAACATCCCCAGGTACTCCCCAATGAAAAACAGGGCGTACTTGAATCCCGAGTACTCGACCAGGTGCCCGGCGATAATCTCCGATTCCCCCTCTGGCAGATCGAACGGGGCGCGATTGGACTCGGCCGTCGCCGCCACGGTGAAAAGGAGCAGGCCGGCCAGTCCCCACGGTGTGAACACATGCCAGCGCGCCAGCCATCCGCCATAATGCCCGCCCTGCGCGTCGGTGATATCGACCAGAGACAGCGAGCCCGCCAGCATGACGACGGGCAGGGTCGAGAGAATCAGCGGCAACTCGTAACTGATCATCTGGGCAATCGCCCGCATGCCGCCCAGGAGCGAGTACTTGTTGCGGCTGGACCACCCGGCCATGAACACCGCCAGTTCGACGCACGCCCCAACCGCGAAGAAGAACAACAGGCCCGCGTTGAAATCAACCGCCGCCATGTTGCGTCCGACGGGAATGACCGCGTAGGCCAGGAGCACCGGCACCACCATCACCAGCGGCGCCACAAAATGGACAATGCGGTCCGCTCCGTTCGGCACGATGTCCTCTTTGGTCAGCATCTTGATGAAATCCGCCATTGGCTGGAGCAGCCCCCACGGACCCACCCGGTTGGGCCCATGCCGGTTCTGGATGCGCCCCAGTCCCTTGCGCTCGATCAGGACGGTCAGCGCAAACAGGGTCATGAACACACCGAGAATCGCCGCCGCCGAAATCAGCAACGACGCCCAAGACTGCCAAGCAATCGGCAACTGGCCCACCAGCCAGTGCTTTAGGTTGACAAAAAGCTGATCGAGCGCGTCAAACATCGTGGCTGCCGGAGCCGGCGCGCCCCCGACCAAGGGCGTTCGCTCCGGAAATGGGAATGGTTTGGCGGGCGGCGCGCATTTTAGGGTCTGTCTGAACCGGCGGGTGCTGGCCCGGACGTCGTTCCCGCCGCGGGCGCCGGCGCCGGTTTGGCCTTCGTCTCGGCGTGGCCCGGTCCCGCCGCAAGCCGGGCGTTCACCTGCCCCGCCTCGACCGGATGCAGCCCGAGATAGTACGCGGCGGGTTTGGCGAGATCCATCTTGTGCAGGAGAAGGGACCCGAACCGGTCGGCCGTGCTCAGCTCGAATTCCGTGTTCATCTTGATCGAGTCGAAGGGGCAAACCTCGACGCAGATCTGGCAGCTCATGCACACCGAAATGTCCAGGTCGAAGATCCGCGGGCGCCTCCGCGGACGGCCCTTCTCGTCCCGGTCCAGAACGATATAGATGCACTGCGGCGGGCACTCTTTCTCGCAGATCTTGCAGGCCACGCACCGCAGGCCTTTCTCGGGATCCTCGCCGTCATAGACGAGCATCGGGAAACTGCGCGCCTTCTCCGGCAACGGACGGCGTTCGTCCGGGTACTGGATCGTGACCAGCCGCGCCGGGTCGTAATAGCTGCCGACGAAATTCCGGGCCGTCTCGACCAGGCCCTTGAGGATGCCGCTGCCCAGGTTCATCGGTCCACCTCCCCCATCACGATGTCGACCGCGCCCAGGATGACCACGGTGTCCTGAAGGGTCGCTCCCCGGCACATGTCCTCGAGAATCGTCAGGTTGATGAAGCTGGGCGGACGGATCCGATAGCGGTAGGGATTGGCCGATCCGTCGCTGATCAGGTAGAAGCCGAGCTCGCCCTTGGGCGCCTCGATGCGCCCGTACACCTCGCCCACGGGCGGTTTGAACCCGCGCAGCCGCGCCTTCGGGTTGATGATCGGGCCCGGAGGCACCGCCCGCAGCGCCTGCTGCAGGATGCGCACCGATTCGCGCATCTCGAGCATCCGGATCATGTAGCGATCGTAAACGTCGCCGTGCGCTCCCAGCGGAACACCAAACTCGAACCGATCGTAGATCCCGTAGCGATCCACCTTCCGCAGGTCGTAGTTCACGCCGCTCGCCCGGAGCATCGGTCCCGTCACCCCGGCCTGCACCGCCAGCTCGGGCGAAAGCACGCCGATGCCCTGGGTGCGCGCCATCAGGATTTCATTGGTCGCCAGGAGGTTCTCGAACTGGTCCAGGAACCGGGGCACGGCGTCCACCACGCCCCGGCAGGCCTCAAGCCAGCCGTTCGGGAGATCGCATCGGCATCCGCCAAATCGCATGTAGTTGCACATCATGCGCGAGCCCGTCAGGGCCTCGATCAGTTCGAGAATCTTCTCGCGCTCGCGGAAGGCGTACATGATCGGCGTGCCCATCGCCCCCAGCTCCTGCAAAAGAAACCCGACCAGGCACGCGTGGTTGAGCACCCGCGTCAATTCGGCCGTGATCACCCGGACGTACTCCGCCCGCTCCGGCACCTCCAGCCCGGCCAAGCGCTCGACGGCCAGGGCGTAGGCCCAGTTGTTTGTCAGCGAACAGAAATAGTCGAGCCGGTCCGTATACGGCATCGCCGCCAAATATGTTCCCCCCTCGCCCAGCTTCTCGTGGTTGCGGTGCAGGTAGCCGAACACCGGCTTGAGCCGGACCACCCGCTCCCCGTCCAGCACGACATCCATCCGAAACACCCCGTGCGTCGATGGATGGTGCGGCCCCACCGCCACTTCGAGCAGCGCCCCCTCGGAATCGTCCCGCGCGATCGGATGCGGGCTGGCCCCGGACGCCGCCTGCGGCGCCTCCTCCGGACGCGGCAAGACCGCCGCGCGCGGCGGACTCTCCGGCACCAGATCGCCGGTGGACAACGCCTCGATCAGAACGTCTTCGGGGATCCGGCGGTTCATGCGTCGGCCTCGATCGGATAATGGCGCCGCGCCTTCTCCCTCAGATCGTCGTGCGGCGTCGGCTCGTATTCGTAATCGTCCGGCTCCACGTAGTCCTTGCGCATCGGAAAATCCCGGAACTCATCCCACATCAGGATCCGCCTCAGGTCCGGATGCCCCTCGAACACAATGCCGAAAAGATCGTACGCCTCGCGTTCCTGGAATTCCGCGCTCCGCCACACCGGCGTCAGCGAGGCAACGCGCGCCTGGTCCACCCGGTTGACCGTGCGCTGGCGCAGGATGACCGGCCCGTGCTTCAGCCGCATCGAGTAGAGGTGATACACGGCTTCGAGATGCCCCGGGACACGCCGTTCCCGGCACTCCTCGAACACCCTCTCCTGCCCGTCGATCACCCGCGTCACACGCGCATGCTCCTCCACAACCCGGTCCAGCCAATCGACCCCGCTGACATTCGAGCAGTAGTCGAGCGCCAACCGCGGATCGTCCCGCAGAAACCGAGCCGCCTCGAGCGCGCGGGCGGGGGGCACAACCAGCGACGCCTGGCCCGGCACGGCCCTGTTGCACTGGATGTCAAGCCCCAGACCGGGGATTGCGGCTTCGATGCGGGACTTGATTTGTTCCAGTGTCTCCACAGGCTCGGATTGGGCGCGCGGCGCGCGGTCAAGCGATATGATCTACTCGTTGCGGGTGATGGGCTTCGGACGCCACAGGTCGGTGTTCTTGGCCGGGACCAGGTCGTAGGGGCCATACTCCGGCACCGGGTATTCGCCGGGAGCCTCTTCCTGAAAAGCCCGGGCGCGGGAGGGTCCGGTCAGTTGTTGCGATGCAATCTTCTTCTGAAGGGTGATCAGCGCGTGCAGCAACGCCTCCGGGCGCGGAGGACACCCCGGGATATGGACGTCGACCGGCAGATACCGGTCGATGCCCTTGAGAACGTTGTAGCCGCGCTTGAACGGCCCGCCCGAAATGGCGCAGGCCCCCATCGCAATCACGTACTTCGGCTCCGGCATCTGGTTGAACAGCCGCACCACCTGCGGCGCCATCTTCTTGGTCACTGTCCCCGCCACAATCATCAGATCCGCCTGCCGCGGCGATGGGCGGAACACCTCCGCGCCGAACCGCGCGATGTCGAACCGCGCCATCGAGGCCGCGATCATCTCGATGGCGCAACAGGCCAGGCCGAAATTGAGAGGCCAGAGCGAGTTGCGGCAGCCCCAGTTGTAAAGGTCCTGGATTGTCGTGGCGAAGATCCCCTGTCTGCTCAACTCGCTGCGCAGTCCTTCATCCATGATGATCGCCCTCCTCCCATCTTGGAGTTTTCGGCTTCGCGGTGGTCACGCCTCCATGAAACATGCGGGCTAACGCCACCGCAACAACCCCTTCCCCCATGCCCAGACCAGCCCCTCGACCAGCAGCAACAGAAAAACCATGATTGCCACAAACGCCCCAGGCGCCAAACCGGTGAACGACACCGCGAACGGCAGCAGGAAGACAGTCTCGACGTCGAACACCAGAAAGATAATCGCGTAGAGATAGTACTGGGATTGGAACCGGATGCGGGTATCGCCCTGCGGCGCCAGGCCGCATTCGTAGGCCGCGCCCTTCGTGGGACCTGGCTTCGGGGGGCAGACCCACACCGCCCATAATCTCGCCAGGCCCAGCATGCCCAGGCAGAAGACGAGCCCCGCCGCCGCCATCAGAGCGAGAAACAGGTAAGGGTGGGGTGCGGACGCCATGCGCGGCAGTGGATCCCAATTCCGATGATTCAGTTCTGCTCGGGTGACTTTCGCCGGAGACCGACGTCGTGGGCAATGTCGTCGAACTCCTCCGCGCTCACGTCTTCGAGACGCTTGCCGCGCTCGGCGAGTTTCTCGTTGATTTTCAACGCTTTCTCGGTCATGTGCTCATGCGTCGCCTCCGAGCCGCCGATGAGCGCAGAGTTCGGCCCGGTCGTGATGCGTTTGTGGCCGTCCGAATCCAGCCCCAGCCCCAGTAACAGGGCCTTCTTGCGCTTTCTGGCTGCAACATCTGACATGCCACGACGCTACGGTCGCAGCCCCTCCCTTCCAAGCAAAAAAGGCGCCCGGGAGCCAGTGGCCCGTGCCATCAATGGACCCGCCAAGTCCCGTTCGAAACCTTGACCAATCCGGCGGAGGTGACAGAATGGCACTCGGCCTATGAACACACACCGACACGTGGGGCGCCGTCGTTCGGGATTCACGCTCATCGAGCTGCTGGTTGTCATCGCCATTATCGCCATTCTGGCGGGCATGCTTCTGCCGGCCTTGGCCAAGGCCAAATCGAAGAGCCATCAGGTCCATTGCCTGAACAACACGAAGACGCTGGTGCTCGCGACGTTCATGTACCTGAACGATTTCAACGCGCCTGTCCCTTACAACGGCACGGCCACAGCGACGATGGACAACGCCCTGTGGGTCACGGTCCTGGCCACCAATTACGGCGGCATCAACGCGGCCCGCATCTGCCCGGCGGCCCCGCCGGCCCCGACGAAGGCCAAGCGCCGCCATCCCAGCAGCGGGTCGCTGAACCAGACGTGGCTTTGGACGGGATCCAAGGGAATCGATTACGAGGGGAGCTATGCATTCAACGGCTGGTTCTATGGCGACGACGACCCCTTTTTCAGCACTGGCGAGTACAAGCCGAAGAAGTATCGGAATGATACGGATTGCCCGTCGCCGTCCACCACCCCGGTGATTGCCGACAGCAACTGGATCGACACCTGGCCCCAGCCAAGCGATCCCCCGGCGCGCAATCTCTACACGGGCGACGATTACGCCGGCGCGATGGTCCGCCTGACGCTGCCCCGGCATGGCGGCGCGCCCCCGTGGCCCAAGAACCAGCAATTCAACCCCAAGAACGACCTGCCCGGAGCGATCAATCTCTCCTATGTCGACGGCCATGCGGACTCGGTGAGGCTCGAACGGCTCTGGAGCCTCGATTGGCACAAGGGCTGGGTCACGCCGGCGCGGCGCCCCGGGAAGTAGATCAGAGGCGGAGATAGATCTTCCTCCGATGCAGAAACCAGCAGAGGAGAAACGCGAGGCCCAATCCCACGATTGAGATCATGAGCCCGCCAAAGCCGGGGGCGATCACCGCATCGAGGAAGTTCTTCACATCGCCTCCCGCCAACCGCGTGGCGAGGCGGCGGAAGCCGATGATGTTATTGGCGAGGTAGGCCGTGATGGGGTTGAGGCCGATCCAGACAAACGGCTGGGCCCAGCGCTGCCAGCGCCACACCTCGACAACCTGGTAAAAGACCGCGAGCAGAAGCGCGCTGTACCCCCCCGCCACCAACACGAACGAGGAGGTCCAGATCTTCTTGATGACGGGGAATTGCAGGCCCCAAAGGAAACCCAACGCGACGCTCGACGCTCCCGCCAGCAGCAGCAAACCCACTTTGCGCCCCGCGGACACATCGTCGCGCTTCAGCCAAAGCCCGGCGAACACGCCGAGCAGACAGGTGCCAACGGCCGGGAGCGTGCTCAACAGCCCTTCCGGATCCCAGGCGCCGTCGTACCTCTTGCCGGGGAGCCACATGGAATCGATGGAGTTGGCGAGGTTGGCCCCTTTGGCAAAGCTCCCAGCCCCCACACCGGGCACGGGCACAAAGGTCATCAGCGCCCAATACCCGACCAGAAGACTGGCGCACAGCACGACAAGGCCGCGGGTGCGCAGAAAACAAAACGCGAGGCTGGCGAACAGATAGCACAACGCCAACCGCTGCAGGACGCCCAGCAGCCGGATGTCCGGCCATTCATTGCTGAAGCCGCCCGAGTAGAAGATGCCCAGGGCGAAGAGAAGCGCGCTGCGGCGCAGGACCCGCCTGAGCGCGGCCGCACGCCCCTGCTCGGCGATGGTCCGGCTCAAAGAAAAGACCAGGGAGATCCCGACGATGAACACAAACAGCGGGAAGATCAGGTCATAAAAGGCAAACCCGTCCCAATCCTTGTGCGTCAGTTGCCTCCCGAGAAACCCTGTCAGACCGGATTGGCGAATCCCGTCCAGGCCTCGAACGAGGCCGTCGGCCCCAAGGATCCAGAACATGTCAAAGCCCCGCAGGGCATCGACAGACATCAACCGCCGCGACGCCGCGGCCCCGGTCCGATCCACCGCCTCTGAATGAGACATAGAATTGGGACGGGAGTCTGCCGTCATCTCCGACCTTCCAACAAGCGCAAACCTCACGATTGCCCGCACCGCATCTGGAGAAAGAGAGAACTGAAAAGCATGTTTCTCGCAAAGACGCGAAGGCGCAAGGAGAACAGGCCCGCCCTGTTCGGCCTGGGCGTCTTCGCGTCTTCGCGTGTGATCGCCGTGCCTCAGCTCAGTGTTCGGCTCAACGTGTTCTTGCACGCTTGGGGGCCGCAAGTACAGTGACGCGATGAGCACAGCCCGCGCTGTCCGCGCCGCCCTGCCGCCGGGCGGCTTGTTCGCCGGAATGCGATGGCGGATTGCGCCCGCGTCGTTTCCTCTCGATCGCGCGCTGGCGTCCGATCTCGAGCGTCTGGGCCGCGTCCTGCTCCAGTTCAATCGGGCGGTGAACCTGCTCTACCGGCAGAGCGTGGCCGGCAAGCAGCCCGCGTGGGTGGCCGAATGGCTCGATCGCGGCAAACCATCCGAGCTCATCGCCTGGCAACGGCATCCGTCGTTCAAGAACGATCTGCCCCGCGTGATCCGGCCGGATCTCCTGCTCACAGACGGCGGATTCGTCATCACCGAATTGGATTCCGTCCCGGGCGGCATCGGGCTGACGGCGTGGCTGAGCCGGACCTATGCGGCGCTTGAGAGCGCGGGCGCCAGCGGCTGCGGCCGGCCGGATCTCGATGCGGCCGGAGGCGCCCCGACAGAGGGCCTCGGCCGTGGCGGGCGCATCCCGAGCGAACTCGCTCAAAGCGCCGGCATGCTCGGCGGTCCGCGCGGCATGGTCGACGGGTTCGCGTCGATCTTCGGCGACGCCCCGCGCGTCCATATCGTCGTCTCTCAGGAGGCGGCAGCCTATCGACCGGAGATGGAATGGCTGACAGGCGAGCTGCAAGGCGCGGAAGGCGGAGGGCGAGAGGTCGAGTATTGGGTGCGGGATGCGGAGTTCGACGGGGTCCAGCCGGGGGATGCGGTGTATCGGTTCTTCGAGTTGTTCGACCTCGAGAATGTCCGGGCCGCCGGCCGCCTGTTCGAGTTGGCGTCGGCCAGGTGCATCCGGCTCACACCGCCGCCCAAGCCGATTTTCGAGGAGAAGATGCTCCTTGCATTGTTGTGGAACAGAAACCTGCGGGGGTTTTGGCGCCGGGAGTTGGGGGAGAGTTTCCTGGAGCGCCTGCTGGCCTGCGTGCCGATGACATGGGTAATGGATCCCGCGCCGTTGCCGCCGCATGCCGCGTTGCCCGGACTCGATTTGACCGACTGGCGGCAGCTCAAGGGCCTGTCGCAGCGCGAACGCGATCTCGTCCTCAAGGTGTCCGGCTACTCCGACCAGGCCTGGGGAGCCCGCAGTGTGGCCCTGGGCAGCGACTTGTCGGCCGGCGATTGGAGCGCCGCGGTCGACCATGCGCTGCGGAGCTTCGCGCGTTCTCCCTACGTGCTGCAGCGCTATCACAAGCCGAAAACGGTGGCCGCCACATGGTTCGATTTCGAGCGCGGCCAGACGGTTCCCATGGCTGGACGCGTGCGGCTGTGTCCCTATTATTTCGTTGCGGGCGAGGGTGAGGCCGCGCGGGCCCGGTTGGGGGGCGTGCTGGCCACCATCTGCCCGGCGGATAAGAAAATCATTCACGGGATGCAGGAGGCGATCCTTGCCCCGTGTCGTGCGGGCGATGATTGAATTTGTCCTATTGGCCTTCAGTTCCCTGTTCGTGATCGTCGATCCGATCGCGGCGGTGCCGGCGTTCCTTGCGATGACGCCCACCGACACGCCCAAACAGCGGATCAAGATGGCGGGACTGGCCTGTGCCGTGTCGGCGGGCATGCTGATCGTGTTC
>CAYPUR010000056.1:0-22327 GCA_964413865.1 uncultured Verrucomicrobiota bacterium
GCGGTTTTGCCCCAGCCCGGATTTCGTTGTCATCTTCCCAGTGGTGAGAAATCCGTATAGCCCGCATATTTCACACTCCGGCGGTGCATCTTGGTTGTTGTCAGTGTTCTGCCGCCCGGCGAGGGCCGCAGAGGCGGCGCAGACTCGATTCCCGCCGACAACCTCCAGATGCACTGCAGTCCCATGACGCGTCGACGCGGCGAGTCACACTCGACCCAAACCGCGAGCCAAGGCGCGGCTTCTTGCTTTCTCCCGGCAGCTTCTGCACGCTCAGTGCCGCCGGTCTATGTGGCAGCGTTTCAGAGAGCGTGGCGGAGTGTGGGTGCTTGCCCAGAGTCTTCTGATGGTGCTGATTCTGGGGCTGGCCCCGATCACCGAAGGGACGGCCTCGATTCCCTTGGCGCGAGCCGCGGCCTGGGTCTTGTTCGGTCTCGGCGCGGTGCTGGGCATCGGCGGCGCGGCCGTTCTCAGCAACAGCCGGACCATGTTCCCGCGCCCGCGAGAGGATTGCCGACTGGTTCAGCACGGGGTCTACCGGTGGATTCGGCATCCGCTTTACACCAGCGTGATGGTGCTTGCGACCGGGTGGAGTCTCTTCTGGCATAGCGGGCCCGCCGGCGTTCTGACCTTGATCCTGATCGGCTTTTTGAACCTGAAAGCCAGGCACGAGGAGAGCTTGTTGCGGGCCAGATTCCCCGCTTACAACACGTACTGCGACCGTGTTAAGCGATTCATTCCAGGCGTTTTCTGACCTGTTTCCAACCGCTCGATTGGCGTCCGGCGCGTCGAGCGGGTTGGCGCCGGTTCGTGAACGCGAGGCCCGGATGCCGGGCCGGAGCGCGCCACGGCGGGCGTCTCCGCGACTTCGGAGCGCAGTTTCGACAGAGGGGAGCCGGGAGGCCTTTCGGCGGAGCCGCTGGCAAATTCGCGGAAATATCGGTTGACAAGCAGGAAGCAGTTCATAGACTGCATCTGAATTTACGATGAGCACTTGGGAAACAAACGGAGAAATGCTATGAAATTCCTCGGAGGGACAGCTCAAACGGTTGCATGTGGGTTCGCAATGTGCGTGGCTCTGGCGTCGGGCGCGTGGGCCGATCCAGGTTCAGCAAAAGTGCAAACCATGCAAGGGGGGAGTGCGCAATACTCGCTCGACGGGGTTACGTTCAGCCCGCTGCAAGAGGGGACAGTGTTGCAGCAGGGCGCCACGATCAAAACCGACAGCATGGGTGTCGTGGACCTGTATCTTGGGAAGAATGGACCCTCCGTTCGCCTGACTCCGGCAACGACGCTCAAGCTGACAACGCTGGGCATCGATGCGGGTGCCGGCGAGACGATTATCGACACGGAACTCGAACTCTCGGCCGGCTGTATCGCGGGCATCGTCAGGAAAATGAGCCTGTCCTCGCGTTACGAGGTCAGAACTCCGGTCGGCACCGCTGACATTCGGGCCGGCAAATATCAGATGTGCGCCATGGGGCGCCTGATCGTGGAAGAGGGCATGGCTGACTTCAGCTTCGCGCCGGCAGGCGCGGCCGCCGCAACATCGTTCGAGGTCCCTGCCGAATACATGTTCGATCCGACACTGAGCAGCGGGCGCGGTGGCGTCGTCCCGACGCCTTACAACATCCGCGACAACCTGCGGAGCGAGTTTGCGCAGATGCGCGGCGGCGCCGTGGGCGGCGAGGAACGGGTTCAGGTCTGGAGTCCCAGCCCGAGCTGGATGCAACCGGATCGCCCGTTTGACGAGCCGAGTCTCCAGCCCGACGCCATCGGCAAGCCCTGGGTCAGGCCGCCTGTGTTAACTCCCGCCTTCGGGACCGAGGAATACTATCCGCCGGTCTCTCCCTGGCGGCCGCGGCGATAATGGCGGGTCGGCCCTGCCAAGGCAGGTTACATTTCCCAATCCAACCCAGAGCAGCGTCAGTTGCTCTGGGTTTTTCATTGGACAAAGGAACTGAGATATGGCGCTCGAGATCAACGTTCGCCAATTGGAGAATGCGGCCATTGGGCTGGAGGGGGGCCTGGAAGCAGCGGCGCTCGATCTGGACACGCGCGATGATCTGGTCCAGGTGTCTGGACTGCTGCGATACCGAGTGACGGTTGAGCGTCTGGGAGAGAGCCTGGTGATCCAGGGCCGTCTCGATTTGCCTCTGCGATGCACCTGTGTCCGATGCTTGCGGGCTTTCGACAGGACCTTGACGCTGGATGACTGGGTCTGCCATATCCCCCTTGAAGGGGAGGATCGGGCGATGATCAACCATGACGTCGTGGACTTGACGCCCTACGTGCGGGAGGATATTCTCCTCGCACTTCCGCAACATCCGTTGTGTGAATCCGGGTGCTGCGGCCTGCCTTCGGCACCGCGCGCAGAAGCCCCGCAATCGGGGTTGGGTCTGTCAGGAGACCGTGGCATGTCTGTGTGGGCCGATTTGGACAAACTGAATTTCTAAACCGATTTATGGGTGTTCCCAAGAGAAAACCGTCGCATAGCCGTCAGCGCCAGCGTCGCGCGTACAACAGTGTTTTGAGTCTGCCGCAGCTCAACACCTGTCCCCAATGTGCGGCGCCCTGCCTGCCCCATCGCGTCTGCCCGGCTTGTGGATACTACAAGGGACGTCAGGTAAAGTCAGTCGAGGCCAAAGGATAGGCTGAGCCGGCACTCAGGGAAGAGCGCTGGTTTCTTGGCTTTCCACTGCCGTTCCCCCCTATGCGCATCGCCGTAGATGTCATGGGTGGAGATCGCGGTTGTCGGGTGGTGATTGAAGGCGCGCGCTTGGCGTTGCGGGCCTACCCGACAATCGCAACCCTCTATCTCGTCGGCGATCAGGTCCAGATCAGGACGGCCCTGTCAGGCGCGCGCCAGGAGGATTCGCGACTGCAGATCGTGCACGCGAGTCAGGTGCTGGCGATGGAGGACAAACCGCTTGTGGCGCTGCGCAAGAAGAAAGACTGCTCGATCGCTCGAGCTGTCGAATTGGTGGCGGACGGACGCGCTGAGGCGGTGATTTCCCCGGGCAACACGGGCGGGGTGGTGACCGTCGCCACCGTGCGGCTTCGCCGGCTCGAACCGGTGGATCGTCCCGGCATCGTGGCCGTGATCCCCGCCCCCGAAAACGAGTTCGTGTTGATGGACGCCGGCGCAAACGTCGAGTGTCGCCCCCATCACCTGCTTCAGTTTGCCCTCATGGGAAGCATCTATTCCCGGGATATCCTCGGTTACACGCGGCCGCGCGTCGGCCTGCTGAGTGTGGGCACCGAAGATGTCAAAGGCAACGAACTGACTCACCAGGCGTTCAAGCTCTGCGAGCAGGCGGACTTGCACTTCATCGGGAACGTCGAAGGGCATGATTTGTTCGCCAACCGGGTGGACGTGGTCATCTGCGATGGCTTCGTGGGCAACATTGTTCTCAAGACCTGCGAGAGTCTTGCGGCAAACATGTTCCGGTGGATCAAGACGGAACTCACCAAGAACCCCAAACGCCAGCTCGGCGCGTTGCTCGCCAAGGGTGCCTTTCGGGCAATCCGGCAGCGCACAGACCCCGAGGCGCACGGCGGGGCTCCTTTGCTCGGTCTGAACGGGAGCGTCGTCATCGCGCACGGCTCGTCGCGCGAGCGGGCGATCATGAACGCCATAGGGCAGGCAGTTCAGGCCGTCCAACACCGCATCAACCAAGTCATTACCCGCGAGTTGTCCGCGGCTGCCCCGTTGGGTGCTGGGCACAGCCGGCTCGCAGCCTCTGCACACGCATGAATTCCCCCCGCAAGGTCTTCCGCAACCCCCGCGCCAAACACGATTTCAAGGGACGAACCTGCGCGGTGGCCGGCGTTGGTTCGTATGTCCCGTCTCGGGTGCTCACCAACGCCGATCTCCAGCGCATGGTCAACACGTCAGACGAATGGATCACAAGCCGCACGGGCATCAAGGAGCGGCGCTTGGCCGCCCCCGACGAGGCGACCTCGGATCTGGCCGCCAAGGCGGCAGTGAAGGCCATGGCGAGCGCCCAGATCACGGCCGACCAACTCGATCTGATCGTTGTCGCCACCGTCACACCCGACATGCTCTTCCCTTCCACGGCCTGCCTGGTGCAGGAGAAGATCGGAGCCATGCGGGCGGCGGCGTTCGACATCGAGGCCGCCTGTTCCGGCTTCGTCTACGCGCTGGAAATCGGGCAGCAATTCATCATGTCCCGCACCTTCGACACGGTCCTGGTCATCGCGGCCGACAAGCTGTCTTCGATCGTGGATTGGAGCGACCGGAACACCTGTGTCCTGTTCGGCGACGGGGCCGGGGCGGCGGTTCTCAAGAACATGCCCCATTCGCACGGCCTGCTCACAGCGTTCATGGGGGCTGACGGATCCAAGGGATCGGTGCTCTGCGTGCCGGGGGGCGGCAGCCGGTGTCCCGCCAGCGCCGATTCGGTTGCCAACCGGCTGCATTTTCTCCGAATGGACGGCAAAGAGACCTATAAGAACGCGGTGCAAGCCATGCATTCGGCGGCCCAGGAAGTGTTGCGGCGTTGCGAATTGGATGTCTCCCAAATCAAGTGCATTATCCCCCATCAGGCGAACCGGCGCATCATCGACGCTGTCGGGGAGCGATTGGGAGCCAGGCCCGAACAACTGTTTGTCAACCTCGAGAAGTACGGAAACACGTCGGCCGCCTCTGTGGGGATTGCCCTGGACGAAGCGGTGTCCCTGGGGCGCATCGAACGCGGCGATCTCGTGCTCCTGACCGTTTTCGGCGGCGGCTTCACGTGGGCTGCCGCCCTGATCGAGTGGTGAGTCGGCTTCGGCCATGCCGCATCCGCCGCGGGAAGTGCCGATTGCGTTGACGGGACGAAGTCTTGTGGTACGCTGCATTCAACCTTTATGAGCACCAGCAAAGTGGACACTTCGGGCGTCCTTCGCCCCTTCCCCGCCGCCTCATCTCCAACACGATTGCTTCTCCCCGTCGAACAGGTTGCGATTCGCAGGAACGGCATCGAGTTTCTGTCGCCCAACCCGATCCCGCTCTGGACGGAGGTAACGGTCGATTTGCGCTCTCCCCAGGGAGAGCGTCCGGTGCGCGGTTCGGGCGTGGTTGTGGATTGCATGGGAGACCGGCGCACCGGTTATGTGGTCTCTCTCATGATGACGAGCCTCACGCGGCAATCGCAGGAACGCCTTTGCCAACTTGCCTCGGATCGGCTGGTCTGATTCCTGCTTCCTCGGACACCCACACATGGAACTCTTCATTCGGATCCTCCAAACGGCGATCGATGGCGGGGCGTCGGACGTGCATATCAAGACGGGCGGGCCCGTCATCTTCCGGATCGAGCGTTCCCTGGTCGCCATCGAGGCCCCCACACCGACGGAGGAATGGGTGAACAAGGTCGTCCAGGCCATCGTGCCGCGGCATGCCACCGTGCGGCTCGAGGAACACCGCGAGGTCGATTTTTCCTACTTCGTTCCGAACGTCGGCCGGTTTCGAACCAACGTGTTCCAGCAGAAAGGCCAGTGGTGTCTGGCGATGCGCTACGTCAAGATCAAGGTGCCGAGCTTCGAGGAACTGGGCCTGTTGCCGATCCTGAAATCGATTGCCGAATCGCCGCGCGGCATCGTGTTGCTGTCCGGATCGACCGGATGCGGCAAGTCCACGACCCTGGCGGCGATGGTCGAGCACATCAACGCCACATCGAAGAAGCACCTCATCACCCTCGAAGATCCCATCGAGTACGTTTTCGATGACAACCAATCCGTGATCGAACAGCGCGAGATCGGTCTCGATTCGCTCTCGTTCGAGATGGGCCTGAAACACATTCTGCGACAGGACCCCGACATCATCATGATCGGTGAAATGCGCGATGCGGTGAGTTTCATGGCCGCGATCAATGCCGCCGACACCGGCCACTTGGTCCTCTCGACACTTCACACAACCACCGCGTCGCAGGCCGTTGGACGCATCCTGGATTTCTTCCAGCCGGACGAGCGCGACCAGGTCCGCCGGCAGTTGGCAGCCACGATGCAGGCCATCGTCTGCCAACGGATGGCAGCACGAGTCGGCGGGGGCGTTGTGCCCGCCCTCGAGATCATGATCAACACGCCGACCGTCCGCAAGATGCTCGAAGAGAATCGGCTCGAGAAGCTGGCCGCGGCGATCGAAACCGGCGTCGAGGACGGCATGCAGACGTTCAACCAGGCCCTCTTCAACCTGGTCAAGCTGGGCAAAGTCAGCGAGAAGGAAGCCCTTGCCAAAGCGACCAATCCGCAAGCGCTCGAGATGAATTTCAAAGGCATCTTCCTCGACGAAGCGCGCCGCATTCTCACCTGACCCCTACTCGGTTCCCGGCTTCGCGGAGTTTCATGTCCGGGCTGCTGCGCTCACCAGATCAGGAAACGGACAGCTCTGGCAGAGGGCGTCGGCGTGATCGCAGAAATCCCGGACGATCTGAAGCAATCCCTGCTGGTCGGCTGCCCGCCGCGGCCTGGGGAGCGAGCGGCCTGACAGCAGCCTCTGCCGCGCGAGGCGCAACACGGCGTTGTCCTGCGCCGCGGGCCAGGCGAAGTAACGATGTTCTGCGCGCCCCAGCAGGGCCGGATCTCCGCCTCTCCCCGCGCGACTCCACAGCCACGGCAGCACGACATTCATCGCCAGGTCAGTGACGCGCTGCAGGCCCAGCCAGGGGCGGGGCCTGGCCAGGTGACCCGATCGGAGTGTCCAGTGCCACGACCAGTAATCATGGGGCGCAACCTGCCAGCGTTCGAGGAGAGTCGCGGGCAAGCGACGGTCGGGGATGTCTTCCGCCAGCCAGCCTTCGAGGCGATCAAGCCATGTCGGATCGGCCAGCCAATGCGCAGCGAGCGCCAGCCGACGTGCCGGGTGGTTGGCAGGCCGAATCCCATGAAACCGCCAAAGGTCCCGTGGGATCAATTCCTCGGCAAATCGCGCCCGCTCGCGCCACCATTCGTTCCAGAGACTGATGAGGAACGGATCGACTCCCCGGGAAGGAGGAGCCAATGCGTTCGGAAGCAGGCCGGCGACGCCGAGCAGGAGGACCTGCCATTGACGGGCGGAGAGGGGCTGGCCATCGACGCTGGCGCGGAATCGGGGCAGCAATTCGGCCAGCCGGCGGAGGGGCCAGACATTGTGTTTGTAGCCCAGGGCTCCGAAGAGCCCTTCCCAGAGGGCTTGTTCCCAACCGGCGTGCCGGGCGCGCGCCTGGAGCCGTGCTGCTTTTTGTTCGAGGCGCACCCTGGCGGCCTGCCGCAACAACTCTTCGAAGCCCCCCGCAGCCAGCCGGGAGAGCGGGTCAACGCACGCGCCGCGCAAAGCGGGAGGCAGTTCGGCGGCATTCAACCCTTCCAGCCAGCATTCGAGTTCCGCGAGCGGCGCATCGATCCACTCCCCCAGTGCCATTGTGGGCAACGGATCAGAGGCGGCCCTCGGCGATTCCCACACAACGTGGAGGATGACTTTCCGGTAGGCGGGGTTCACCTGATGCTGGTGTTGCGACCAACCGCCCGAACAGAGATCCACCTCGACGTCCCCAACTCGAGCCGGCGACTCTCCAATCTGAATGACCGCCTCGCGGAAATCGGGGCCGGCCTCGCGGTTCCAGAAGCCTGGATGCAGCACCACGAGCGGTCGACCGTCTGTCGTGTGCACATCGTCTCGCCGCACCCGTTGGTGCAGCCAGATCAACTGCAACAGGCGCTCGGGCGGCGGCTGCCGGGGCTCCAGCTCGCGCAATTGGGCCGGAGCCAGTCGCGCCCTGCGCCATCTCTGGTATTCATCTTTGGGGAACCCTGCCACCTTGGCGCTCTATGTCGTCCCGGAGAGGCCTGATGTCAAGGGGGCAAAGTGCGCAGGGGACCATGAGATGCGCTCTGTCGTGTCACGTCCGCGCCCCGGCTTGCTCTTGCCGGGGCGACTTGGCATGGTAACCGCGCATGCGGCAAACGGTGCGAGCGTGGACGGAGGCGGCTGAGACTTTCGCCCTGGAGGTAATCTTCGGGCAGCGACAGGGCAAGCGCGCCACCGTCCTGCGCGGATTGCTTTTCGGGCTCTCGAAGCTGTTTGCCCTGGCGGTCAAGGCGCGGCGGTTCCTGTACGATGTCCGCATCCTGCGCGATTCGACCATTGGCGTGCAGGTGATCGCGATCGGCAATCTGACCGTGGGCGGCACCGGCAAGACGCCGGTCGTCGAGAAGTTCGCCCGTGAGCTCAAGGACCAGGGCCGCAACGTCGCCATTCTGTCGCGCGGTTACCGATCCAAACCGACGCCTCTGGCGAAACGCCTGCTGAACAAGGCGCTCTTCCGAGAGGAGAAAACGCCGCCCCGTGTGGTCTCCGACGGCAAGTCGCTGTTGCTCGACTCCGACACGGCCGGCGACGAACCTTACATGCTTGCGTCCAATCTGAAGGACGTGGTGGTGCTCGTCGACAAGGACCGTGTCAAGGCCGGGCTCTATGCCATCGAGAAGTTCGGTTGTGACACCCTGCTCCTGGATGACGGTTTTCAGTATTGGAAGCTGCGCGGACGACGGCACGACGTGGTGCTGGTGGACTGCCAGCAGCCCTTTGGCAACGAACACCTGCTTCCGCGAGGCACGCTGCGCGAACCGCCCTCCCACCTGGCCCGCGCCCGCACGGTCTTCATCACGAAGAGCGACGGGCAGACCACCGACCTGCGCCGCCGGATCAGCCAATTCAATCGCGACGCCCGGGTGGTCGAGTGCGTGCACCAACCGCTCTATTTCGAGGATGTCTTCACCGGCCAGCGCCGCGGACTGGACTTGCTCAGGGACCGGCGGGTTGCCTCGCTCAGCGGCATTGCACAGCCTGAGAGCTTCGAGTCGAGCCTGATCCAGCTCGGCGCCAGGCTGGTCTACACCAAGCGATTTGCGGATCATCACCGCTTTACCCAGCAGGAAATGCTCAATGTCATCAACCGCAGCAAGAAGCGCCAGGCCTCGATGGTCATCACCACACAAAAGGACGCCGTCCGTTTCCCCAAACTCGACCGGCGCGACCTGCCCGTCTATTTCATGCGGGTCGAGATCAGAATTGTGCGGGGCGCGAAGGACTTTCAGGAATGCGTGCGCCAGATTTGTTTTCGGTAGAGCGAGGATCGTCCCGGCTCAAAACAGCGGCATTGACAGGTTCGAACGGTTCGTTTTCCTAGGGGGCGGCATGATCACCACCACACTGTCGCATCTGCCGGTTTCCTCCCGCCGCACGGCTCTTCTCCGCTTCCTGCGTGGGGGGGCCGCCGCCCTGCTGCTGACCGGCCTGGTCGCCGGGTGCGCCGGTGCGAAACCGGCCCCGGCTTCAGCCGGCCACAGCCGAGCCCTCGAAACACCGCTGGATCGTTACGTCGCCGCGCCCGATCCAGCCTACGCGTGGCAGGCGGTCACAAACGCCCGAATCAATGGCGTCACAGTCACGATCATCGATCTGACCTCCCAATCGTGGCTGACGACCAACGAGGTCGATCGCACGCTCTGGCGCCATTGGCTGGTCGTTGCGCGACCCGATGCTCTCGAGCACTCGACCGCTCTGCTGATGATCGGCGGAGGCAACAACAAGGACGACAGACTGCCGAAACCGTCCGACGCGCTGATCCAGATGGCACGGCAAACCCGATCGGTCGCCGCCGAACTGCGCATGGTGCCCAACCAACCGCTCGTCTTCGGACACGACGGACGCGAGCGGGTCGAAGATGACCTGATCGCCTATACCTGGGACAAGTTCCTGCGAACCGGAGAGGACCGGTGGCCGGCCCGGCTGCCGATGACCAAAGCGGCCGTGCGCGCGATGGACACCGTGAGCGCATTCTGCGCCAACCCGGCCGGAGGCGGCGCGAAGGTGGACACGTACGTGGTGGCCGGCGGCTCGAAGCGCGGTTGGACGGCGTGGACAACGGCGGTCGTGGACAAACGGGTGGTGGCGGTCTGCCCCATCGTCATCGACCTGCTCAATATCGTGCCGTCGTTCGAGCACCATTACCGCACGTACGGCTTCTTCGCCCCGGCAGTCGACGACTACGTCGGCGCGGGCATCATGGACTGGATGGACACGCCCGAATTCAAGCGGCTCATGCGGATTGTCGAGCCGTTCGAGTATCGCGATCGCCTCACGATGCCCAAGCTGATCGTCAACGCGAGCGGGGACCAGTTCTTCCTGCCTGACTCGTCCCAGTTCTACTTTGACCGATTGCCGGGCGTGAAATACCTGCGGTACGTCCCGAACACGGATCACTCGCTCAAGAACACCGATGCATGGGAGACGCTCATGGCCTGGCACCACGCAACGCTCAACCGCACACCCCTTCCCCGCTTCTCCTGGAAACACGAGGGTGGGGACGCGATCCGGGTCCAGACCATCGATCAACCGGCCGAAGTCCGGCTCTGGCAGGCCACGAATCCCGCGGCGCGCGATTTCAGGCTCGACACCATCGGCCCCGTCTGGACGAACCAGGTGTTGAAGCAGGCCGACCGCGGGGCCTACCTCGGACGCGTCATCTCCCCGAGCCAAGGCTACACGGCCTTCTTTGTCGAGTTGACGTATCCGCTGGGCGGACCGGCTCCCCTCAAAGTCACGACGGACGTCCGGGTCACACCCGACACACTCCCCCACCCGCCGTATCAGCCGAAGCCGCTGAAACGCTGAGACGCGCCCCGCCTCAGTTCTCGGCCGAGTGGAGCCCTCCGGTGCCGGCACGGAAAGCGATGTTCGTGCGGTCAGGCTGCCCCGGAAGAGGCGTGGCGCAATTCCAGCAGCAGACGCCGCAGTGAATGCACTTCTCCCGGTCGAACACGGGGACTCCGCCTTCGCCGGGCGTGATCGCCTGGCCGGAACAGGCCTCGATGCAGATCTTGGTGCCGCAGCGCTCGCACAATTCCGGGTAGAGAAAGACGACGTGATCCGCGTAGCCAGCCGGGGCCTGCACTTTGCCCCCCATGAGCAGGGCATCCTGGTGGGACACCAGCAATTGGCCATCGCGCGGGATGGAAGGCCAGCCGGCTCTCTCCATCAAAGCCGCGTGAAGTGAAACGCCCTTGACCTGGCATTCCTCACGCAGGCGCGCGATCTCCGATGGCGTGACGCGTCCGCGGTAATACGCTTCGAGAGTGGGAATCCGTTTCCACGGAGGCACGGGGTCGCCAGCCAGTGTGAATCGCCCGTTTGTCAGCCCGGCCAGCGCCATGCCGATCATGCCGCGGACCACGCCTTTCTGGAAACCGTCACGCGATTTCTCGGCGATCAGAGCCTCGCGCTCGACCCAGCTCGAACGGCGGCGTCTGACGTAGGCGGCTTCCAGGTTGGCCTTGGTGAAGGACTGCCGGGCCTTTCGCAGTTCGAGCACCGCTTCGGCCAGCAGGGTCCCCGTCACCCACGCCTCATCCACACCGGACCCGGTGAGGACATTGGTGCTGCCGCTGCCTTCGCCGATGCGCACGTATCCGTCGCCCGCCAGATGCGGCTCGCCGCGCCGCCCGGATTCGCCCAACGTCTTGGCGCCCCAGGAACGGAGTTTGCCCCCTTCGAGGAAACGCCAGAGATACGGATGCCTCATCCAGTGCTGCAAATAGTCGTAGGCGGTCCGCATCGGGCTGTCGAACCACGATGGCACAAAGATGCCGAGTGACGCCACCCGGTTCGGATGCACATAGAAGAAACCGAATATCTCCGGCTCGGGATAACCAAAGGTGTGCAAGACGGTGCCGGCTTCGAGCGGCGTCCCTTCCGGCAAGTCGACGACGAACTTCATGCCCACCGCCCAATCGCGGATGTGGTGGCCTGGTGGCAGACCGAAATGGGCGTCCAGTTGCTGGCCGATTGGGCCCACCGGGCCATCGCCGACAACTGTCAGCGCCGCCCCGATGTCCATCCCTGGCAGGAAGCCGTCGCTGGGCTGTCCCCGTTTGTCGACCCCTTGATCGATGAGGCGGACCCCGACGACCTTGTCATTCTCGATCAGGGCTTGGGCAACCGGTGTCCCTGGCCAGATCTGCACCGCGCCGCTGCTCTGCACATGCGCGCCCACCCACTGCAAAAACTGTCCCAACCCGAGCACAAGACCGCCGCGTTTGTGAAGAAACGCCGGTGTCCAAGGCAGTTCGAGGGCCTGATGCCTCAACGGTAATACACCTTTGAATAGACGCAGCATCCTGTCCGCGCCCCGCAGGACTGCCGACCGCCGGCTCGCGCCGATCGGGTCGAGCAGATACAGAACCTTCTCCCGGGCGATCGGCGCGCTCATTGGGATGCCGGCCCGGTCAAGATCGGGAAAAGCCATCCGCAGGCCATGCCCGCGTGTCACCACGCCGGAGACGCCAAACCCGATGTCGTCGGAGCGCTCGTAGCACATGACCTGAAGCGGCAAACCGGGCATGACCGCGCTTTCAACGGCCGGACTGCCATCGGGGTTGACGAGCTGCTTCGAGAGGGTTGTCAGAAACCCGGCCGTCGCCGGACCGAACCCGACGCAGACAATGTCGACATCGAGCCGCTGGCGATCCAGACCGGGCGGATCGGATTGAGCAGGTGCTGTTTCCACGACACAGGTTCCGGCCTTCGTCAGCCGGCACGAGACGTTAAGTTCAAACGGGGGGCGGGTCAATTGCACGGTTCGTGCTGTCCCTGGACGGCCGGGCTGGTATGGTTCTTGCCAGTCAGTCAATCGATGAACAGACCATCCGTTCTCGTTCCGACCGGTCTCAACAGCGAGAGCCGGCTTGCCGGGAAATCTGTGTCCGCGTCCCGGCATGAGATTTCCGGGCCAGGGTGTCGAAGCGTGCGACGGCGCCCGGAGAGACCCGATCAGGATCGGGCGGCTCGCGAAGATCGGTGGGATCGCCGGGCGGGTCTCTTTCTCTCAAGGGGGGTGAAGTCAAAATGAGAGTCCTGTTCAACAGGGAGTGGGCGGTGCGATCGCTGCTGGCTGCTGGTCTGCTCGCCGTGGGCGCCGGTCATGGCGAGGTTCTGCTGTCGGAATTCCAGGCCGGCAACCTGCGCACGCTCGACGACGAGGATGGCAACTCTGAGGACTGGATCGAGATCCATAACGCGGGCGACCTCCCGGTCGATCTGGCAGGATGGTCGCTGACCGACGATGCGGCCCAGCTCAGGAGGTGGCAGTTTCCATCGACCAACATTGCCCCCGGCCAGTATCTCATCGTCTTCGCGTCAGGGAAGGACCGCCGTGTTCCCGGACGTCCGCTTCACACCGATTTTCGTTTGAGCGCGTCGGGCGAATTCCTGGCTCTGGTCAGGCCCGATGGCCAAACCCTCGCCACAGCATACGCGCCCATGTTTCCCCCGCAGGCCGAAGATGTCAGTTACGGTTTGCCGTTGCTCCCGACGAGTCTTGCATTGGTTGGGCCTCGAGCGCCCGGCAGGTTGCTGGTACCGCGCGACGGCGATTTGGGAACCAACTGGGTGCGCACCGATTTCGACGACGCCGACTGGACCCCGGTGGTCACCGGGGCAGGCTTCAACGTGCCGGGCGGTCTGGTGGGCAGCGACATCAGTGATGCGATGCGGGGAGTCAATCCGACGGCCTATTTGCGCATCCCGTTTGTCGTCACGAACCTCGCGGCCCTGGACCGGCTAACGTTGAACATCCGCTACAACGATGGGTTCGCGGCCTATCTCAACGGCTTCCCGATCGCTCAACGCAATGCGCCGGTGACGGCGGCTGGGGGCGTGCTCGCCAACAGCGCGTCGGACTGGTCCTTCGCCGGCCAGCAGGGCTTCAACAACTGGTACTACGGGTTCTACGATCACACGGCGGATCTCGACGGCCGGTACGATGCCGGTCGTGACTTCGTGAGCTCGAATCCGCAATGGTCGTGGAATGGGGGCGCTTGGGTCTTGGGACCCGCCAATCCGCCCTGGGATGCCGTCACGCAAGGCGGTTGGTTCCCCAACGGAGAGAACAGCGGTGGGGCGCATTGGGTGATTCGCCGATGGGTGTGCGAGGCGCCCGGGACGTTTGTTTGTCAGGTGGTTTTCGCAAAGGAAAACCCGGCCTGCGGCAATGGCGCCACCCTCCGCGTGTTCGTCAATGGCGATGAGCAGTACCACGCAACGGTTGCCTTTGACGACACCACGGGCGTTCGCGCCAACCTCGCGGTGACCGACCTTGCGGCGGGCGACACGCTCGATTTTGCACTGGACCCGCTCGGCACGGATGGCCAGCGGACCGATCACTGCGACGAGCTGACGTTCTCGGTCGTCATCGATCAGATTCCTTCCGAGGGCGCTGCCTGGAACTCGACCGCCGACACGGCTCGCACGCCGGCCGAAACTCTCGTGTCCGAACCGTTCGACCTCACGCGCTATCGGGATGTGCTGGTCAGTGGCACGAACGTGCTGGCGATTCAGGGCCTGAACATCAGCGCTGAGGACGCCGACTTCCTGCTGGCCCCTGAACTGGCGGGCGGATGTCTGCGACTGAGCCTCGATGACCATGTCTATTTTCCCGAACCGACTCCCGGAGAGGAGAATGGCTCCGGCACCGCCACGCTCGGGCCGATCATCAGCCAGGTGGAACATGAGCCCGCCGTGCCGGCGGATTCGGAGGACCTGGTCGTCCGGGCGCGCGTTACATCGAGCTTCCGTCCGGTCGGCACAGTCACCCTGCGCTATCGCGTCATGTACGCGGGCGAAGCGTCCATCCCAATGCGCGACGACGGCGCCCACGAAGACGGCGATGCGGGCGACGGCATTTACGCGGCGCGCATCCCGGCGGCGGTGGCCAACCCCGGACAGATGATCCGCTACGCGATCCTTGCCGCCGACGATCAGGCGCGGCTGAACCGGCTGCCGGCCTACACCGACCCGCTGCGAAGCCCCCAATACCGCGGCACAGTCGTGCGCGACCCTTCGCTCGAAGCCACGCAGCTTCCCGTGGTGCATTGGTTCATTCAGAACCCGTCCGCGGCGAACTCCGACACACGGGCCAGTGGATCCCTGTTCTTTGACGGTGAGTTTTACGACAACGTGGGAGCGACCATTCATGGCCAGTCCACACGCGGTTTCCCCAAACGCAGTTACGACCTCGATTTCAACCCGGGTTACAAGTTCCGCTGGTCCGACGATGCGCCGCGGGTCGATGACTTGAATCTGCTCACCACGTGGGCGGACAAGTCCCACATGCGGAATGTGCTGGCACACGAAACCTATCGCGACGCCGGGGCGCTGAGCCACTTTGCCCTTGCGGTGCGGGTTCAACAGAACGGGGCGTTCTTCAGCGTCGCCAACCTGGTCGAGAACGGGGATGACAATTTCCTCAAACGCCTGGGGTTGGACTCGAGGGGGGCCCTTTACAAAATGTACAACTCGGCGGACAGCGTCGCCGGCAACGAGAAGAAGACCCGCAAGAACGAGGGCACCGCCGATCTGGCCGCGCTCATCCAGGGGATGTCCCAGGCCGGCGCAACGGCTCGGGAGGCCTTCATGTACGACAACCTCGACGCGCCGCGGATGATTGACTTCCTGGCGGCCAAGATCATTACGGCGGACACGGACTGTTGCCACAAGAACTACTACCTCTACCGGGACAGCGATGGCACACGCGAATGGATGGCGATGCCGTGGGACGTGGACCTTTCTTTCGGGCGGGTCTGGACCAGCGACTATGCCTACTACGATGAGCAGATCTACACCAATCAATCGATCTTCATTGGCAGCGGCAACCAGGTCTTCAGCCCCCTCTACAACACCTCAGCGACGCGCCAGATGTTCCTGCGCCGCTTGCGGACACTGATGGATGACCTTCTCCAGCCGCTCGCCACGCCCGCCTCAAATGATTTCTATCGGATCAAGAGCCGCGCGTTGCGCGATCGGATCGCCCCCGACGCCGCCCTCGATCTGGCCAAGTGGGGCACATGGGGCGCACGCGAGACGATCACCCAGGCGGTCGACCGCATCTGGAATCAGTTCCTCCCGGGACGCCGGGTCTACCTGTTCCGCACCCTCTCCGTCACCAACGGCGGTGAAATCCCGCTCCCGCAACCGGCCGATGCCGTCGTCGAGATCGGCCGCGTCGAGTACCGGCCCGCCAGCGGCAACCCGGCCGAGGAATGGCTCTCGATCACCAATGCCAACCCCTACGCGGTCGATCTCTCCGACTGGAAACTCGACGGCGCCGTCCGTTTCACCTTCAAACCCGGGACGGTCCTCCCCGCGCGCGCGGCGCTGTGCGCCTCACCCGCCGTCCGGGCCTTCCGCGCCCGCTCGACCAGCCCGCAAGGCGGCGAACGGCGGCTCGTCCTGGGTCCTTACGAAGGCGACCTTTCAGCCCGGGGAGAAACACTCGGCCTGACCGACAATCGCGGGCGGCTTGTCCACACACGGACCTATGCGGGCTCTCCGAGCCTGGCCCAGCAGTCCCTCCGCATCACCGAAATCATGTACCATCCGGCACCGATGGCCGGGCACCCGGACCTCGACGACTCCGAATTCGAGTTCATCGAACTGCGCAATACAGGACCCGCCGCGCTCGATCTGCGTGGCGTCAGATTCACCGACGGGATCCAATTCGATTTCGCCGCCGGCTCGATCACTACACTCGAGCCCGGGGCCCGGGTTCTCGTGGTGCGCAATGCCGACGCGTTCTCGCTGCGGTATGGCACCGGCCTTCCGGTGGCCGGCGAATACACCGGGCTGCTCGACAACAGCGGGGAGCGCCTCCGGCTCGAGGACAGTTATGGCGAGAAGATCCTCGAATTCACCTACGACGACCTCTGGTCTCCCATCACGGATGGGCACGGCTTCTCCCTGGCCATCGCGGATGACACCGTCGAGTGGACTCGATGGAACGATCGGGAGAGTTGGCGACCCAACGGGATCCTCGACGGCACCCCGGGCCTGGTCGATCCGCCGCCGCCCACCCTGCCGCCTGTCGTCATCAACGAAGTCCTCGCCCACTCGACCGGTCCCCAGGAGGATGCCATCGAACTCCACAATCCAACCGACGCCCCGATCGACGTCGGCGGATGGTTCCTCACCGACACCTTCTCGGCGCCGGAGAAGTACCGTTTGCCTTCGCCGACCATCATCCCAGCCCTCGGGTTTGCTGTCTTCACCGAAACCCACTTCAACCCGACGCCGGGGCAGCCCCCCAGCTTCGCCTTGGGCGCGGACGGTGACGACGTTTGGATCTTCAGCGCGGACGGAGCGGGGCGTTTGACCGGCTACGTGCAGGGGTTTGATTTCGAGGCGACCGCCAGTGGCGTCAGCCTCGGGCGGCACACCAACAGCGTGGGCGAGGTGGATTATCCGCCGTTGGCTGCGGTCACACTGGGCGAACCGAATGCCGTGCCGCGTGCGGGCCCAATTGTCATTTCCGAGATCATGTACCACCCGGCAGCCACCGGCATCACAAACCAACCGGCCAGCTTCATCGAGTTGGCCAACATCTCAACCACGAATGTTCCGCTGTCTGACCCGGCGATGCCCGACACCCCATGGCGGCTGCGCAACGGCGTGACATTCGCGTTCCCGCCAGGCGCCGCGCTGCCTTCAGGCCGCCACCTGCTGGTGGTCGGCTTCGATCCTGTTGCGGACGCTGAAGCGCGCGCCTCTCTCATTTCGCTCTACGCCATTCCGCCGGATGTCCCGCTGCACGGGCCTTGGCAGGGGCGTCTCGCCAACGACGAGGACACGATCGAATTGGCGCAACCGGCCGTGGCGCAGGGTCCGGACACGCCCTACGCGCTTGTGGACAAGGTGCACTACCTGGACCGGGCTCCGTGGCCGACCGTGGCCGACGGTTCTGGCGCCTCGTTGCAGCGAAGAACGCTTTCTTCCTACGGCAACGAACCGACCAATTGGTTCGCGTCGACACCCACGGCTGGCGCGGCGAATGAGCCCAACGCGTTGCCCACCGTGCAGCTCACCGCACCCAGCCAGAGCGCCGTGTTGCACTGGCCCGCGGACCTGCTCCTGAGTGCATCCGCCCAAGACAGCGACGGCCGAATCGTCCGCGTCGAGTTCTTCAGTCACGACCAGAAGCTCGCCCAAGTCATGGAGGCGCCTTACACATTCGTATGGACGAATCCGCCGCCTGGCTCGCACCTGGTGCGGGCCGTGGCGGTCGATGACCGCCTCGGCGCGACTACGTCGGACGCGACGGAAGTCACCGTGATTGCGCCGCCGCCTGTTGTGCGCATCGTTGCGCCCGCTCATGGCGCGGTGTTGCTCGCGGGCAGCACCATCACGGTGGCTGCGGAAGCCGAGCCGGCTGCCGGCCAGATCGACCGCGTGCGCCTGTACGCAGGGCCAACCGTTCTCGCCGAACTGCTCGCCCCGCCGTTCGAGTTCTCCTGGCCTGCCGTCCCGGCTGGCGTCTACGAGCTCCAGGCCGTCGCCCTGGACTCCTTCGGACTGGCCAGCACCTCCGCCGTCGCGCGCGTCGGGCTCTCGACCGGCACAGTCGCGGCATCCACCGTTGTGCCGACCGGCTCGCAGTGGAGGTACCTCGACGACGGCTCGGCTCCCGCCCCGGCTTGGACCGGCCTCGAATTTGACGATTCAAGCTGGAAATCGGGGCCCGCCGAACTCGGGTACGGCGACGCCGACGAGGGCCGGCCGGAAGCGACGCCGATCGGTTTCGGGCCTGATTCGGCCAACAAGCACATCACATCCTATTTCCGGCATCCGTTTGCCGTCACAAACGTGTTTGCGTACAGAGACCTCACAGTCGGGTTGCTGCGTGACGACGGCGCCGCGGTGTACCTGAATGGAATCGAGGTGTATCGAAGCAACCTTCCGGAGGGGCCGATTCACAGCGGGACACTCGCCAGCTACGCCGCATCCGGAGCCGAGGAAAGCGCGATCTTCACCCAGTCAGTGACGCCCGCACGCCTGCGCGAAGGCCCGAATGTGCTCGCGGTTGAAGTGCATCAGGCGTCGCCAGGCAGCACCGATCTGAGTTTCGATCTCGCCCTTTCGGGCACGCGCGTGTTTCTCGCTCCCATCCTGCTGGCCCAACCGCAGTCGCAGACGGTGGCGCGCGGCGCGACCGCGGCATTCACGGGTTGGGCCGGCGGAACCGAACCGCTCGCATTCCAGTGGCGGTTCAATCAGGTCCCGATTCCCGCGGCGACCAACGCCACGCTCACGCTCAGCGACGTCCAACCGAACCTGGCCGGCGCCTACCAATTGGCCGTGAGAAACGCCCTGGGCACCGCCGTGAGCGAACCCGCCACGCTGACGCTCGCGAATCGTCCGCCGACGACCGTGGCTGACGGGATCCTGGTGCCCCAGGGCCAGACAGCCTTCTTGAGTGCCTCGACCCTGACATCCAACGACTCGGATCCCGACGGCGACGCGGTCCGCTTGGTCAGCGTAAGTCCCTTAAGCGAACAAGGCGCCAGCGTCGCGGTCGTCTCGGGCCAGGTGCGGTATCAGCCGCCAGCCGCCTTTCAGGGCGCCGATCGTTTCACCTATGCCGCCGCCGATCCGCGCGGTCTCTCCTCGACAGGCAACGTCGCCGTGTTCGTTTATGCGGGCCCGCTGCCGGCGCTGAATCGACTGACTGTTGTTCAGGAATCGACAGTCCTTCGCATTCGCTACTCGGGGGGACCAGGGCGGCCGCTCGAATGGCAACGCAGTCCCGACCTGAGACATTGGGAGGTTCTGGCCTCCGCCGTCATTCCGCCGCACAGCTTCGTCGAGTGGATTGAACCGTTGTCGACCGCCGACCGAGCCTATTACCGCGTCGTGCAGAGATGAGGTCGACACCGGTGTTGTAGGCCGCGTGCCCTCACGCGGCGGCAAGGTCCTGCACCCCGAATGAGAACCGCCGCGACGAACACCCCAACCTTGCAACGCCGGCGTTGACCGCTACGCTGGGAAGCATGAACCGACGATCGTTCCTTCAGCGCAGCGCCGCCGCGTTGCCCATCTTTACCTGGGCCCCGCTCCTGGCGGATGAGGACCGCGACGGCGGCCGCGAAAGAGCCGCGGATCTCGTCATCGTCGGCGGCGGGCTTGGCGGCTGCGCCGCCGCGCTCGCGGCCTGCGGCGCCGGACTCCGCGTCATTCTCACCGAGCCGACCGACTGGATCGGCGGCCAGCTCACGTCCCAAGCCGTGCCGCCGGACGAGCATCCGTGGATCGAGAGCTTCGGATGCACCCGGGCCTATCGCCAATTCCGCGAGGCGGTTCGCGCCTACTATCGCAACCACTATCCGCTGACGCCGGAAGCGCGCGCCAACCTGCGGCTCAACCCCGGCAACGGCTGGGTGTCGCGCTTGTGTCACGAGCCGCGCGTTGCCTTGGCCGTGCTCGAACAGATGCTGGCCCCGCATGTCAGCGGAGGGCGCCTGCGCATTCTGCTCGAACACGAGCCGGTCTCGGCTTTGATGGACGCGGACCGTGTCCGGGCGGTGACGCTCCGCAACCGGCGCACAGACGGTCGCGTCACACTGGCGGCCCCGTACTTTATCGATGCGACCGAGTTGGGCGACCTGCTCCCCATGACGGGGACCGAGCACGTCCTGGGCGCCGAGGGACGCGCCGACACCGGGGAACCGCACGCCGCCGCCGTTGCCGAACCCGCGAGCCAGCAGGCCATCACCTGCTGCTTCGCCATCGATTATCTCCCTGAAGAGGACCACACCATCGAGCGCCCTTCCGAATATGCCTTCTGGCGGGATTACGTGCCGGATCTGAAACCGGGCTGGACAGGGCGCCTGTTGAGTTGGGACTCGACACATCCTCACACCCTCAAACCGCGCAGTCTGATGTTCGACCCGACCATGAAGGCCGCGGGCGTCAATCTCTGGTCTTACCGCCGGATCGCCGACGCGGCCAATTTCGTTCCCGGGACCTACTCGAGCGGGATTACCCTGGTGAACTGGCCGCAAAACGACTACTGGGTTGCGCCTTTGATCGAAAACACACCCGACGAGATCGCCCGACACGTGCGACGGGCCAAGGAACTCAGCCTCTCCCTGCTCTACTGGATGCAAACCGAGGCGCCGCGTCCCGATGGCGGAGCCGGCTGGAAAGGGCTGCGATTGCGACACGACATCGTCGGCACAACGGATGGCCTCGCCAAGTACCCCTATATCCGCGAGGCCCGGCGCATTCGAGCGGAATTCACCGTCACCGAACAACACGTTGGCACCGACGCGCGGATGCAGGCCACGGGCAAATCCCGCGAGGACGTGACGGCCGAACCCTTTGCGGACAGCGTCGGCGTCGGCGCCTACCGGATCGATCTTCACCCCAGTTCTTCGGGGGAGAACTACCTGGATCTCAGTTCGCTTCCGTTCCAGATCCCGCTGGGTGCGCTGCTGCCACAGCGCGTCGAGAACCTGCTCCCCGCCGCCAAAAACATTGGGACGACGCACATCACCAATGGCGCCTACCGCTTGCACCCGGTCGAATGGAACATCGGCGAAGCGGTGGGATACCTTGTGGCCTATTGCCTGCGCAGCAAGGAACCGCCGCGCCAGGTGCGCCGCGATGCCAAGCGCCTCGCCCAATACCAGCAGAGCCTGCGCAACGCCGGCTGCGAACTCGAATGGCCCCGGGTCAGGCCGCTGTAGACCGGGCGAACGTGGTTGCAGCGTTCGAGGGGCGCATTACACTGCCCGCGCACAACCTCGCATCATGCCTGTCAAGCCAGAGACAAATCAGACGGCACGGCATCGCATTTTGATCGTCGACGATGATCCGGGCCAGAGAAGCCTCCTCGAATCGCTGCTTCGCGGCCAGGGCTTTGGCACCGTCGTCGTGGCCTCGGGCGAACAAGCCCTCGACGCGTTGCGGGCCCAGTCCGTCAGCATGATGATCTCGGATGTTCGCATGCCCGGGTTGAGCGGACTCGAGACGCTGCGCCTGGCGCGTCAGGCGCACCCGCGCCTGCCTGTTTTGTTGGTGACCGCTTACGCCGACATTCGCGATGCCGTGGGCGCCATGCGCGACGGGGCACTGAACTACCTGACCAAACCGATCGACCTCGACGAGTTGCTGGCGTCCGTGCGCCAGGCGATCGGCCTCACGCAGGCGGCGCCGATGCGCTTCGGGGAGCGCCATCAGTTGCCGGCGCATGTGGTGGCCCGCAGCCCGCTGATGCAGGCGGTCTTCCGCGATGCCTCGCTCATCGCGCCGTCGGACAGCCGCATTCTGATCACCGGGGAAAGCGGCGTGGGCAAGGAGGTGCTGGCGGAGGTCATTCACGCCTGGAGCACGCGAGCGGGTGGACCGTTGGTGCGCGTGAACTGCGCTGCCCTGCCCGAGAACCTGCTCGAGAGCGAGTTGTTCGGCCACGAGAAGGGGGCCTTTACCGGCGCCCATGCCCAACGGATCGGACGATTCGAG
>CAYPUR010000056.1:22337-22990 GCA_964413865.1 uncultured Verrucomicrobiota bacterium
TCGCCGAGATGTCGCCGCAACTGCAAGCCAAACTCCTCCGTGTCACGCAGGACGGGTGCTTCCAGCGTGTCGGGTCGAATGCGGATCGGGTCACCCAGGCCCGCCTCCTGGCCGCCACAAACCGCAACCTCGAAGACGAGGTCAAGCAAGCTCGATTCCGCGAGGATCTGTTCTACCGGTTGAACGTGGTCGAACTTTTCGTGCCGCCCCTGCGCGAACGGGTCGAGGACATCCTGCCCCTCGCCCATGCCTTCCTGGCCGACTACACCGGCGGGCGGACGCGCCTGTCGAATCAGGCCGTCGAATGCATGCAAGGTTATGCCTGGCCGGGCAACGTGCGCGAGCTGCGCAATGCCATGGAACGGGCCGCGCTGCTGTGCGGCGGCGAGTTGATCCTCCGCGACCATCTCCCCGCCCGCGTCCGGGCGGCCACGGCGTCCACCCCGACTGCGCCGGCACCCGAAGGCCAGCAACTCGAAGAGGTCGAACGTCAGGCAATCCTCGAAGCCCTGCGCAAACACGGTCATAACCGCACCGAGACGGCCAAAGCCCTCGGCATCAGCCGCCGCGCCCTCATCTACAAACTCCAGCGGTTTCGCGAACTGGGCTTCGATGTCGACGCACCGTGACTCGGTCGAGGTTGGGAGATCGGA
>CAYPUR010000057.1:0-12151 GCA_964413865.1 uncultured Verrucomicrobiota bacterium
GCCAGCGATCTCAACAAGAAAGTGGCCGCGGATTACGGCGTCCTGTTGGCCGACCTGGGTGGATTGGGCTCAGCCGCCGCCCGTGCCGCGTTCGTGATCGACAAGGCCGGTGTGGTCCGTTACAGTGAGCAAACGCCGACCCCCAAGGACCTCCCGAGCTTCGATGCGATCAAGGCTTGCCTCGCCACTCTGAATTAGGCGCCGCCGCGCGGTCGGCTGCGGGCGGGTTGGTGCATTCGTGTTTCGCGGATTGCACCGCGCGGCTTGTCTGTTAAGGTTCGGTGCGTGAGGCATCTTGATGCGATTCGTCTTTGTTGCTGTCTGCTGGGCGCGTGTTGGCTCTGCGGCTGCCTCCCATTGCCGGATCAGGAGACGGAAGAGAAGAATCCGTTGATCGTCGATGCCCGCGCCAAGAAATCGGCGTACAACTTCCAGGGTGCGGTGGCCTCGCTTGAAAAGGCGCTTGAGGCCAATCCACGGCTGGCCCTGGCGCACTGGGAGCTGGGGTTGATCTTCTGCCAGCATCTGTCGGACCCGGCCGCGGCGATTTACCACTTCAACAGACTCCTCAAGCTGCAGCCGCAATGGCGCCACGCCGAGACGGCCCGGCAGAAGATCAGGGACTGTCAGGTCGAGATCGCCAAGAGCGTGCCGCTGGGCCCCCAGTTGCCCGCCTTCCAGCAACAGTTTGACCGGATGGTTTCCAGGGTTCATGACACGGAGAAGGAGATCAACCAGCTCAGAGTAACCAACCAGACACTGTACATGCACGTGCAGCAGCTCCGGGCCGAAAACGCCCAGCTCAGAGAAGCGTTGCGCGCCGCGTCCGCCGCGTCCGCCCTGCCTGCAACGACCGCCGCCTCCGGAGCGCCAATCGCCACTGCCCAGCCGCGTCCGCCGTCGGAGACGCAGCAGTCCAGCCGCGCCGCGACCGGCCCGGACCCGGCTCGGTCTGTCTGGGTCCCGACCCTCCCCAATGCCGGGGTCAATCCGTTGTCTGACGTGCGCAGGCCTTTGGTGTCGGCCCCCTCGGCGCCGGCGGTGCCGGCCCCACGCGGCTACCTCCAGTACACCGTCAGAAGAGGGGAGACGATGAGCACAATCGCCCGCCGCTATGGCCTTCCGCTCCGCACGCTTCTCTCCGCCAATCCGAACATCAATCCGAATCGGCTGAACGTGGGGCAGGTCATCCGCATCCCCGCAACGTGATCCGCGCCGCCCATGATCAAACGGATGTACTTTCCCCTGGTCATCCTGTTTTGGGTGATCATGAATGTCCTGCTCTGGCGCTCGGAAATGAGCAGCCACCAGAACAGCGGCAGCCGCGTCCCCATCGCCACTGTCTGGGAACGCATCCTGACGGCGCCCGACGACTCGGCACTGCAGATTCTTCATCGCGGACAGAAGATCGGGTTTTGCCGTTGGGTGGCGACCATCGACGAAACGGCGATGGCGCGCACGGAAGCCGAGCAGGAGGCGGTCGAGGGCCGTGTCCGGGCATTCACGGGCTACACAATCGACCTGGACGGCAATCTGCTCCTCGATGAATCGCCCAGGCGATTGCGGTTTGCCCTGCACGCGGTCTTTGGCGTCAACCAGGCCTGGCAGAAGCTCCGGCTCCGCCTGAATTTCAAGCCCAACGCGTGGGAGATCGAGGCGGACGCGGACACCGAACAGCTCGTGGTGCGCACTGGCGAGCGCGGGAGCGAGTGGGAGCAGGCCGTCGCCTTTGCCGATCTCGCCCGCCCCGAGAAGCTCCTGGCGCAACTCGGCCTGCCGCCCGCCATCGCCGGGCTGGCCGCCGCGACACGGGATCTCAAGGTGCCCGATCCCGCCGTCCTGGCGCGCGGGCTGGTCTGGGAGGCCCGGAGCGACTGGTTCGCGCTGGGCCACTCGCGCGTGCGCGCCTACCGCATCGAGGCCCGGCTGCTCGAGACGCACCGCGCATCGGTCGTGGTGAGCCGCGTGGGCGAGATCCTCCGCGTCGGGTTGCCGGACGACATCGTGCTGGTCAACGAAGCGATCGCGCCTCGCTAGCCCGCATGTTGTATGGACTTGTGATCAACCGATGATCGAACTGATCCATCTGGTCAAACGGTTCGGCGACCTGGTCGCGGTGGATGCGGTGGACCTGGTGGTGCCCCGGGGTCAGTTCTTCGCGTTGCTCGGTCCGAACGCCGCCGGCAAGACGACGACGGTGAAGATCCTCGCCGGCCTCATGAAACCGAGTTCGGGAGCGGCCCGCGTCGCCGGCTATGACGTTCAGGAACAGCCGCTCGAGGCGCGTCGCAGGATTGCGTATGTGCCGGACTTTCCGTTTCTCTACGACAAGCTCACGCCCTGGGAGTTTATCCGTTTCACGGGCCAGCTTTTCCAGATGTCCGAGGAGCGGATCGCCGCTGGAGCGCGCGAACTCATCGCGCGTTTCAACCTCGAACCTTATCTCGCCAAACCGATCGAAGCGCTCTCGCATGGAACCCGGCAGCGGATCGTGATCGTCTCGGCGCTGCTGCACGCGCCGGAAGTGGTCGTGCTCGATGAGCCGATGGTGGGCCTGGACCCGCACCACGCGCGGGTGTTGAAGGACATCCTCAAGGAGCGCGCGCTCGCCGGCATGACCGTGTTTGTCTCCACCCATCAATTGAGCGTGGCTGAGGAAATGGCGGATCGGATCGGCATCATGCATGAAGGTCGGTTGATCGCCGTGGGCACGCGCGACGAACTGCGGCGTCAGAGCGGCACGTCCGGGGCGCTGGAGCAGACCTTCCTCACGCTCACGCGCCAGGAAGCGAATCTGCGCGAGGAGCAGCCAAACTCGGCCGCCGCACCCGCTTCCCACAGCGAATGAACAGGCCGATGTCCACGAACCGCCCCCCGGCGCCCCATGCCGCGTCCCCGAGCCCGTTGACGTTGCTGGTTCTGGTCAACATGCGGCAGGCCTGGCGGCGCCTGCTCGCAATCCGCCAGCAATCGCGTCTGCTGACCGCCCTGATCGTTTTGTTCCTCGGCGGCTACGCGGCGCTGGCATTCGCGATCTTCTACAAAGGGTTGCGGTTCGCCGGTTCGTTTCCGGGGCTGGGCGCGGTGCTGATCGAGCGGATGCTCTTCCTGCTGTTCGCGTTTTTGTTCGGTCTGCTGCTGCTGAGCAACCTGATCATCAGCTACACCAACCTGTTTCGCAACCGGGAGACGTCGTTCCTGTTGCCCCTCCCGATTTCCTGGGATTCGATTTTCCGCTGGAAGTTCATCGAGTCCACGCTTCTGGCGTCGTGGGCGTTTCTGTTTCTGATTGCACCCATGCTGGCCGCGTACGGGCTGACTCAGGGTGTGCCGTGGCACTTCTACGCGGCGACGCTCGGGTTCCTCGGACTCTTCATCATGCTACCCGCCGTGGCCGGTTCCTGGCTGGCCGTGAACCTCGCCCGCTTTCTCGATCGCCGGGCCTTCCAGATCGCCGCCCTGCTGGTGGCTTCAAGCCTCCTTGCCGCGACCGCGATCTGGCTCAAGACCGATCCCATCACGGACGAGCAACTCGAGACGCGGGTGCTGGTGGTCCTCGACCGCCTCCTGTCGCGCACCCATTTCGCGCTCTTTCCCTTGCTCCCCAGCTACTGGCTCTCGGCCGGCGTCCAACAGTGGGCTGAAGGCGCTCTGGGGGCCGCATTGTTCTTCGCGCTGGTCCTCCTCAGCCACGTGCTGTTCTTCGGCACCCTCGCCCTCACGCGCATGGGCAACGCGTTCTACGCCGCCGTCTCGATGGTCCAAAGCCGCGGCAGCGCCATGAACCGCTGGCCGTGGTTTCGGGCATGGCAGCAACGACTCGATCGCCGGGCCCGATCGACCGGCGGGCTCGAGCGCGCGCTGGCATGGGCGCGCCCGATCCCCGTCGACGTCCGCGCCGTGCTGTTGAAGGACATGCGGTTATTCTGGCGCGACACAACTCAATGGGGCCAGACCCTGGTGCTCTTCGGGCTGCTGGGCGTGTACTTCCTCAACCTCCGGCATTTCAGCCAGCAACTGACCAGTCCCTTCTGGATCTTCCTGGTCTCCTATCTCAACCTTGGCGCCTGCGCGCTGAACCTGGCAACGCTCACAACCCGCTTCGTCTATCCCCAATTCTCGCTCGAAGGCAAGCGCCTCTGGATTGTCGGGATGGCGCCGCTGGGGTTGCGCCGCCTGTTGCTGGCCAAGTTCGCCCTGACAAGCACTCTATCGCTGGCGCTCACCGCCGGCCTGATCATCCTTTCCTGTCGCATGCTCATGCTGGCGTGGGACCGCACCCTCTACCTGACGGTCGCGATCACCGTCATGACCTTCACGCTGAACGGGCTCGCCGTGGGCCTCGGCGGGCTCTACCCCAACTTCAAGGAGGACAACCCAAGCAAGATCGTCAGCGGCTTCGGCGGCACGTTCTGCCTTGTCGTCAGTTTCCTCTACATTGTCGCGTCCGTCGTTCTCCTGGCCCTGGGCTCGCCCTGGACCCGCTACGGGGAGCCGGGCGGCTCCGGCCTCCTGCCGAGCTGGGCCGCGTTCGTCCTTCTGTCGGCCGCCGTCGGCTGGCTTCCCCTGCGCCTGAGCCTGCGGCGCATCAACCAGTTCGAGATGTGAGCGCGCCGATGATCGGGACGACCCGCGTCGCGCGCACCCTGGTGCGCTGGTTCTCGGCCGCCGCGCGCGATTTGCCCTGGCGCCGCACCCGGGATCCGTACGCCATCTGGATCGCGGAGGTCATGCTGCAACAGACAACTGTCGAGGCTGTGGTGCCCCATTTCACCCGCTGGATGCGCGCGTTGCCGACAATTGGCGCCCTGGCCGCCGCCTCGCCGCAACGGGTCTACCGGCTTTGGGAAGGCCTGGGTTACTACCGTCGCGCAGAAAACCTGCTGCGCGCGTCCCGGATCCTTGCGGCGCGTCCCGGAGGACTCTTTCCCCGTCGTTTTGCCGAGGTGCTCGCGCTGCCCGGCATCGGGCGCTACACCGCCGGCGCCATTTGCAGTATCGCATTCAACCAACCCACACCCGTCCTGGACGGAAATGTCATCCGTGTCCTGGCTCGGCTGCGCGGCCTGCGCGGCAATGTCGAGTCGGCGGGTGCCCGGGCCCGGCTGTGGCAATGGGCGCAGGAACTGGTCGGCGCCGCGGCCCGGTTCCGGACACCAGGAGCCTGCGGTCGGCTGAACGAAGCGCTGATGGAATTGGGCGCGACGATTTGCACTCCGCGCACCCCGCGATGCCCCGTTTGCCCCCTGCGCCGCGCCTGCATCGCCCGGCGCGATGGCTCCACCGAGGAGATTCCACGCCGCCCGGTCCGCCCGCGCCTCGTCGATGTCCACTGCGCCGCCGTCATCTTCAACAGGAGCAATCTCTGGTATGTCCGCCGCCGCCCCGAGGGGGCGGTCAACGCCCGTTTGTGGGAGTTCCCGCAGATCGAGGTCCGCGGCGGACAAGGCGCGCTCCCGGCTCTGAAGGTGTTCGCCGGTCTGCGACCCGACCAGCTCGAACGATTGGGTGAAATCAAGCACACAATCACCCGCTCCCGGATCCGGCTCGAGATCTACCGCGCGCGGTCCGGCAGCCCGCCGCGCGCATGGGCGGGCCAGTGGCGGTCGCTGTCCCGGATCCGTCGTCTGCCCTTCAGCAGCGCCCATCGCCGCATCGCCGGGTTGTTGCCAGGCAAATTGTCTCCGCGCGAGGCCGCCCCAACAATGGGCGCTTGATCCCAGCAACGGTTGAATGCGCAGGAAGACCATGAACCGGAAACGCTCAACCAGCCGTTTCACGGAGCGCAGCCGTGGATTGACGTTCCGGGGCCGCTCCGCGACTCTGGAGGCATGGCTGATGAAGCGATGCCGGGGGCAGAGGCGCCCGAGTTGTCCGCAACGGTCGAGGCGCAGGATCAGACACGCACCTCGATGATCGAGGCCGGTCCCGAGGGGTTCGAATCGCTCGATTCGCGCGTTGTCAGACTCTGGCGGTTGCACCAGTTGATCTTCGCGGCCGTGTTTGGGGGAGTCTTGCTGGTCCCGGTGTTCATGCTCGGTGTTGGCAGCGGACGCTGGCTTTGGCCCTTGCTGGGCTGGCTGGGGATCATCGGCTTGCTGGGGATCAGGGTGTGCTGGCATCCCCGGCGCGCGTACCGGGCCTGGGGGTACCGACTCGACGAGAAGGTGCTCGAGATCAGGCAAGGCATCTGGTTCCGGTCGCTCACCTTGTTGCCGCTGTCGCGATTGCAGCATGTCGATCTCGATGCCGGACCGATCGAGCGCGGATTGGGTTTGGCCTCGCTCGTGTTCCACACGGCCGGGACGCAGAATGCAATCATCGTGCTGCCGGGGCTCGAGGCCAGCCGCGCCCGACAACTCCGCGACCACCTCGTCGCCGTGGGGGGAGACGATGCCGTCTGAACCGCCAACTTCGGGGGGATTGGACGCCAACCCGTCGCAGGTGGCGGGGGCGGCGGGGGCGCCCTTCCAGGGACGGCTCCATCCGCTGACCCTGGTGTTCGCGGCGCTCGATTCCCTGAAGTCGTTTCTTGTGCCCATCATCGCCGTGGGCATCTTTGGCCGCGGGGATGGGGCCATGCACCCGTTGTTCTGGGTCTTTCTGGCGCTCCCGGTCTATTCGGCCACCGTACGTTATCTGACCTTCCGATACCGGTTGGACCAGGGCGAGTTGATCACGAAGCACGGGATCATTGCCCGGCACGAACGGCATATTCCGCTGGCGCGCGTGCAGGACATCCGGATCGAGCAAGGCGTGCTGCATCGTCTGTTTGGGGTTGTCGAGGCCCAGGTCGAAACCGGGGCCGGCAAGGGCCCGGAGGCGTCTCTCTCCGTGCTGTCGCGCGCCGAGGCCGAGCGTCTGCGCCAGGCGGTCTTCGAGTCTCTTCCCGCGGGCGCAGGCGCCACGCCCGCCGCCACCCGGTCCGGGGAGCCGATGGCCGCGCCCGAGATCATCCGCACGATTGGTCTGCGCGAGCTGGTGCTCGAGGGGTTGACGTCGAATCGGATGGCCTCTGTGCTCGTGGTCTTCGCTGTCGGATTGGGTTTTGTCGATGATCTCGTGCCGCGCGAGCGCTACGAGCAGTGGCTTCGGGAGGGAGGCGAGATGGTGGCGCGCTTGAGCGAGCGCTCCGGTGAATCGATCTGGATCCCGTTGGGGCTTCTCGCTGTGGCGGGGGTGCTTGTGAGCGTTGGCATCTCGGTCGTGGGCTCGATTGTCCTTTTCCACCGATTCACGCTGGCCCGGCGGGGCGAGGACTTGCAGCGGAGGTACGGGCTCTTGCGGCAGCGTTCGAGCAACCTGCCGCGGCGAAGGATCCAGTTGCTCAAGGTCGAGGAAGGCCTCCTGCGGCGGTGGCTCCGCCTGGCCACAATCCGCGTCGATACCGCATCCGGCGCCTCGGATGAGGAGGAGCGGAAGTCAGGCCGCGATGTCCTGTTGCCGATCGTGCGGCGCGACGAGTTGACGGCCCTGCTGCCCCAATTGCTGCCCGGACTCGAGGGCGACGCGGCGCCGTGGCGGCAGGTGTCGCGCCGCGCGATCCGGCGCGGCTTCCTCAAAGGCGCGATGGCGCTCGTGTTTCTTGCAGGCGGGCTCTTCGCCCTGGAAGCGTTGTTGCGGGCGCCGCGCTGGTTTGACATCTGGCCGCTGCTTCTGCTGCCCGCCGTTTACTGGCTGAATGCGATCAGCTATCGCCACCTCGGATACGCGTCGGGCGGCCTGTATTTTCAAACGCGCCGCGGCTGGCTTGGCCGCGCCTGGCACATCTTGCCCCTGCGAAATGCCCAGACCGTGGAGATCCGCGAAACGCCCTTTGACCGGCGGCACGGCGTCGTCACCCTGCACCTCGACACCGCCGGCCAGTCGCACACTGGCGGGGCCCCCGGAATCGCCAATCTCCCCCGCGCGGAGGCCCTGACCCTGGCCCGCTCCCTGGCGCGAACCGCCGGTGCGACGCGCTATTGTTGGCGTTAGCCCGGATAGGTCGTAAGGGCTGGCGGAGTTTCATATCCGGGCTGCGGCCAAACCTGGTCGAAACACCCGCTGAGATCGAGGCGCGCCAGGAACAGGCTGGCGTGCCGGCCATCGGGGGTGAGTTCGCAGCAGGTTGTGCGCGTCTGGTGGTCTTCAATGGACGCCTCGGCTTGGGCGATCAAGTGCTTGCTGATCCGGCCCAAGAGGGCGGGCGAGACCACGGGAAACTTCAAGTGGTCGACCAGGAAACGGACGACTCCGGGCCCGGTTTGGAGGGCGGGGATGTAGCCATTGAGGCAGAGCCGGTCTAGACATTCAACGCTGAGAGTGACATGTTGGTCCAGGAGCGCTTTGATGGTGGGCAAGGGCGCAGTTTTCGTGCGGCTAATGCGAACTTAGCCGCGATCAAAGCGCCGATTGTCGAAGGCAGTCTGCGTGCGGTGCGAAAGCACATCGCATGTTTCATGGAGTTGTGGCTACGGCAGAGCCGAAGACCCTAGAACGTGCGCCAATGCGGGCTAGAGAAGCAAAACCGCGCCGGATCCGAGACATACAGAGATGCGACACACTGTTCCCACGGCAGAACGCCTGCAGATGCGGCAGGAGGCGCTTGGCTCCCTTTCTGGGCGCGGTTTTGCCACAGACCGGAAATCTGTGTCCTCGTCCCAGCATCAGATTTCCGGGCGCGCCTCGTGATCTTATGACCTCCCGCGAACGAGTCCTTTCCGCCCTCGACCACCGGCCATCCGATCGTGTCCCGCTCGATCTGTCCGGGCACCGGTCGTCGGGCATTGCCGCGATCGCCTATGCCCGACTCCGGAAGCACCTTGAACTTCCCTCGCGCCCGGTGCGCGTCTACGATCCCGTCCAACAGCTTGCGATCGTCGACGACGACCTCCTCGATCGGTTTCACATCGACACGACCGAGCTTGGGCGCGCCTTTGCCCTCGAAGACAAGCATTGGCAGGAATGGGTGCTGCCCGATGGCACGCCCTGCCTGATGCCGGCCTGGATCCGGCTGCGCCGGGACGAAGGACGCTGGGTGATTCTCTCCCCGGACGATCTGGTGATCGCCCAGATGCCCGACGGCGTGCTCTATTTCGAGCAGACGCACTGGCCGTTCGCCGAGCAGGATGACCTGGATCGGATTGCCGATGTCCTGAGCCAGAGCATGTGGACGGGTGTCGCCTCGCCGCCAGGCCCGCTGGTGGCCGGGCCGGACGGCGCGGCTGTCCTGGCGGAGGGGGCGCGTCGTCTGCGCCAGCAAAGCGACCGGGCGATCCTGGGTCTGTTTGGCGGCAACCTCCTCGAGATGGGCCAGTTTCTTTATCGAAACGACAACTTCTTCTACCTGCTCGCGGGGAGCCCGGCGCGCGCCCATGCCTTCCTGGACCGAGTGGTCGAGATGCACCTCGCCAACCTCGAACGGTTCCTGCGTGCCGCCGGTCCGCATCTCGACATCATCCTGTTCGGCGACGATCTCGGGATGCAGTCCGGACCGCAGGTGTCGCCCCGGATGTACCGCGAGTTCTTTTTCCCGAGGCAGCAGGTCATGTGGCGGCGAACCAAGGAGCTGGCCCCGCACATCAAGATCATGCTGCATTGCTGCGGCGGAGTGCGCGAGCTCCTGCCCGGCCTCATCGAGGCGGGGCTCGACGCCATCAACCCGGTGCAGATCACCTGTCGGGGCATGGCGCCCGACGAGCTCAAGCGCGAGTTCGGCGCGCGCCTGACTTTCTGGGGTGGCGGTTGTGACACGCGCTTCATCCTGAGCGGCGGGACCCCGGACCAGGTTCGCGCCAACGTGCGCGAGCTGGTCTGGATCCTCAAACCGGGCGGCGGTTTCGTCTTTCAACAGGTTCACAACATTCTTGCCGACGTGCCGCCCGCCAACGTCGTGGCGATGTACGAGGCGGCATTCGAGGCGGGGCAATACGACAATGATGGCAGACGTGTCTGATCCGCCGACGGGCCCCTGGCCGCCTTCCGAGCCGATCGAGTTGCCGATCGATGGAGTGCTGGACCTTCACGCGTTTCCGCCCCGGCAGGTCAAGGCGTTGGTGACGGACTATCTTGCCGCCTGCCAGGAGCGCGGGATCCTCCTGGTCCGGATTATCCACGGCAAAGGAGTTGGCGCGTTGCGGCGGACGGTGCATGCCCTGTTGTCGCGCCATCCGGAGGTGATCGAGTTCGGTTTGGACCACGCCCTCTTCAGCGGCGCGGGCGCCACCGTGGTCCGCCTCCGACCGCCACGGGCGCGCACGGACGCGCCTGCGGGCGCGCGGGCGTCGGAGACGGAGACGCCACTGCGGCATTGTTCTGCGGCATTGTTCTGCGCGGCATTGTTCTGTTGACTTCCCCGGCCAAATATCGGGCAATCAGGGTGTTTTGCCGCCCACGACACGAGGCAGCATGTTTGAACCAGAGATACGATGGACAAGAAGCGGTCGACCAGAGCGGTCAATGGCATGCAGGTGATCCGCCTGCCGAACGGGGGATTCCAGGAAACGTTCATCACCGTGCCGGCAGTCGGTTCCGAAGATCCTGCGTCGCTCTTCCAACGCCTGTACGATTTCCTGGCCGACAATGCCCAACTCCGAATCGTGCGGGAGGATGTGTTTGGGCTGGTCGTTGATCCGTTCAAGATTCGGCATGCCAAGAGCTATCGTGTCGCGGGCATCGAGTGGCCAATGACGTGGGTCGAAGAGGGCAACGGCGGCGGCGGCCCGATCGCCGGGGTCCAAGTCCATGCCGTCTCGGGGATCGACGTTCAACCCATCAACCTCGAGGGGCGTACCGTCGGCACGCTCTTCGAAGACCAGCATGCGCGCTATTGCGTCCTGGGCGGGCTGCATCCGGAGTCGAGCGAGGAGACGCGCGAGGAGCAGGCCTGGGAAACACTCGAAGTGATGGAATCGGCCCTCGATTTGGCGGGGATGACTTTTTCGAACGTCTTCCGGACTTGGTTTTATCTGGATGACATTCTGGATTGGTACGACGAGTTCAACGCGGTGCGCAACCAGTTCTTCCTGGAGCGCAAGGTTTACGATGGCCTGGTGCCAGCGAGCACGGGGATTGGCGGGAGCAATTCGGCCGGCACAGCCGTGATTGCCGGCCTCCTTGCCATCCAACCAAAGGGCCCGGCCATCAGGCTTCAGGCCATCCCTTCCCCGCTCCAGTGTCCGGCTGTCGAGTATGGGAGCAGTTTCAGCCGCGCGGTGGAACTCGATCTCCCCGGCCAGCGGCGTCTTTACGTTTCCGGCACCGCGAGCATCGCCCCGGGGGGTGAGACGTGTCACGTGGGCGATTTGCGCAAGCAGGTTGCCCTGGCCATGGATGTCGTGGCCGCGATTCTCGAGTCGCGGCGGATGGGATGGGGCGATGTCACGCGCATGATCGGCTACTTCAAACATGGGGAAGACGCATCCGAGTTCCACCGGTATTGCGGCGCCCACAAACTCCCGAAGATCCCCGTCATCATCGCCAAGAACGACATCTGCCGGGACGACCTGCTCTTCGAGATTGAGGCGGACGCCGCGCAGATCGGCTGACGGCCTTTTGCGGGGGCCAACCCAGCTCCACCGGGCTCGCGCGGTTCTCAGGGTCGGGGCGCAGAACCGAGGCGCCTCCTCAAGCGTCTGTTCGGTTGGTCTGAGCGGACCAGGCGCGCGCGCTGAATCGGCCCAGTTCACCCAGCCAATGCGCAGGACGCGCCATGGCCTCTTCGGCCGTGGTCAGGGTCGGGACCACGCCATACAACCCGACCAGGCCCGGTCGCCTGAACCGGGAGACATGCACCTGGCCGGCGAGCGCAATGCAGGGACGCCGCAGCCGCCCGCAGATGCGCATCAGTTGTCCCACGCCTTTGCCCATCGCGACGGTGGTCAGGTCGATCGCGCCCTCGCCCGTGATGACCAGGTCTGCCTTGCGGATTTCATCCAACAGCCCGCTCAGCCGGGCAAACAGGCGAAAGCCGGGTTCGAGGCGGGCCGGGGCGAAGCAGCGCAAGCCGAATCCCAAGCCGCCCGCCGCGCCTGAGCCCGACACATGGTGCGGAGGAACGCCGAAGTGGAACTGCCGTGTGAGGACTCGCACCAGCCGCCGCAGACAGCGTTCCGCCGGTTTGACGTCTTCGGGGCGAATCCCCTTTTGCGGTCCATAGACCTGGGTCGCC
>CAYPUR010000057.1:12161-21595 GCA_964413865.1 uncultured Verrucomicrobiota bacterium
ACCCATCAGGCGGTTCGTGACGTCCACGGCCACCAGGATTTGCCTGAAACGCAGCGCGCGCTCAGGCCGTTCGACGCGCTCCAACTCGGGCAGGCACGTCCAATCCTCGATCGGCTTTGCCCGCCGGTCGAGGAACCGCCAGCCGATCGCGCGGGCGAGGCCGAATCCGGCATCGTTGGTGGCACTGCCGCCGATGCCCATCAGGCACGCCCGGGGATGCGCGGCGGCGGCGGCTCGCAACACGGCTCCCAGGCCGAACGTATCGAGGTTGAACGGATGAAACCGACCGCGGGGCAGCATCGCCAAACCGATGATTCGGGCCGATTCGACGATTGCCGTGCGGCTGCGCGGTTCCCACCACCACGGCGCGCGGACCGGCTCGTGTGCGGCATTGACCGTGTCGACCGTCCGTTCCTCGGCGTTGAGATGCCGCGCGAGCAGTTGGCCGAAACCATCGCCGCCGTCGCTAATCGGGAACGAGCGCACCGTGTCCTGAGGACGCTCTGTTCGCCAGCCGGCGGCGATGGCTTCAGCGGCCTCGGTGGCTGTGAGTGTGCCCTTGAACTTGTCCGGGGCGATGACGACATGCATAGGAGACCTCTGGAGCAAGAGTAGCCGAAGGCATCGAGCGCAAGTCAACACCGCAATCAACACTGCAATCGCCGGCACCCCGCGGACACCGTCGCCGCCACTCCGGAAGAGCGGAGTCTCGAAATCTTGTTTACGCCGGGGCGCGCCGGGCCAATTCTCGGTGCTGCGTATGCCGAAACAAGCTTGGACAGTGGCAATGGTCCTGACAGCTCTGGTGGCTCTGGGCCTGGTGGGTCTGGCGTATTGGCATCGGGGCCTCGAATTGGCCGAGGAACGCAACCAGTCCACTCAGGCCCGGGCCGAAGCGACCCAGGCTCGATCCGAGGCCAGCGAGGCCCACGCCGGCGCGGCGGAGGCCGAAATGGCCGCCGCGACGAACCGGACCCGCGTCGCCGAACTCGAAACAGCGCTCGCGCAGGCCCAGCAGACTCTCGAGGATCTTCGCCGGCAAACGGAACAGCACCGTCAGAACCAGCAGTCGCTCGAAGCCGAGTTCCGGCGCGCCCTTGAATCGAAGGAGATCACGATCTCCGAGCTTCAGGGCAAGCTGACGGTGGATATTCTCGACCGCATCCTGTTCGATTCGGGCGAGGCGGAACTGAAGCCCGAAGGGCAGGAGATCCTGCGCAAGGTCGCCGCGGTCCTGGCCCAGCACCCCAACCGCCGCATTCACGTCATCGGGCACACGGACAACGTCCCCATCCGGGCGTCGGCCCGCGCCCGCTACCCCAGCAATTGGGAACTGTCGACCGCGCGCGCATTGGCGGCGGTGCGCTTTCTGATTGATGATGCGGGAGTCGAACCGCAACGGTTGGGCGCTGTCGGCTACGGCGAGTTCCGTCCGTTGGCTGACAACGCCACGCCCGAAGGACGGGCCAAGAATCGCCGCATCGCCATCGTGGTCTTGTCCGACGAGTTGGTTGGTTCGGATGCCGCGCCCCCGGCAGCGCTTCCGCCGCCCGCCGAGACGCCGGATCCGGGCTCAACCAATGCGCCCCCTGCGATCCCCTTGCCCGAGGCGGAGTCGTTCTAACCCGCATAGCAATCCTCCTGCGAGGTCTGACTGCCCTGTGCACTGACAAGGTGTGCAACATGCGGGTTAGCATGAACAATCTGTTCGACAGTCCGCCTTGCAATGGGCTAGTGTTGCACCCTCATGAGAACCAAGTCTGTTGCCATTTCGTGCGCTGTCGCACTGGCTCTGATCGGTTTCACGCCGGCCTCCGCGGTTGCCGGTCCATCACCCGAAGCGGTCGTGGCCGACGTCCTGATCGCCCGACCGGCCTGCCTGGCGGTGACAGCGGTGGGCAGCGCTTTCTTCGTGGTCGCCCTGCCGTTCGCCGCGATCTCGAAGAGCACCAAGAAGACGGCCGAGGCGCTGGTGGTCAAACCGGCGAAGGCGACCTTCACGCGTCCGGTCGGCGATCTGGATGCTCTGATAAACTGAGGCCTTGCATTCGGATTGGGCAGGCGCGCCTCGCTGGGCGATGCCTGACTTGCTGGCAGAGATGGGCCAGGATCGTGAACCGAGTGACGCGCCCTGCCGGCCCGCAACGGGCCCTGTTGAATTGCCTGGAACAAATCGCCAACGCTTCCTCGATGCCTGCCGCTGCCGGCCGGTGGATCGCCCGCCCTTCTGGCTGATGCGGCAGGCGGGCCGCGCGCTTCCCGAGTATCGGCAGTTGAAGCAGAGGCACTCGTTCCTCGATTTGGTGCGGACGCCTGATCTTGCCGCGGAAGCAACCCTCCAGCCGATCCGTCGTTTCCAGTACGATGCGGCGATCCTGTTCAGCGACATCCTCGTGATTGCGGAGGCGCTGGGCCAGCCCTATGGGTTCCGGGAAACGGGGGGCATCGAAATGGCCTTTGCCATCCGATCGGCCGCGGAGATCGATCGGTTGGAGGTGTCCGCGGTGCGCGAGCGCCTGGCCTACGTGGCCCAGGCCCTGCGCCTGGTCCAACGGCAACTCGGCGGTCAGACGGCGCTGATCGGGTTCGCGGGGGCGCCGTGGACACTCTCGAATTTCATGCTTGAAGGGGGCAGCGCGCCCGAGTTCACGCGCGCCCGGGCGTTGCTTGAAAACGAGCCCAAGCTCTACCACCGCCTTGCGGAAAAGCTCAGCGCAGCGATCGCAGACTACCTCCTGATGCAGATCGAAGCCGGAGCGGAAGCGGTTCAGCTTTTCGACACGCTGGCCGGGTCTCTGGGCGACGCGCGGTTTGTCGAGGCCTCCGCCCGGTGGCTGGGGGAGATCATCGGGCGCATCGGCGGGCGCGTGCCGGTCATTCTCTTTGCCAAGGGCATCAACCAATCCTGGCCCGTCCTGGCGCAGACGGGCGCCGATGTCCTGAGTGTGGATGCCTCGGTGCGCCTGAGCGACCTGCGCGCACACCTCCCGCCCCGGATCGCCGTCCAGGGAAATCTCGACCCGGCCTGGCTGCGCACGACGCCCGATCAGGTGCGCGCCGCGACGCTCCAGATCCTCGAAGAGATGCGCGGCTGCCGGGGACACATCTTCAACCTGGGCCACGGCGTGCCGCCGGATGCGGCGCTGGAAAATCTCGGCGTGCTGGCCCAGACTGTGCGGGGTTTTGTATGAGCACCCGACCGTTGCGCGTCGATCTCGATCTGGTGAGGAAGTACAACGTGCCGGGACCCCGCTACACGTCGTACCCGCCCGCGACGCTCTTCACCGACCGCTTGCCGGCGGGTGATGTCCTGGACAACATCGCGCGCAACAGCGCGGCCCCCCGCGATCTGTCGCTCTATTTCCATCTTCCCTTCTGCGAGACGCTCTGCTGGTTCTGCGGCTGCACGACCGTCATCACCACTGACCTCCGCAAGAGCGCCGCCTACGTCGAAACCCTCGGGTGCGAGATGGAGCGGATGCGCCCGCTTCTGGACGGTGACCGCCGGGTGGTTCAACTGCACTTTGGCGGCGGATCGCCCACGTTCTGCCGTCCCGAGCAGCTCCGCCGCCTCGGCGCCCTGATCCACCGGCATTTTTCTTTCGCGGACGGCATCGAGGCCGGGGTCGAGATCGACCCGCGCCGGCTCACGCGCGATCATTTGGCCGCCCTGCGCGAGATCGGGTTCAACCGGGCGTCGATCGGTGTCCAGGACAACAATCCAGAGGTCCAAAAGGCAGTGCACCGGATCCAGCCGCGCGAACTCACCGCCCGGGTGGCCGGATGGGTGCGGGAGGCCGGGTTCAGATCGCTGAACATCGACCTGATCTACGGCTTGCCCTTCCAGACCGTGGCGAGCTTCGACCGGACACTCGACGAAATCCTCGAACTGGCGCCCGACCGGTTTGCCGTGTTCAGCTACGCGCATGTGCCCTGGATGAAGCCTGCGCAGAAGATCGTCGAAGCCAGGACCCTGCCCACGCCCGAGACCAAACTCCAACTGCTCAAGCTGACCATCGAGAAGCTGACGGCATCCGGCTACGTGTATATCGGCATGGACCACTTTGCGCGCCGGGACGACGAGCTGGCCGTCGCGCAGCTGGCCGGCACACTCCAGCGCAATTTCCAGGGCTACAGCACCCGCGGCGGCGCCGACATCTACGGGTTCGGCATGTCCTCAATCTCGCAGACTCAGGACGCCTACTGGCAGAATCTCAAGGACCTCGACGCCTATCGCGCCAAGGTTGACAGTGGCGAACTGCCTTTTGCCCGCGGCTATCTCCTCAACAAGGATGATCGCATCCGCCGCGAGACGATCATGCAGATCATGTGCAACCTGGGCGTCGACTACTCCGTCCTGTCGCAACGCCTGCAAATCGACTTCCCCGACTACTTCGCCGCCGAGTTGGCATCCCTCGACGATCTCGAGGCGGACGGCCTGATTGTGCGCACCCCCTCGCGAATCGTTGTGACCGATCTGGGCCGCCTCCTGGTCCGCATCATTGCGATGCGATTCGATGCCCATTTGCCCAAACCGGGGGCGCGCCGGCACGCGATGACCATCTGAAGGACCAATCGCCCCCATGCGAACTCTCGACACCCGCTTTGCAGTCCGATGGTCCAGAGTCGTCCGCTCCAACCAAGGCTCGAGCCCGGTCATCGCATGTCGGGACAGGCGCCCTGGTCTTCGCGCCGCGGCGCCCGCCGCGCATTCTCCGATCCGCGCCCATCCGCGTTCATCTGCGGCTCTCTGGCTGCGGCTTTGCTGCTTCTGCTTCTTTGCGCTCCAGTGCGTGCAAAGCTTTGCCGCGTCGAGGCCGAACATCGTTCTCATATACGTTGACGACATGGGCTGGGGCGACTTCTCGTGCTTCGGCAACCCGGATGCCAGAACGCCCCAAGTGGATCGGCTGGCCGCCGAGGGAATCCGCTTTTCCCAGTTCTACGTCAACGCCCCCATCTGCTCGGCATCGCGCTGCGCAGTCGCCACAGGCCAGTACCCGCAGCGCTGGCGCATCACGTCGTACCTGAGCAACCGTGCCGACAACGACCGCCGCGGCATGGCCCAATGGCTTGATCCGAAGGCCCCGGTCCTGGCGCGCATTCTCAGACAACACGGCTACGCCACCGGTCACTTCGGCAAGTGGCATCTGGGCGGTCAGCGTGACGTGGACGATGCCCCGCCGATCGTCGACTACGGTTTTGACGAAACACTCACGAACTTCGAGGGCATGGGCGCGAAACTTCTCCCACTGACTCTCAAGCCCGGCGACACGCAACCCGGTCGCGTCTGGGCCGATGCCGAGCGCCTCGGCGGCCCCGTGACCTGGATGCAGCGTTCGGAGATCACCGGCGGCTTCGTCAACGCCGCCGTGGCCTTCATCAACCGTGCGGTGGCGGACGGGAAACCGTTTTACATCAACCTCTGGCCCGACGATGTCCACTCGCCTTACTGGCCGCCCGTGGCGAAATGGGGGGACGGCACCAAGCGCCGTCTCTATCTTGCCGTACTCGAGGAAATGGATCGGCAATTCGGACGCCTCTTCGACCATATTCGCAACACGCCGGCGCTGCGCGACAACACGCTCATCCTGGTCTGCTCCGACAACGGCCCTGAGGCGGGCGCCGGAAGCGCGGGTCCGTTCCGCGGCGGCAAGGCCACGCTCTACGAGGGCGGGACGCGGTCGCCGCTTGTGGTTTGGGGGCCGGGTCTCATGGCGCAGGGCAGGGCCGGCACACGCAACGATACCTCGGTCTTTGCCGCCTTCGATCTCGCGCCTTCACTGCTGGCCGTCGCCGGAGTCGCCGCGCCCGCCGATGTTGCGTTCGATGGCGAGAATGTCGCGCCGGCCTTGCTGGGCCAAAGCGCCGCCTCGCGCACCGCCCCGTTGTTCTGGCGCCGCCCGCCCGACCGCAAGAGGGCCTTTGGGTCCGGTCCGCTGCCCGATCTCTCGATGCGCGAGGGCGATTGGAAGCTGCTCTGCGAGTCGGACGGCACTCGACCGCAACTCTACGACCTTGCCGCGGACCCGGGTGAATCGGACAACCGCGCCCCGGAACGACCCGACTTGGTCGGCCGGCTCACCCGGATGTTGCTCGAATGGAATCGATCGATGCCGCCGGACAACGGGCCTGTTCTCGCCGCGGGCAAGCCCAACGTCCTCTTCATCGCCATCGACGATCAAAACGACTGGGTCGGGCATCTGCGGGGACATCCGATGGCAAAGACGCCGCATCTGGACAGCCTCGCCGCGCGCGGCACGACATTTCTGAACGCCCATTGCCAGTCCCCGCTCTGTAATCCGTCGCGATCGAGCCTCCTGCTCGGCCTGCGGCCGACGACCACAGGCATCTATGGCCTTGCGCCTGCCTTTCGCACTCTGCCGGAATGGAAGGACCGCGTGACACTCCCACAGCATTTTGCCGCGCACGGCTACCGGACCGCCGCCACGGGGAAAATCTTCCACGGCGGCACCGACGCCGGGGCCGGAAAGCCGAACGCGGCGGACGCAACCGGGCGCGCGCCCGAATTCCATGTCACCGCTCCGTATGGCGGCGTGGGCTCGCGACCTCCGAAGAAGCTCATCCCGCCCACGCCCATGGGCAACCACCCGCTGATGGATTGGGGCGTCTGGCCGCTTGACAACGACGACACGACCAAAGGCGATTACCAGGTTGCCTCGTGGACCGCCGAGCAGATCCGGACGGCTCCCAAGGACCGCCCGTTCTTCATCGCCGCCGGCTTCTTTCTGCCGCACGTGCCGTGCTATGCCACGCAGAAGTGGTTTGATCTCTATCCGGACGACGACAGCGTGCTGCCGCGCATCCTCGAAGGCGATCGCGAGGACACGCCGCGTTTCTCGTGGTACCTGCACTGGGAACTGCCCGAACCGCGGCTGAAATGGGTCAAGGAAAACAACCAATGGCGCAATCTCGTCCGCAGCTACCTCGCCTGCACCAGCTTCGTCGATGCGCAGATCGGGCGCCTGCTCGCGGCGCTCGAGGATTCCGGCCAGGCCGGCAACACGGTCGTCGTCGTGTGGGGCGACAACGGCTGGCATCTCGGAGAGAAGGGCATCACCGGCAAGAACACCCTCTGGGACGAGAGCACGCGTGTCCCTCTTGTCTTTGCCGGTCCCGGCGTGATGGCGGGTCAGCGCTGCGCCCAGCCCGCCGAGTTGCTCGACATCTACCCCACGCTCATCGAGTTGGCCGGTCTGCCGACGATCGAGGATCTCGAAGGCATCAGCCTCGGGCCCCAACTGCGCGACGCCTCGACCAAACGCGAGCGCCCCGCCCTGACCAGCCACAACCAGGGAAACCACGGCGTCCGCAGCGAACGGTGGCGCTACATCCGCTACGCCGACGACAGCGAGGAACTGTACGACATGCAGACCGACCCGCACGCATGGCACAATCTCGCGGCTCAGCCCGCGCACGCCGCCATCATCGCGGAACATAAGAAGTGGCTTCCCAGGGTGGATCGCCCGCTCGCGCCCAACAGCGCCCACCGGATCCTGACCTACGACGCGGCGACCGACATCGCGGTCTGGGAAGGCACGATTGTGAAACGCGGCGACCCGATCCCGGAGTGAGAGTTGAGCGCGGGCATCTGAGGCCTTGCATTGGCCGCACACATCGAACGATGCTTCCTCCATGAACCTCACACGGCGCCTGAGAGCTTCCTTCCTTCGCCTCGCGCTGGTTACTGTTTTTTGAGCTTCCTCGATCGCCGTAGCGCGTCCGAACGTCCTGTTCCTCATCTCGGACGACCTGAACAACGACCTCGGCTGTTACGGCGACCCGCGCGCGAAGACGCCGCACATCGACCGGCTCGCAGCCCGGGGCGTGCGGTTCGAGCGCGCCTACAGCGCCTGTCCCCTGTGCGGGCCGAGCCGCAATTCGATGCTCACCGGGCTGTATCCCAACAGCAGCGGCATCCTCGCGAACGCCCAGAATCAGATCATCGGTTCATCAAAGCCGGGATACGCCCCAGCCGCTTGGGCGACCCGGGCACGCGGACACAGTGTGGTCGAGATTGGGTCCAACTGTTTGGGGCGCGGGCTTCTGAGAGCTCGCATTTCAGGTGAAATGTGACAGTGACCGGTCGGAGGACATCAACAGTTGGTGAGAAATGCACGCAAAAGGGCATCGTGGCACGGATAAGTGGCGCTGGGGCGATATCAACCGATCGTGCATCCTCAATGACTGCACCCTGGTTGGCAACTTGGCGTGGTCGGATGGCGGCGGAGCGTTTCTCAGTGATATCATGGAGAAGCAGTGCAACCGGCCAAATGAGAGATCCGCGCACGTTGGCACACCCACCCCTGGCCACGGCTACGAGAGCGGCGATCCATATCCCGGGTTTCTCCCGCCTCCGGTCGCCGTCAATGCTCAGGGGGAGGCGCCGCACGACCGGGCGGTCGTGTTTGTCACGGAGCACTCGATCAAGGGAACGCAACGGCACCCGCTGGAGTACGCCGCCCCGTTGCTCGTGCGAACGGGGAATGAGTCTGCCCGGATCACCTTCGGGACGGACGAGCAAGGGAAGGAGTCACCATGAGTGAATACCAATACTATGAGTTTGCGGCGGTCGACGGGCCCATCTCCGACGCAGGTCTGCGCTATGCCCGGGGTTGTTCCAGCCGCGCTGAAGTCTCCCCCTTCCGCTGGCGCAACGTATACCACTTCGGCGATTTTCACGGGAGCGTAGACACCCTGCTGAAACATTACGATGCGCACTTCTACATTGCGAATTGGGGGACAGTCCGCCTGGGGTTGGCCCTTCCCGAAGGCTGCCTGAAGCTGGAGGCAATTGAGCCCTACCTTCACGGGGGCGATCAATACGAGGATGTCTTGACCACCAAGAAGCTCGGCGACAGGCGCATTGTCTGGTGGGAGCGGAACGAGGAAGAAGGCTGGGGCTGGACGGAGGGCGAGGGCATCATCGACCAACTCATCGGGATCCGGGAGGAACTGATGCGTGGCGACTACCGCGCCCTGTTTCTCGGATGGCTGGCCGATTTCGATCCCGATGAGTGGAGGGATCCGAAAGACAGTGGCGTTCTCATGCCACCGATTCCGCCAGGACTCGATGCTCTCAGCCCGGCACTCAAGGCTCTGATCGAGCATTTCCCAGTCGATCGCGATGCCCTCGCCGTCGCGGCCGGGCAAGCCCAAGCCAGTGCTGCGGATCGCCTCCCGATGGTCAAGGTCCTCGAGGACATCCCTGTGTCTGAGATGCGGGCGTTGCTGGCCCGCGTGGCCGAGGGCGATGGATCGAGGGTTATGACCGAGCTGAACCGGCTGACCTACCCGCGCGCCGAAGCAGCCGCCGGCCCGGTGATGAGCTGCACGGGTTTCGCCGCGAGAGCATTCGCGGTTCGCGAGGCGCGACTCCAACGAGAAGCCAAGGCGGCAGCGGAGAAGCGAAA
>CAYPUR010000057.1:21695-22984 GCA_964413865.1 uncultured Verrucomicrobiota bacterium
CGGTTCGCGAGGCGCGACTCCAACGAGAAGCCAAGGCGGCAGCGGAGAAGCGAAAGCGCGATGACGAGGCACGGAAGCGGCGCCGACTCCTGGGATCTCTGTCTTGATCTCGTTCAGGGGCGGCGGTGGGAAGTCCACTTTTTTCATCGTCTTTGGGCCGCTCGACTTTCATCCTGCAAGAAACACCTTCACCCATGAATACACTGAATCGACGCCAAGCCATCGTTCGCACCGCCTGCACGGCCGCCGCCGGCGCGCTTGGAGCCGTCCTGCCCGCCCGCTCGGACGCCGACTCGCCCGCGCAACCGTCATCGGGCGAGGCGCGTCCGGTCACTGTGGGACTTGCGACCTTTGGTTTTACCTCACTAAGCAACGCCCAGTTGGCCAAGGAACTCTCCGATGCAGGTGTCCGCACGATCCAGCTTTTCCTGAGCCAGACCGACAGCAATTACTGGCGGTACAACTCGCGCTCGGACCTGTCCGGGCTCACGCCTGACCGGAGCCGGGCCATTGCGGAGACGTATCGGCAAGCCGGAATCGCCCTGCATAGCATCGGCGTCTATACGAACCTGATCCATCCCGATGCAGCCGAACGGGGCGCCAACCTCGAGTATTTCGAGTCGATGATGCGGATCGGGGGCGCGATGGGCGTGAAGGTGTTCATTACCGAGGCCGGGGATTACCATGCGCCCGAGGCGTCGGGCATCGCGCATCATTTTCGCGAAGAGGTCTGGCATCGGATGGTCGCCACAGGCAAGGAGCTGGCGACGCTGGCGGAGCGCCATGACGCGGTGGTTCTCTTCGAGCCGTCTTTTGCCGGTTTCCTGGCCAGCGCCAAGCGCACGCGCCTCTTTCTCGAAGAAGTGGGATCGCCACGCATTCGGGCCCTGCTTGACCCGGCGAATCTGCTCGAATTGAACGATGTCGAGGAGATGATCGGGCAACTGGGGCCGCACATCGACTGTTTCCACGCCAAGGACCGCAAACTGCATGTGGAACAGGGCGTGCCGGCCGGGCAAGGAGATCTCGATTACCGCAAGTTCGTCGCACTGGCCGCCCGGCGTGCCCCGCACGCGCCTTTCATCCTCGAGTATGTGGGGCCTGCGGACTACCGTCAGGCGCTGGCCCACCTGCGGAACACCCTCGCCGCTGTCGGGTTGAAAGCGGGCTAACCTGCATTTCTCACCACTTTTTCCACCGCGAAGCCGGGGTTCTCAAGAGAAGTCAGCATGCAGGTTAGAAAAGCAAAACCGCGCCCGAGTGGATGGAGGCAACTGGGCAACAGAGTG
>CAYPUR010000058.1:0-22873 GCA_964413865.1 uncultured Verrucomicrobiota bacterium
ATTACGGATTCATCGCCGAGATATGGGTGAAGGAGGGGAGCGATCTTCGGAACATACGGGGTGCCGAGGATCACCTTCTGAACGATCATGCCGAAACCGAGTGTGGCCATGGCGAGGTAATGGCCTCGAAGCCGAAGCGCGGGGTAGCCGATCAGGTTGGCGACGACGAAGGTCAGCGCCATGGCCGCGAGGAACGCCGCCCAGGGCGACACAGTCATAATCGGGTTGCCGAAAAGGTCCTCCCTGGCCATGCAGAAGGGTGACTGCTTGATCCAGCCGAGCCATGCCGCCGTTTGCCATGTCGAGACGTCGCACGTGGTCAGCACGGCCGAGGTGTAGCCGCCGATCGCAAAGAATGCCCCATGACCCAGCGAGACCTGGCCGGCGTAGCCCATGACCAGACAGAGTCCCAGAACGACGATGGCGTAGTAGAGCGACATCGTGAGCTGCGTCAGGCAATACTCCATCTCCGCCCTGCGCAGAATCCAGGGCACGATGGCCAGGGCGGCCGCCAGCAAGACGAAAGGGAGGCCAGGCTTGAGTCTCGGCTTCAATGTTCCCTCACGCTTTCCCCGCCCGGCCGGCCCCAGAACCCATGCGGACGCACGAACAACACCAGCAGCAACACGGCGAAAACGGTCACGTCGCTGTACGCGGCCGGAAGCCGGCTCACGCTGTAGGCCTCGATCACACCGACCATCAGCCCGCCAAGCACCGCGGCCATCGGGTTCCCCAGGCCGCCGACAATGGCGGCTGCGAATCCCTTGATGGCCAGCGGCGCGCCCATCTCGTAGTGCGTCATGGTGATGGGCGAGATCACGCAGCCCGCCAGGGCGCCGATGGCCGCGCTCAGACCGAACGCGAGCGTGCGCATGTTCGCGATGTTGATCCCGGCCAGCATGGCGGCGCTCGGGTTCGAGGAACCGGCCCGCATCGCCCGGCCGGGCAAGGTGTACTTGAGGAAGATGTGCAGCAGGACCACCGTGACCGCCACGGTCGCAAGCACCCAGAGCACCTGCGGCGAGATGGCGGCTCCGAGGAATTTCAGCGAAGAGATCTCGTTGCCGGTGAAATAGGGGAGCGACCGGACCTTCTCGTCCCAGAGGTGCAGGGCGATCTCCTGAAGGACGATCGACAGGCCGATGGTGATGATGACGAGGTGGAGGATGGAATGCCGCTGGAGGCGGCGGAAGAAGAGGATCTCGAGCAGGCAGCCGGCCAGCGCCACGATCACCACCGCTCCGGCCAACGCGACGGGCAACGGAACGAAGCGGGCCAGGGTCACGGCCACCATCCCCCCCAGCATTACAAACTCGCCCTGCGCGAAGTTCAACACGCCGGTGGCGCTGTAGATCAGGTTAAAGCCAACCGCCACCACGGCGTAGATGCTGCCCTTAGTGATTCCGGACAGGAAGTATTGCAGTTCGAGATTCCCGCTTTCCATCGATCGTCCCGTCGGGAGACAGCCCCGGTCAATTGCGCCGCCGGGGGCTCCGGAAGTCAGGGTGGGTGGTTCCGAGGGCGGCTACTTCCCGTAGATCGCGAACTTGCCGTCCTTCACCGTCAGCATCTCGAACGAGGTCAAATCGAGACCGGTGTGATCGGTGGGCGAGAAATTGAACACGCCCGCCGTGCCGACCAGCCCCCTGAGGTTCTCGATGGCGTCACGGACCCTGGCGCGGTCGGGCCGTCCCGCCCGCTTCAGCGCTTCGGTCACGACCAGGATTGCGTCGTAGGCGTGTCCGCCAAACGTGCTGACATCTTCCTTGTAGGTCTCCTCGTAGTCCTTTTTGTAGGCTGCCAGCAGCGCCTTCTGCGGATGACTGTCGGGCAATGCCTCCACAACGAGAAGGCGCCCGGCCGGGAAGAGCGTGCCTTCGGCTGCGACGCCCGCCTGCTCGACATACTTGCGGTTTCCGAAGCCATGGCTCTGGAAGAGCGGCATCTCCATGCCGAGCTGCCTCATGTTCTTCGCCACGATGGACTGCGCCGGGACGATGGACCAATTGACGATCGCCTGGACGCCGCGCGTGCCTTTGATTTTTGTGAGGATGTCGGTCAGGTCGGTGGCCTGTTTGTCATAGACCTCGTTGGCGAGTATCTCGACGCCCTCCGCCGGGGCCATTTCCTCGAGCTGCTTCTTTCCGGCGGAGCCAAAGCCGTCGTTGCTGCTCACGACAGCGATCTTGCGCAGGCCTTTGTCCTTCATGGTCCGGTAGATCCAGGTGACCGCCTGGCTGTCCTTCTGCGGCGTCTTGAACACATGCCTGGCGACCGGATTCACGATCACCTCCGCCGCGGCGCAGGAAACCAGGATCATCTCGTTCTCTTCGCAGAGCGCCTTGATCTGCATGGTTTCGCCGCTGGTGGACGGGCCGATGATGGCCAGCACCTTCTCCTCCTCGATCAACTGCTTGGCGAATGACACGGCTTTCTCCGGGCTGCCGCCACTGTCCTTGAGCACCAACGCGACCCGGCGTCCGTTGATGCCGCCAGCCGCGTTGAGCTTGTCCACAAACATCCGGACAGTCTTCTCCTCCGGTGCGCCAAGGAAAGAGGCTGGCCCGGTGACTGAGAAGATGGCGCCGATCTTGATGGGATCGCCGCCAGCGGCGGCGTGGATGTTCTGGGTCAGGTGCTGCGAGCCGAGCGCGCAGATCCCCGCCACAAGCAGGTAGGTTCTTTTCATAAGCTCACTCTCCGGGTACAGACCAATGTGAACCGATCATCACCGGACCACGACACGATACGGGCTAAGATGAGGCGAGGCTGCCAGAAAGGCTTTCCGCATGTCAAGCAACGCTGCCTGCGCCCAGCAGTTCTCATTTTGCGTGCACGGGCTTGACGCCGGGTGAGGGCACCCGGCCTACAGCATCGAAGAATGCAGCGGTTGTAGGCCGGGTCCCCCGACCCGGCGCCCTGAGCGCTCTCAAAACGAGAACCGCTGGCCTGCGCCACTCCACTTCATGAATTGGCCGTGGCTCACCGCGGGGTGGACAAACCGGTGCGGGTGCGCATGATGGCGCCCGGATTATGGCAATCGTCATCCAGGGACCGGGGGTGGATGAGGCCGCAAGGACGGCGCTGTCTGGCGGCGCGTGGCCGGCCACCCTGTTCCTTGACGGTCCGGTCCTGGTGACCGCGGAACCGCCGGTGCACGCCCTGCAGCGCGCGGCGTATCTCAACGCGCTCAACCTCGAGCGGGCGCAGCAGGGTCTGGCGCCACTGACGGAAGAGCAGAAGGCCACGCGCTGCCGGCGGTCTGTCGATTTGTTCCTGAAGCCGGGTCTGGTCCAGGTCCGGCCGGACCCGGCCCACATGGATCTGGCGTTCGAGGCGGACGATCTGCTTGGGGGGCTTTATCCGAAGCCCCAACGGCGGTTTCTGGATGTCGATCAGCCGGAAGTGCAGCGGGCCATCAAGGAGCGCGGCGAGCTCTGGCGAATCAGCGCCCTGCCGAGCACCCGCGCTGAAATCAGCCAGCACATCGCCGACGCCAAGACCCGCATCAGCGAGCAGGCCATCTATTACCTGAACCTGTATAGCGGCACGCGCTATCTGACCTATCACGAATTCGCGCGGCTCAAGGATCTCGATCCGACCGCGCTCGCCCGCCAGTTGCAGGAGATTGCCGTCTACGCGTCCCGCCTCAACCGGTTGGGCCGTCCGGAGGTGGATTTTTTCAAAGCCCAGGGGCGCTTTGGGGCGAAGCAAGTCAACGGGCTTGTGTTTGGCGAGCTGAATCCGAACGAACTTGCGGCATGCTACGAGCAATTGCGGGCGCAGTTCTTCGACGCGGTGCCGCCGGAATTCCAGGTCGACGAGCCGGATTTGGATCTGTGGCGGACGGAGATGTACTCGGCATTGGTGAGCCAGCGGGACGACACGGAGACGGAGGTGGTTTTGGCGGGCCTGAACATCGAGTTCAAGCAACGCATTCGGTGGCTGCCGTGCGGGCGTTTCGAGCAGGGGGAGTTGATGTTTGACGAGGTGTTTGATGGCGCGGGGCAGGCGCCGGAGGATCCGTGTTACCGCGGCCTGTGCGATGCGAAGGTCAAAGACATCGTGTTCAACCTGATTCGTGAGTTCGGCCTGCTCGAATGGGTGAACGTGGGGCGCATCCTGGCCCCCCACCAAGAGACGCAACGCAGCGCCCAGCCCCACCCCATCGGCGGCGGACGGCGCGACGTGTATCTGGCCCAGATCAAGTGTTTGACCGAGGACCGGCCCCGGACCCGGTTCATGCGGATGCAGAAGTACGGGGTGCGTGAGCGATTGGCCGAGGGGAAGGACTTGAGCCGGGCCATGTTGGAAACCGAGGAGTACATCGAGTACATCCTGGACCGCCGGCTGGGCTGCTGGTATCTGGGCGTCAACGTGCCTTTGTGCATGACCATGCGGCGCCTCCAGGAACCCTACGACGGCAGCGTCGCGGCCTCGGCGGGCCTGCGTCTCCCGGTGACCTACTTCGAGCGCGATTTCATCCCGGGTTTCCCCGCCAACCAGCTCCCCCGGTCGCGCTACGAGAATCCCGAGTTTGCCAACCGGTTCGCGCGCCTGTTCGGGAAAGCGGCAGCCGCCAACCTCATTGTGGGACGCGGCGACCCGAAGACTCAGCAGGTGGTGTTCGATGTCGGGGACGAGATCGTGGCCGAGGACGAACAGGGGATGCCCAAGGAACTGATTGTGTGCGACCACGCGGGGTCCTTTGTCTGCTATCAGCAAACGCTGCTGGAACTGGCGCCCGCGTACGCCAAACCGGTGAACGACCGGTCCGACAAGCTGGCCCATCCCCGCGAGTTTGCCCTGGCCTATCTGGAGGGATTCGACGAGTGGTTCCGGCATGTCCAGGGGCATTACCGTGACCATCGGCGCGCCTTTGACGCGCTGTTCAAGCACATGCCGCCGAATCCCGAGGGCAATTTCTCCTATCGTTGGGACTGTGTGTTGCGGCGGCTAAACGCGGCCAATTCGGCGGAGTTGGTGCAGGCGATTCGGAATCGCATTGCCGTGTTGCCGCGGGTCCCGCCCGGCTGATCTCGAGACTGCTGCTCTCAACGTTCAACCATCTGGATGATCGAAGAGAGGACTTACTCCTGCGCGCCTGGAGCGGGGGTGCGGCGATGGGCAAGGAGCCAGTCGTAGAGCTTGGGATTCTCATAGGCCTGGATCCAGGCATCGTGGCCGGTTTCCGGATAGATTGTCAGTTGAACCTCGCGGCAACCGAATCGCTTGAGGGCGTCCACCATGCGCTCCGATTCCTCGAGTTTGACCACCGGATCCTTGGCGCCGTGAAAGGCCCATACGGGCAGGCTCTTGATGGCCTGGGCCCGTCGGGGATCGGCGAGGAGCAGCTTGATCGGATCGCCTCCGCCGCAGATGGGCACGACCGCGGCGAAACGCTCCGGAGCGGCCAGAGCCAGGCTCCAGGTTCCATACCCGCCCATGCTCAGGCCGGTGAGGTAGACGCGCTCGGGATCGACGCGGTGCTTTGCCAGCAATTCGTCAAGCAGCGCCAGCACGGTGTCGTTCGACCATGTCTGGCCGGACGGGCACTGGGGCGAGGCGATCATGAACGGCAAGTCCGGCTTGGCGGTCACGAGCTTGGGTGGGCCGTGCTTGGCGACGAGCCAGATGTTGGTGCCGCGCTCGCCGGCCCCGTGGAGGAACAGAATCAGCGGCCATCGCTTTTCCGCGGCCTCGGCATACCCGCGGGGAAGAAACAGCAAGTAGTCCGCCCCGACGGTGTGTGTGACGGACCGTTGAAAGCTGCGCGCCTGTTGGAGGGAATCAGGTTTCACGTTTTGACCGATGAGGGTGGAGGCTGTCAGGGCCGCGAGCAGGACCGATACGGAAGGGATCGAGGATTGCATAGGACTCAGGTAACGCGGGTTGTTTTGGCTGTGAGACTCAAGGTTCGGGAGATCGAGTTGAGGTGGAAATCGACCCGGGGGCCAGGCGCGCTGGCCCCGCGACTAATCGGTGTTCGGGTACGAACCGAGCACTTTGACAAAGACGCAGTGTCGTCCGAGTTCTTCGAGCATCTTGGCGACCCGCGGATCCTCGATGTGGCCGTCGCAGTCGACGAAGAAGTAGTACTCCCACGCCTTGCGCTTGCTGGGACGGGACTCGATTTTGGTCATGTTGATGCGGTATTTGCGGAATGGGGCGATGGCGCCGTGGAGGGCCCCGACGCGGTCGGCGATGCAGAACATGAGGCTGGTGCGATCGCGTCCCGATCGAGGCGGGGATTTGCGTCCGAGGACGAGAAAGCGGGTCGCGTTGGCGGCGTTGTCCTGGATGTTATGTTCGATGACGGGAAGGCCGTACTTCTCGGCGGCGAGCAGGCCGGCGATGGCGGCGGCGTTCCTGGCGCCGGCCGCCAGCTCGGCCGAGCGCGCATTCGAGGAGGTCTCGATGATCTCGGCGTTGGGGAAACTGCGCTGGAGCCAGCCGCGGCACTGGGCGAGGGACTGGGGGTGGACGAGAATGCGGCGGATCTGCTGGCGGCGGGCATGGCCCATGAGGCAGTGCTGGATGGGGATGACGATCTGAGCGACGATCTTCAGGTCGCTGTCCATGAACATGTCGAGCGTGTGGGTGACCACGCCTTCGGTCGAGTTCTCGACCGGGACGACCCCGAAATCCGCGTGGCGTTTGGCCACATCGCTGAAGACGTCGGCGATGGTCTTGAGCGCGGCGTAGCGCAGGCTGGTGCCGAACCGTTGCAGGGCCGCCTGGTGGGTGAATGTTGCCTCCGGGCCCAGGTACGCGATCGTCATCGGCTTCTCGACGGCGAGGGCGCTGGACATGATCTCGCGGTAGATGGCGCGAATGGCCTCCGGGCCCAGGGGGCCGCGGTTCATTTTGGCGATCCGATCGAGCACGGCCCGCTCGCGATGGGGGGCGTAGATCTCCTGGCCGCTTTTCAGTTTGATCGAGCCGATGGCCAGCACGTGGCGCGTGCGTTCGTTCAGCAACCGGACAATCTGTTGGTCGGTGCGGTCGATGGCGGTGCGATGTTCGAGAAGGCTCATTCTTGAAGCGGGGGCTGCGGATTCTCCCCTTCGGGCGCCGGAGCGGGCGCGGATGGGGGGTCGTGCGCGGGTTGGCGGTCGGGGGCCGGCGAGGGCTCTGTGGACGGAGTCTCCGGCGCGGCGGGCGGGCATGGCTCTGACTGCTCCTGGGGTTGCAGTGTCAGTTGCTCGGGAGGCGCTGTGGCCAGGCCGGCTTCGACGGTGAGGAGGCTGGGCGGACGCTCGACGGGGATGCGCCGCAGCTCGTCGGCGGTGGGCATGTCGTCGAGGGACCGGAGCCCGAAATACTCGAGGAACAGGCGTGTCGTCCCGTACTGCATGGGCCGCCCGACGACCTCGGCGCGCCCCACGGCCTCGATCAGGTTCCGTTCCAGGAGGGTCTGCATGACGCCATCGATCGAGACGCCGCGGATCTGCTCGATCTCGGCGCGGGTGACGGGCTGGCGATAGGCGATGATCGTGAGGGTCTCGAGCGCGGGCGCGGAGAGGCGGGCCGGGCGGGCGCGTTCGCCGGCGAGCACGCGGAGCCAGGGTGCATAGGCGGGCTTGCTGACGAATTGCCAGCCGTCGGCGATGCAGGCCAGGCTGAAGCTGCGGTCGGCGGACGCGTGCTCTTCGCGAAGCTGTTCGAGCGCGGATTCGATGTCCGCGGTCTTGACGCGCTTCTGGGCGCGGGCGGCCTCGTCGTCGGACTGCTCGGCGGCGGCGGTCAGGATGTTCTTCAACTCGAGGGCGCGCAGCGGTTTTTGCGCGGAGAAGAGAACGGCTTCGAGAATGGATTTCAACTCGATCATGCGAACGGGGGCGGCGCGCCGTCGTCGGGGTCGACTGCCGGATGAGCGTCCGACAGGCCGGCAGCGGGGCCGGGGTCGGGCGAAGGAGCCGGCGCGGCGGCAATTTCGATTTCGCCAAAGGGTTCGCGCTGCAAGGCGACGGCCTGGTGCAAGCGGATCAACTCGAGGAGGGCGAGGAATGTGGCGACGACCTCCGAACGGCTGGTCGCTTGTCCGAACAGGTCGGCAAAGGCGAAAGCGGGGCGGGAACCCAGGAGCGTGCGGATGAAGTCGATTCTCTCGCTGACGATCCACTTGTCCTCGAAGATGTCGCGGGCCTCTTCGCGTCCCTGTATGCGCTTCATGATCGCGCTGACCGCGCCGATGAGGTCGAAGAGGGAGACCTCGGTGCGGACGGGAACGGGTTCGAATTCCGGTTTGGCGGGCTGGCGCGGGTAGATCTGCTCCTGCTGCAGCTCGAGCGCCTGCAGTTGGGAGGCGGCGTCCTTGAACTTCCTGTATTCGACCAGCTTGCGAATGAGCTCCCAACGCGGGTCGTCGGTGTCCTCGTCCTCGTCGGCGGAGAGAATCTGCTGGTCGACGGGGAGGAGCTCGCGGCTCTTGAGATACATGAGGGTCGACGCCATCACCAGGAATTCGCCCGCAATGTCCAGGTCGAGTTGTCGCATCAGGTCGACATACTCGATGAACTGGGTGGCCAGGTGGGTGAGGTTCACCTGGTAGATGTCCACCTCCTCCTTCCTGACGAGATAGAGCAGGAGGTCGAGCGGTCCTTCAAAGACTTCAAACTGGACTTTGTATTCGGCCATGGCCTCACCGGAGGTTGGGGACCGGGCCGACAGCAGTCTCGCCCCGCCGGGTCTCTACCTCAACGCGAACGCGCAAAATAACGGCCGGGTGCGGCTTTGGCAATGCTGCTCTGAGGCGCACTTGAAGCTTGCGGCCAGGGGTGCGGCGGGCTGGAATGGCGGCGCGGGTGGATCGACAGATTGGTTTCCTATGCAGCAGCATCCCAAAGACCATTGCGGCGTGTTCGGCGTCTATGGGCATCCGAATGCCGCGGAGCTCACGTACTACGGCCTCTACGCCTTGCAGCACCGCGGGCAGGAGAGCGCCGGCATCGTGTCGTGCGACGGACGCCAGTTCCGGGTTCACCGCGGGATGGGGCTCGTACCGCAGGTCTTCAGCGGGCGCATTCTGCGCGATCTCGAGGGGGAGATGGCGGTGGGGCACACCCGCTACTCGACGATGGGTTCGTCCCATATTCGGAATGCGCAACCGCTCACCGCCGATTCCGCACGCGGGCAGATCGCGATCGCGCACAACGGGAATCTGACCAACGCCGTTCAGCTTCGCGAGGAACTCGAAGCGCAAGGCACGCTTTTCCAGACCACCGTGGACAGCGAGATCATCCTGCACCTGATGGCCCGCCCCGTCCCGAGAGGGGCTGACAGCAGCCTGGTCCAGACGTTGCGTCGGATCGAGGGCGCCTACTCGCTGATCCTGCAGACGGAGCAGGAGCTGATCGGGGTTCGCGATCCGCATGGGTTCCGGCCTCTGTCGCTCGGGCGGCTGGGGGACGCCTGGGTGTTGTCGAGCGAGACCTGCGCGTTCGATCTGATCCACGCCGCGTTTGTCCGCGACATCGCTCCGGGCGAGATTCTGGTGATCAACAGGGATGGCCTGCAGAGCATCCAGGCGTTTCCTGATCACCTGCGGCGCGCCTTCTGCATTTTCGAGTACGTTTACTTCGCGCGGCCGGACAGCACGATCGCCGGACAGAATGTCCACAGAGTGCGCGTGGCGATGGGCCGGGAATTGGCTCGCGAGCATCCGCGCCAGGCCGACCTGGTCGTGCCGGTGCCTGACAGCGGCAATTGCGCGGCGCTGGGCTATTCGCTTGAATCGGGGATTCCTTTCGAGATGGCGTTTGTGCGCAGCCTTCGCAGCTCATCCGCGATTTCAATGTGCGGGTGAAGCTGAACCTGATCCGCGAAGTGGTGGACGGCAAACGCGTGATCATCGTCGACGATTCGATCGTGCGCGGCACCACCTGCCGGCAGCGCGTCGCCAACCTGAAGGAGGCGGGGGCGCGGGAGGTGCATGTGATGGTGAGTTGTCCGCCGCACATCCACCCGTGTGTGTACGGGATCGACTTTCCGGACCGCAGCAAGCTGATGGCCGCCAACCACAGCGTCGACGAGATCTGCCGGTACTTGAAGGCCGATTCGCTGGCCTATCTCTCGCAGGCGGGCATGGTGCGGGCGACCGGCCTGCCGGCCTCGGCCTTCTGCCTGGCCTGCTATGACGGCAATTACCCGGTCCGCTACGATCTGACGCTCGACAAGCAAATCATCGAGCGGCGGCGCGCCCGCGTGCAGAGCCTCGGGGAAGTTCTTGCGCGCGAGGATTTGCAGCCCCGGCTGCTTTAGGCCCATTTGTCCATTGACTCGGGTTTGGCAGGGACGGCATTTTGCCATGCGCCTATGCAACCGATCCGACGCGCCCTTCTCTCCGTGTACGACAAGACCGGCCTGGTGCCCTTTGCGCGGGTGCTGGCCCAAGCCGGTATCGAGTTGTTGTCGACTGGCGGCACCGCACGGGCGCTTCGGGAGGCGGGATTGCCGGTGGTCGAGTTGGGGGAGTTCACCGGGTTTCCGGAGATGCTCGACGGGCGCGTCAAGACCCTCCATCCCAAGGTTCATGGCGGACTGCTCTATCTGCGCGGCCACGCGGAGCACGAAGCGACGGTGGAGCGCCACGGCATCCGCCCGATCGATCTGGTGGCGGTGAACCTCTACCCGTTCGAGGAGACGGTCGCCCGGCCGGATGCGACTCGGGCGGACGTGGTGGAGAACATCGACATCGGCGGCCCGGCCATGCTGCGGAGCGCGGCCAAGAACCACGAGCACGTCACGGCGATCGTCGATCCGGCGGACTACGAGGAGGTTGCGGCCCAGATTCAAGCGCGGGGCGGCACCACGCTGGAGTTGCGCCGGCGGCTTGCCCTGAGGGTGTATGCGCGCACCGCGGCGTACGACGGGGCGATTGCGGCCCACCTGCCACGCTGGTTCGGGATGGGAGGCGGAACCGATGCGGCGGGGGGCGACCGGCTGGGCGGCAGCGCGTCTCCGGATCGGCTGAGTGTGGACGCGCCGCGGGTGCAGGCGCTGCGGTACGGGGAGAATCCGCACCAGCCGGCGGCCCTCTATGGGCGGTTTGCAGAACATTTCCGGCAGGTTCATGGCAAGGAACTCTCCTACAACAACATTCTCGATCTGACGTCGGCGGCGACCTTGATCTCGGAGTTTCGGGGCGATGTTCCGACACTGGCCATTCTCAAGCACACCAATCCGTGCGGCGTTGGCCAAGGAGCGTCGTTGTGCGAGGCGTGGGAGAAGGCCCTGGCCACGGATCGACAGGCGCCCTTCGGCGGCATCATCGCCGTGAATCAGCCGATGGACGGCCCCGGCGCAACGGTCATCGCCGAGATTTTCAGCGAGGTGGTCGTGGCCCCGTCCTTTACGCCGGAGGCGCTGGCGGTTCTGCGGCAGAAGAAGAACCTGCGGCTGATCGAGGTGTTGATGGACAGGCACGCCGCCGCGGGGGGAGAGATTCGGGGCGTTGGCTTCGAGTCGCTTCTTTGGCAACAGCCGGACTGCGCGACGGTGCGATCGCGGGATCAGGTCAAGGTCGTGACGAAGCGGGCGCCCAGCGAGGATGAGTATCAGGCCTTGTTGTTCGGGTGGCGGGTGGTGAAGCATGTCAAGTCGAACGCGATCGTGTATGCCGCAGCGGATCGCACGCTGGGGATCGGGGCGGGTCAAATGAGCCGGGTGGATGCCAGTCGGATCGCGGTCTGGAAGGCGGGCGAGGCCGGGTTGTCTCTGCGGGGCAGTGTGGTCTGCAGCGATGCGTTCTTTCCGTTCCCCGACGGACTGGTTGCGGCGGCGGAGGCCGGAGCGACGGCGGCGATTCAGCCGGGCGGTTCGAAGCGCGATGCCGAGGTGATCGCGGCGGCGGACGCGCGGGGCGTGGCGATGGTATTCACCGGGATTCGCCATTTCCGTCACTGACAGAGGCCAATCACTCGCGAGGTGTGAATCGGATCCTCTTCACGCCCTGAAGGGCGCATCCGGCAATGCCGTCCGCGCGCAAAGGAATCTGGCTGGGGCTGGGCGCCTATCTGCTCTGGGGGCTTCTCCCGGTGTACTGGAAGGCGCTGCGGACGGTGCCGGCGTCGGAGATCCTCATGCACCGCATCGCCTGGTCGTTTGGCTTTCTCGCCCTCCTTGTCATCCTGTCCAGACAGGGGCGGACGCTGCTTGCGGCGGCAACGCAGCGACGGATCCTGGCGATTTACTTTGGCGCAGCTCTGCTGTTGGGACTGAACTGGTTCGTCTACATCTGGGCGGTGAACCACGATCGGATCGTGGAGACGAGCCTTGGATACTACATCAATCCGCTCGTCAGCGTGGCGTTGGGCGTGGCGGTGCTGCGAGAGAGGCTGGGGATGATCCAGTGGATGGCGGTTGGGATCGCGGCCCTGGGGGTGCTGTTCCTGACCTGGCAGTACGGGGCGTTCCCTTGGGTCGCGGTCGTCCTGGCGCTGAGCTTCGCGTGCTACGGATTGATCAAGAAGACCGCTCCCCTGCCCGCCCTGCCGGGGCTGACGATCGAGACCGCGCTGCTCTGGCTTCCGGCTGTCGGGTATCTCGGCGCCCTCGAGTCCCAGGGCATCGGCCGTTTCGGACACAGCGCCGGTTGGGGCGACAGCCTGTTGATTCTCACGGGCGTGGTGACGGCCCTGCCCTTGCTGCTCTTTGCGTCGGCTGCACGCCTGGTCAAACTCTCGACGCTGGGCTTGCTCCAATACGTGTCGCCAACCTGCGGATTAATTCTGGGGGTGGCGGTGTACGGGGAACCGTTCCCGCGCACGCGCGCCCTGGGGTTCGGCATCATTTGGCTTGCGCTGGCTGTTTATTGGTTGGCGAGCCGCGCTGCGCATCGCGCCGCACCCGAGGCGCCGTGAAGCCTGCCCCTTGGCCTCCGGCCTGCTCAGACTCATCCTGGCTCCATCTTGCGCGCGCAGTCAGGGGATCTGGCGGCGGTTTGGGCGTCGTTCGAAGCAGAGCGCGGGGCCGTGGGCACGCCCAAAAGTGCTGGAAACGAAGAATGTGGAAGATTTATGTTTGACAACACTCAGCCGAGACCTTAAAACGCGGTCAACCTTTCAAGCTAAATTTGAACTGGATCGAGGTAGCGCTATCCAAATCAGGGCAAGATGCTTTATGAATAAACTGATTACATTCGCCAGCTTAGCGGCAGTGGGTGCACTCGGCCTGCAGGGTCAGGCAGTGGACGGCTCCGGGCGGCCTTGGAGCGTATCGGCCAAGTTGCGCGGTTTTTACGACGACAACTACCGGACGACGCCCTCCGACTTGACGCCCGAGGCGAAGCAGTATCTTGGGGGCGTCGACGAGGAGAGCTGGGGGATTAATTTCGCCCCGGGCATCAAGTACGCGCTGCTGAGGGACCAGACCACGCTGACGGCCAGCTTGGATTACGATATGCGCTGGTACGAGGCCCAGCCGAGCAGCAAGGAATTCGACCACACCGTGCGGGCGGAGATCGCGGGCTCGCATGCGTTTTCGGAGCGGTTCCGGTTGGATTTCTTCGAATCGCCCGTCTACTCCGAGGAGCCGAGCATTCTCGAGCCCAACGGCGGCCAGGCCAGCTATGTTCGCACCGATGGCAACGCGTGGCGCAATTACGCCGGCATCGGCCTGACGACCGGATTGACGGAGCAACTGGGATCGCGTCTGGGCTACTCGAACACCTACTATAACTACCGTGACGACGGCGCGGGCAGCATCTCGGCCCTGCTGGATCGCATGGAGCACTTGGCGACTGCCGACCTGCGGTGGCAGTTCCAGCCGGCGATCATCGGCTTGGTCGGCTATCAATACGGCTATTTCGATTATACGAGCGGCGACCAGCTCTGGTACACCGAGACTCCGGATCCGACAGTCCCGGAGAGCGATGCTCGAAATCAGGAGTCGCATTACGGCTTCGTGGGGGTCGACTACACGGCTCTGCCGGGTCTGACCGCGCAGATACGGGGTGGCATCAATTACGCCCGGTATCCGAATGCGGATGTGGACGATGTCACGGCGCCGTTTGTGGATGCGGCCCTGGCATACGAGTACATGGAGGGCAGCAAGGTGTCCGTGGGCGTCAAACATGACTTGCGCCCGACGGATGTTGCCATTGCCAGGACGGACGATGTGAGTTCGTTCACCGTGTCGCAGGAAGCGACGACCGTTTACGCGTTTGTGGCACATCGGATCTTCCCGAAACTCGTCGGGACATTGCGCGGTTCCTGGCAGAGAGGGACTTTCGAAGAGGGCATGTACGACGGCGACAGCGACAACTTCTACACTGTCGACGTGAATCTGGCGTACGAGATCACAACCAACTTTGCGGCCGAGGCCGGCTACGCCTATGACAAGCTCAATTCCGACCTCCCCCTCCGGGAGTATGATCGCAACCGGTTCTACCTGGGCGTGAAAGCCACCTACTAAGGGTCCTGACCACCTTAGCTTTGACACAACGTGGGAGGCTAGAGCATTGATTCTGGCCTCCTTTTTTTTGACACATGGACGCAACCAAGCCAAATCCGGTTCCTGACAGCCAACTGCATTTCCTCGATTACTGGCGGATCATTCGCATCCGCAAGACCGTCATTTTGGCCGTCTTTCTGCTGGTCGTTCTGACGACCACGGCGGTGACGTTCGTGCTCAAGCCAACGTTCATGAGCACGGCCCGCATCGAGGTCGAGAAGCAGCCTACGGATTTTGATCCTTTCCTGCGTCCGCAGATTCAGAATCAGTTCGACCCCTACTTCATCCAGACCGAGTTCGAGAAGATTCAGTCGAAGCCGATTCTCTACAAGGTGATCGACTCGCTGGGCTTGCGGAAGGCCTGGGGGGAGCGGCTCAAGAGCGCACTGAGCGAGGCGGAGGCTTACTTGCTGCTGCGTCGGAACCTCGATGTGCGCCAGTCGAGAAACACCAGCCTCATCGAGATTCGCTCCTACAGCGAGAACCGCGACGAGGCCTCGGCCATCGCGAATGAAGTCGCCAGTGTCTACAAGGAGTCGCGGGTCGACGAGAAGCAGCGGCAGGCGAGCGCCGGCATTTCCAAGCTCAAGTCCAAGCTCGATGAGCAGGCGGCGGTCGTCGCGCAGTTGCAGGACAACGTGGATCAGCTCCGGGCCGAGTTGAATATTCCCGATTCGATCAACGACGCCTCCGTCTACCAGACCTCGCTCGAACGCGAGAAAGTCAGCGCCATGGCGCAGGAACTGACGCGCGCTCACTCGGAATACGTATATTTTCTCACAAAACTCGATGATTTAAAGAAGCTCGACCGGACATCCATGAGGGAGGCGGTGCTGGTCACGATGCCCACGGAGGCGCGGTTGGGTGAGCTTTTGGGGGCGCTGTCCCTGGCCCAGCAGGAAGTCGCCCGACTGCGGGAGGATTTCTCGAACGATTATCCCGAGATGAAGCGCAAGCTCGCGCTTGCCGAGCAAATCGATCAGCAGGTGGAGGCGCGTCTGACGGGCATCCTGACCGGTTTGGAGAACCAGGTGGTCTCGCTCAAGGCCCGCCGCGATGAGCTCCAAAAGGCGGTGGACGAAGGCAAGAAAATGGTGGTCGAGGAAGCCAAGCGTTCCCGCGAGTATTGGAGTCTCAAGCGCGAGCTCGACAACAAGCAGAAGATCAGAGACGCCATCCTGATGCGCATGCTGCAGGAGGAAGTGGATGCCGATCTGCCGAAGGAATCGATGGTGCGGATCGTCGATCCCGCCGAGCCCGCTCTGCGGCCTGTTCGGCCCAACGTCCCGTTGAACATCGCCCTTGGCATTGTGGTGGGCCTGGTCATGGGCGTCGGCCTGGCATTCTTCATCGAATACCTCGATACGAGCGTCAAGACCATCGACGACGTCGAGCGAGCGCTGGGCGCGCCGGTCCTGGGCGTGATTCCGCAGAACGTGGGCATCCTGGCCAATGAAGGGCCTGACAGTCCGCACGGAGAGGCTTACCGCGTGTTGCGCACCAACATCCTCTTCTCGCGCAAGGAGCCTGGTGCGAACACACTGACGGTGGTCAGCGGCGGGGCGGGCGAGGGCAAGTCGACCACCATTCTCAACCTGGCGACCGTCTTTGCGCAAAACGGCCAGCGCGTGCTCGTGGTGGATTCGGACCTGCGGCGCCCCAGCCTGCACAAGTTCCTCGCGGTGACCAACAGCATCGGGCTGACCAACTACCTCATGAAGCAGAACACGCTCGATGAGGTGATTCAAACCACCAAGTTGCCGATGATGGATTTCCTGGCGAGCGGCAAGTTGCCCAGCAGTTCCCTGGGGATCCTCAACTCGACGCGGATGAAGGAGTTCATCAAGGATGTCCAGCAGCGATACGACTTCGTGTTTTTCGATTCTCCCCCAATCATGGGTGTGAGCGACGCCTCGATTCTGGCGAGCGAAGTGGATCTGTCAGTCCTGGTGGTCCAATACCGCAAGTATCCGCAGGCGATGACCTTGCGGGCCAAGCAGATGGTGGAGAAGGTCGGCGGAACGATGCTCGGTGTTGTGCTCAACAACATCAACATCTCGCAGGACTCGTACTACTACTATTACAGCGGGTATTACTACGATTACTACTCGAAGGGTGAGCAGGGTGAATCGAAATCGAGCGGGGACGGCGAGTCTCCCAAGGCAGCACCCGAGAAGCCGGCGGAAGCGGAGTTGAAAACGAAATACTGATTGCCTTGGCGCGGGCGGAGTTGAAGGATGTGGCGATGATGACGACGATGGTCCAACTGTTCAGAGGACGATGGTGGTGCGCGCTGGCGGCGTTGCTGGCGGCGCTGAGTTGCGGATGCGAGAGTCCCCCCAGCCAGGGCGGCGGCAGCGGCTATGTCCCGGCGCAAGACGCTCGGCTCGCCGAAACGTCGTCACTGAGCGCGGATGCGGTGCGGATCGGGGACAAGGTTGAAATCACATTCTCCGACATACCCGAAATCTACCCCATCATGGTCCAGCGGGTCCGGGAAGACGGGAGCATCACGTTGCCGCTGGGCGTGAGGGTGGAGGCGGCTAACAAGAAGGCGACTGAGCTGCAGGATGCGATCGTCAACGCCTACGTTCCCAAATACTTCAAGCGACTGAGCGTGGCGGTGCGGCTCGAGGAGCGCGTTTTCTACGTCGGCGGGCAGGTCCGATCGCCGAATCGCTACGTCTTTCTGGGCGAGATGACGGTTTTAGGGGCAATCAAAGTTGCCGGCGATTTCACCGAATTCGCCAAGCGCACCGCTGTGAAGGTCACACGTGCTGACGGCACCGAGATCAAAGTGGACTGCAAGAAAGCGCTGAAGAATTCGAAATACGATCTGCCCGTCTTCCCCGGCGACAAGATCGACGTCCCTCGCCGCGTGCTTTGGGATTAGCGGATGGCGCGGGGGTTTTGACGAAATGGTTCTTCTGCGCGTCCTGACGGGGAGCCAGGCAGGTGCGGTCACGCAGGCGCGGCGTTTCCCGTTTCGAGTGGGGCGAGCTTCGAGTGCAGACTGGCGAATCGAAGCTCCGGGGGTCTGGGATGAGCAGTTCGAGATCGTCCTGTCTCAGGCGGACGGATTCCTTCTCTCCGCAAATCCCTCGACCCTCACATGTGTCAACGGCGAGCGCGTGTCGCAGGTCCCTCTGAGGAATGGCGATCACATCGAGTGCGGCGACCTGCGGATCCAGTTTTGGCTTAGCGCTGCCCGCCAGCGCGGGCTGTGGGCGCGGGAGATGGCCACGTGGGTGGCTCTGGCCGGTCTGGCGGCCGTTCAAGCGTATCTCTTCTGGTGGTTGACCCGGTAAGCTCGGAGCGGCCGCGCGCGCCGATCGATGCGGGTCTCTTCTCGCCTTTTGCATCCTAGCCCGCTACCCTCCCGGCTCATGAACACGGTGCGACTCGGGATCATCGGACTCGGCAACATAGGAAAGTACCACGCCGAATACCTGCTCAATCGGAAGGTGACGCGGTGCGCCCTGACCGCCGTGGCCGATGGCTTTGCCCCGCTGGATCGTTACGGGCAGGAATCGTTGAAGACCTTCACGGACGGAGAGGCGCTGATTCGGTCCGGCCTGGTGGATGCAGTTGTCATTGCGACGCCCCACTACCAGCACACCACCCTGGGGATTTCGGCGATCGAGGCGGGGCTGCATGTGATGGTCGAAAAACCGATTTCGGTGCACAAAGCCGACGCCGAGCATTTGATTGCAGCGCACCGGGCCCGGCCAGACCGGGTGTTTGCGGCGATGTTTCAGCTTCGGACCGAACCGCGGTACATGAAGATCAAGCGTTTGATCGAAGCGGGGGATCTGGGGACACTGGTGCGAACAAGCTGGATCATGACCGATTGGTATCGCACGGAGGCGTATTACGCCAGTGGGGGCTGGCGCGCCACGTGGAAAGGAGAGGGCGGCGGGGTGCTTCTCAACCAATGCCCGCACAACCTGGACATTCTCCAGTGGCTGTGCGGCATGCCGCAATCGGTGCGCGGTTTCTGTCAACTGGGGCGGTATCACGCCATCGAGGTCGAGGACAATGTCACGGCCTACTGGGCCTGGGCAAACGGCGCGACGGGGGTGTTTGTGACCTCGACTGGTGAAGCGCCCGGCACCAACCGGCTCGAGATCTGCGGCACTCGAGGCCGACTCGTCCTCGAAGACAACCGCCTCAGGTACACACGCAACGAGGCCGATATGATCGAGTTCAGCCGGTCGGCGAAGGCGGGTTTTGCGCGGCCCGATGTCTGGAACATCGACATCCCGTTCGACAACGCTCCCGCCCAGCATGCGACGCTGATGCAGAACTTCGTCGACGCCATCCTCGACGGCGCACCCCTCGTGGCTCCGGGCGAAGACGGTCTGCGCTCGGTCGAGCTTGCCAACGCGATGCTTTATTCCTCGATTCTGGGCCAGACCGTCGAACTCCCGCTGGACGGCGGCGCTTACGAGCGGATGCTCGACGGTTTGATCGCACAGTCCAAGTTCGAGAAGAAAGTCGCGGCGGTGAGCGGCGAGGATTTCACGAAGTCCTTTGTGCGGTGACGTCCCTGTGCGCCGCCGCCCCAATCCGCGGGGCGAGGTCACCGGACGGCATGTCGCGGCGGAAGGCCAGGATTTGACAATTCCGGCTTTGCGGACACATTCGCTACCGCATCTATGACAATTTTCACTGCATCTCTGGCCGCCGGTTTGGCGTTGGCGGCGATGATCTCTGCCGCTTCGCTCCAGAGCATCCCGCTCAAAGACATCGAAGGAAAAGACACGAACCTGGGCGCGTATCGGGGCAAAGTGCTGCTGGTGGTCAATGTGGCTTCGCAATGCGGCTACACGCGCCAGTACAAGCCGCTCGAAACGATCTATCGCAAGTACAAGGATCGGGGGTTGGTGGTCATTGGGATTCCGAGCAACGACTTTGGCGGCCAGGAGCCCGGGACGGCGGACGAGATCAAGGCCTTCTGCAAGTCGCGGTTCGAGGTGACGTTTCCGCTGATGGAAAAGGTCCAGGTCAGAAGTGAGGCGGGCCAACATCCTCTTTATGCCCATTTCACCGGCAAAGACTCGCCTTTCCCCGGCGATGTGAAATGGAACTTCACGAAGTTCCTGATCGGTCGGGATGGCCGGGTCCTGGCGAGATTCCAGCCGGCTGATGAGCCGGATTCCGAACAGGTGACGAAGGCGATCGAGGCGGCTCTGGCAGCGCGCTAGCGCGCATGTCTCACCAACTTCTCAAGAACGCGGAGCCGATGTCATCGAAAGGTGCACTCATGCGCGCTAGCAAAGCAAAACCGCGCCCGAGGGCAGGGCGGGAACTGGGCAACAGAGTGTCGCCGCACCAGCGAGGTTTCGGAAACGCTCCGAACCTCATTTTTCCCTGTGCGGGCGCGGTTTTGCCAGAGCCCGGACATCCATCACGCGCAGCGGTTTGCTATGTCCGGGCTGGGGACCCCGATCTGGCGGGGCATGACGAAGAGGTTGTCGGGGTGGATATGGACGGTGAGCGGAGTTCCGGAGGATCGAGTTTGCATGGGATTCTGCTCGAAGGCCTTGATTGTGGCCCCGTTGGGCAGCCCCAGGAGGTATTGTTCGATCTCGCCCAGGTAATGCGCCCGGGCGCCAACAGTCTCCAGCGCGTTGCTGGCATGAGGACCGAACCGGACCGCTTCGGGGCGGAAACCGAGCCACACTGCCTGTCCGGGCGCAACCCCGATCCCGTTCCTCGGTGACGCCGTAAAGAGACCGCAATCGGCGCGAAGCTGGAGTCCGGCGTGCGACGCCGCCACGACATTCGCCTCGATCCAGTTGGCTTCGCCGATGAAGTCTGCGACGAATCGGCTGGCTGGAGCGCAGTAGATTTGTCGGGGTGTGCCGATTTGCTCGATGACTCCGTCTCGGAGGACGGCGATCCGGTCGGCCATCGACAGCGATTCCTTCTGGTCGTGGGTGACGTAGATTGTCGTGACGTGCGATTCGTCATGGATGCGCCGGATTTCCTCCCGCATTTCGAGGCGGAGCTTGGCGTCCAGGTTCGAGAGCGGCTCATCGAGCAGCAAGACATCCGGCCGAACCACGAGAGCGCGGGCAAGAGCCACCCGTTGCTGCTGGCCTCCCGACAGTTCAGCGGGCGAACGATGGGAGAAGGCCGTCATTTGAACCGTCTCGAGCGCCTCGGCGACCCGCTGTTCCCTTGCCCGAGCCGGGACGCCCCGGGCTTCCAGCCCATACCCGACATTCTGCGCAACCGTCAGATGCGGCCAAAGGGCGTAGTTCTGGAAGACCATCCCGGTATTGCGGTGCTGGGGTGGCACACCCAGCATCGGACGGTCTGCAAAGAAAAGTTCCCCGGCGTCGGGTTGGTAGAATCCAGCGATGATCCGGAGCAGGGTGGTCTTCCCGCAACCGGATGGCCCCAGCAGAAAAAACAACTCGCGGTCATGGACCTCGATCGAGACATCCCGCAGAACCACGGCAGGGCCAAACCGCTTGGTGAGATTCTGTATCGAGACGCGCATGGGAGAAGTCAGTGGGTACGAGTTGTTCCGCTGGAGCTTTGCCCGGGGGAACCGGTGCGCGCTTCGGGCGCCGCCGGCCGCCCGAGGCTGGCGGAGGCCGGGACTGCTGTCGGCGCCCGCTCTGCCAGGGCGCGATACTTGGCTTGCGCCCATGCCTGCCATTGCAGTTTTGTTCGGTTGCGAAACGCGGCGTCCTTCCACGGCCCTTGCGACAGATCGCGTCCTGCCGCCTCGCTGATCGGCATGCGGCCCAACTCCGCGCGCTCGGCCTCGATTTGGCCGCGGCGGATCACCGCGCGCCATGCCGTCTGGAGCTCGGCGTGGGTGTCAACCAGCAGGGCGCCGGCGAGAGCAGCGACAACCTCGCGGCGCCCGCGGGCAAGCCGGGCGTCATAGCGAAAGGCATGGGGGAGGTCGAACGGCGAGAAGGCGATGTTGCTGACATCGCGATAGCGCCGGTAGAAATCGGGGCGCACCGCCATGCGTTCGATCGAGTGGTGGCGCGGCCCCTCGGGATGGCCGCGCGGCAGGAACCAGAGGCGCTGGCCGGGTTCGCCGAGGCAGAAATGGAGGAATCGCTGGGCGGCAGCGAGGTGCGGCGCGCCTTTGAGGATGCAGAGCCCGTCGGGGCTGATCGCCGTGAAATCGTCGGGAAGCACGAACGTCATGTTGTCACGGCCAGCGACGGCGATCTGCGTGAAGCCGTAGAAATCGATGGCGAAGCCGTAGGCGATCTCGCCCAGCGTGACGTCTTTGGCGGTGCTCGACGAAAGGCGGTCGAACTTGGATGTGTTTCCGGCGATCTCAGTCAGCAACTGCCATCCCTCTTGCCAGCCGTAGGCTTGAAGGAACGCCTCGAACATGTTGTTCATCGTTCCGCTGTTTCGCGGGTCGGCAACGCCAACCCAGCCGCGCATCTCCGGGTTGGCCAGGTCCGCCCAACGCCTGGCCAGCGGCAAACCCAGGCGCCGCTGGACGCGTGTGTTCTGCAGAATGCCAAAACTGGACAGAGCGACGCCATACCATCGGTGCGCGGCATCGTAGAGCTCCACGCCATTCGCGCTTTGGGGAATGGTCGACAGAATCTCGTCTGGCACGCGGCAGGCCGTCGTGAGTCCCTTGTCGGCGAGAAGCAAGTACGGTTCGGGTCCCCCCCCAAAGAAGCAGTCGATCCCGATCCCGTCGGGCTTTGTGGCAAACTCGGATTGCACGAATTTGAGGGCGTCGGCGGTGCCGCCCAGGTTCCGCCACTCGACGGTGGCAGGCTCGGCATAGGTTTCGCGGTGCCAAGCCTCGAAAGCCTGGGCGAATTCGGAGCAGATCGAAGTGTTGTGGGGCGAGATGACAACCACCCGATTGTCCGCTGCGGCAGCGATCCACACCAGCAATACGGCGAGGGCGCCTGCCACTCCCCGATGGCAGGCGCGATCCCGAATCAACGATGAGGACGTGGTCGCAGTGTCGTTCACTCCGCAAGCCTGCCCCGCCCTGGTCTCCAGGCCTCCGTCAGCCCCGGTCGTCACCCAGGCTGCGGGCGATCAGGATGATGCGCAACATTTCGAGCACAGCAGTGATCAGGCCGGCGACGTAGGTGAGGGCGGCCGCATTGAGCACACGGCTCAAGGCGGCGCGTTCGCCTCCGCTGACAAGCCCGTGGCGCAACAACTGGTCTTTTGCGCGCCGACTCGCGTCGTACTCGACGGGCAGGGTGACGAGCTGAAAGAACGTGACGACCGCGTAAGCCCCGATGGCGAACGGCAGGAGCGCGGCAAACAGTTTGACGCTGATGAGGCCGATGGAGGTCAGCAGCATGCCGCCACCCAGAATGAGGAACGCGGCCTTCGTCGCGAAACTGGTGGCGGGCACGAGCATCATCCGCAACTGAAGCGGCGCATACGCGGCTTGATG
>CAYPUR010000059.1:0-270 GCA_964413865.1 uncultured Verrucomicrobiota bacterium
GACCAGACCGTCACCGTGCTGGGTCTGGACAACACGGTTCGGACATTGACGAATCCTTGAGCTTCTAACCCGCATCGCAGTCATCTTGCGAAGTCTGACCGCCCTGTGCGCTGACAGGCTGAGAAACCCGGGCTAGCGAGGCCCTGACTGGTGACGGTGATGGTCTCAACACGGGGCCTCACGGAGATTGCCCCTCCGACAACACGATGCGTGCCTTGAGGCTTGCGGGGAGCAATTCCGCCGGGCACAGTCCGCTGGCCGAAAACGACC
>CAYPUR010000059.1:280-1171 GCA_964413865.1 uncultured Verrucomicrobiota bacterium
GACCCCCAGGGTCAACGGATCATGAGACAAGACGCCCACTGGATTCAACGCGTTCTCGCGCCGCTGTGGATGCTGGCCGTTCCGTTTGCGCCGGCTCAGGCCGGCGGCAGCGCCCTCCATGTCGCCGTTGTGGTCAACTCGCACAGCGCGGATTCCATGGCCCTGGGCAACTACTATCGCGAACGCCGCCAGTTAGCCCCGCAGAACATCGTCCGCATCTCGTGGACAGGCAGCAGGACCGATTGGACTCGATCGCAGTGCCAGAACCTGCTGGTGAACCCGCTTCTCACGGCGTTGACCGAGCGCCGCCTGGCCGGTCAGATCCGATTCGTCGTCCTCTCGATGGACATTCCATACAGGGTGATCGACGGACGCGACGTGAACAGCACAACATCAGTGCTGTTCTACGGCTTCAAGACCAACGACTGGCGGAGCTCGGGCGCCTGCCGGATTTCGCCTGAAGGAAACAACCCGTACTTCGCCACCGAACTGGCGTTCGACTCCCTGCCCGCTTCGACGAACGGTCCGCGCTTTCTGGCGACCATGCTGACGGCGGAACTCCTTGCGGAGGCCATGCGGACCGTGGATCGCGGTGTGGCCAGCGACAGCGCCTTCCCCACTCAAACCGTCCTGCTCCAGAAAACCACCGACTCGGCCCGGAATGTCCGGTTCCCGAATTTCGACAATGCGATTCTGGACATGCAGCTCAACGGCTTGTTTCCGCTGATCGCAACCAACTCGAACCAGACCTCGGGATTGTCCGACCTGTTGGGCATGCAAACCGGTCTTGCTCACTTCGATGTCACCCAGGACACGTTCGTCCCCGGCGCGATGGCGGACAGCCTGACCTCCTATGGAGGTTGCCTCTTCGAGCCATGCGGCCAGACGAAC
>CAYPUR010000059.1:1181-18559 GCA_964413865.1 uncultured Verrucomicrobiota bacterium
GCGGGCGCCACGGCCAGCTACGGCACGGTCGTCGAGCCGTGCAACTACACGGAGAAGTTCCCGGACCCGAGCGTCTACTTCTATCAGGCCCGCGGCTTCACAATCGCCGAATGCTGCTATCAAGGCCTGGCCAGCCCGTACCAGGGTGTCCTGGTGGGCGAACCGCTGGCCGCCCCCTTCGCCCGCCCCGGCATCGGAACATGGGGCTTTCAAAACAGCCACGCCGCCCCGGCCACCGGGATTCGCCCACCCGACGGCGTCGGACTTCATGGAGGGCCGCCGCCCTCCGAACCCCCAGTGCTCGTGGGACCGACACATCTGAGCCTGCAATTCCTGGCCGCGGATGCGACGCGTCCCTTGCAGCAGGTGGATCTCTTCGTGGACGGTGTGCTGGCCTGCACCGTGACGAATCTGCCGCCCGCGGAGGGCAACACCCTCTCGATCGGGATCGGTCCGACCGTCTTCGACTGGGCCGTGCCGGCGGGAGCGGCTTTGGAGTCTCTGACAACCAACCTCGCCGCGCTGATCAACAGCGGGTCGAATGCCACCCTGGTCGCCGCCACCGCGGTAGGCGACCGCCTCGAACTGGCCTCGCTCCTGCCCGGACGATCCGGAGAGGAAGTCAGCCTCACCGGCATCCAGTCGCAGGGGAGCGCGCCGGCCCTGACAACCTTCGTCCGCCCGGCCACACCTCGGTTCATCGATTCCGCAGCGCGGCCATGGCGCTTCTACACGATCGACGCAACCGCAGCCGAAGGCGACGTCCTGCGATGCACACTGATCAAAACAAACGGAGACAACATCACGGTCGGGGCCACCAATCAGCCCGCCGGAACCACGGCCAGCCTCGTTCGCCAGGTTCTCCAGCAAGTGAACGATTCCCCCATGCTGCACGGACCGGACGGGGTGTCAGCCGAGGACATCTTCGTCATGAGCGACAACCTTGTTTCGTTCTTTCTCTATGCCCGCTCGCCGGGCCTCGCCGCAGCGCAGATCGAATGCGCGTGGACCGCTCCCGATCACTTCCAGATGGACCCGTCGGCGCCGGTGCGACTTAATGAGAACGGACCCGATCTGGCCCCTCGAAATCACCTTTACCTGACCGCCGGAAGCACGAATCTCGATTTAACTTTCCCCTTCGACACCACGGCCTACCCCGACGGTCACCATGAACTGACAGCCGTGGCCTATGAAGGCAGTTCCGTGCGCACTCCAACCCGCGCTACCGCTCGAGTCCGCATCCGCAACACCCCGCTGGAAGCAACCTTGCGGTGCCCGGTCGGGCAGACAGAGTTTGCGGTCGAAGCCGCTGTGCCTTTCGATGTGATGGCGAATCGTATGGACATTGACCGGATCGAACTGTTCGGGACCGGGGGCTGGCTGGCCGGAATGACCAATTCGCAGACGGCGGCATTCGCCTTGCCGGGAACCGAACTCGGTGCGGGGCAACACAGCGTCGTTGCGGTGGTGACCGCCTCCGACGGCGCCCGCTACCAAACCGCGCCTTTTAAATTCCGGCTCATCGGACCTGAGGTCCCGGTCACCGCAACCATTTCCCCAACGCCCCCGACGCTTTTCTGGACCTCGGTCTACGGCCGCACGTACGAAGTGCTCGAGGGCGCGACAGCGACAAGCATAGGCGACGTGGCGGCAACGATCACCGCCTCGAGCACCGGCGTCACTTCGTGGAGAATCCCGACGCCGCTTGTGACCGCGCGGTTCTATCGTGTCCGCGTCCGGTGACCGGCGTGGCGTCCCGGCCTTTCCCTCGGCGTCCGTGAGGGGCTTTCCCGCCCCCACGGCCAATTCATGAAGTGGAGCGGCGACGGCCTCGTCGCCGACAAACACCTTCTTCACTCGCGTCGGCGGGGGACGGCTCGTCAATAGGGGGTCCGAAGGCTCCCGGGCCATTTGGACGCCGCCAAGGGTATATCAGAGCAACTGGTGGGATTATGCGATGGAGTGATGAGATGGTCCCGCGCGCAAACCCTCGTGGCACCCCAGTAACTTTTTCCAGAAAAAGTTCCGGCCGAAGCAAGAAGTTGGCACGGATTCTACACCGAGAACCTCACCTTCCGCCTCGTTCACTTAGCCGTGCCCATTCAGTAAGGATTCAACACCAAGACGCCAAGCGAAAGGGACTCCTTGGGGACAGACGCTCACTGAACAGGGACCGGTGCCGCGGCTTGGTTTCCTTTCTCTTCGCGCCGGGTGATGTGACTGCGGCATTGCATCGAGGGGGCGGAAAGGGATAATGGTCTGCGAAACGGCATGCGGACTCTCTACAGCCTGGTGTTTACGATCGGTTTCTGTCTCAGTGCGCCCTTCTACTTCTGGAAGATGTGGCGCCGCGGGAACTGGCGCACTGGATTTCAGCAGCGCTTCGGACGCTTCAGCGCCAGTGTCAAACACGCGGTCACAAACCGCCACGTCCTCTGGATGCATGCGGTCAGCGTCGGCGAGGTCAACCTGTGCGCCCAGTTGATTCGCGCCCTCGAACCGCGCGTGCCCAACCTCAAAATCGTGGTCTCGACCACAACCTCGACGGGCATGGGAGAGTTGCATAAAAAGCTCCCGACCCGCATCGAGAAGGTCTACTACCCGATCGACTTCCGGAGCTGCGTCTCACGGGCCCAAGCGGTTTTGCATCCGGATGCCATCGTGCTCGTCGAAGCTGAGATCTGGCCGAATTTCCTCTGGAAAGCCCGCGCCCGACGCACCCCGGTCTTTTTGGTCAACGCGCGGCTCTCCAAACGCTCGCACCGGGGGTACCGCCTGTTTCGGCCGCTGTTCCGACCGCTCTTCGCGACGCTCGCCGGCGTCGGCGCACAAACCGATGAGGACGCGGCGCGCCTGGTTCGACTCGGATGCCGCCCCGAAGCCGTGCGCGTGGTCGGCAGCCTGAAATTCGACGCCGCCAAACTCGAGGAACGGCGCCTGTTCGATGCCGCCGCGCTCCTGCGCCAGATCGGCGTTCCCGGCGACGCCCCGCTCCTGATCGCCGGCAGCACCCACGCCGGCGAGGAAGCCCTCCTGGCCGACATCCTCCCGCGCCTCCGAGCACGCCATCCCGACCTGTTCCTCGTCCTTGTGCCGCGCCACTTCGAGCGGGGGCGGGAGGTTGGACGCGAACTCGAAGCCCGCGGCATCAAATTCATCTACCGACGCGAGGTGACCGCCTCGACCCAACTGCCCGAGCGCAGCCTCGAATGCCTTCTGGTGAACACAACCGGCGAGCTCAAGGACTTCTACGAAGCGGCCACCGTCATCTTTGTCGGCAAAAGCCTCACAGCCGAAGGCGGACAGAATCCCGTCGAGCCGGGCGCACTCGCCAAGGCCATGGTGTTCGGCCCCAACATGCAGAACTTCGCGGCGATCGCCGAGAGCTTCGTCAGGAACGGGGGCGCCCGGCAGGTTCGAGACGCTGCCGAACTCGAACAAGCGCTCGATCAATTGCTGTCGGACCCCGCCGCCCGCGAGGAGTTCGGACGCAACGCCGTCGCCGTGGTCAAAGCGAACACCGGCGCAATCGAGAGAACGGTCGACATGATCGTCCAATCCCTCGCCGAGGAGGAAAACCTGGTCACGCGTCCATAGACGCCGTCTCGAGTCCTCCCAACTGGATCGCGCGCCGGCGCCCGCCATGCACGAGCGTCAGCGTCCGCGGTTCCTCCGCCAGGTTCCAAACCGCGACCTTTCCAGCCGTGGGGTACCAGGCGCAAACAGCCGGTTCGGCTTCGGCAATGTGCGGGACGCGCTCGAGCGTGCCACGGATTCGATTCTTGAAGGCAAACAGCTCGGGGAGCGACTCGGCCACCACCTCGGCGCCAACAGGACGTCTCGAAGCAGTCGCACGGCACACAAGCCGCGTTCCCCTCCCCTCCTCGCCCCTCTCGACGCACTCCCGCGCGTCGAAGTCCGAAAGAAAGGTCCATCCCTCCGAAGGGGGTTTGTTCACCACCTCGAATGGCACACCCGCCGCAAGCCACAGGCTGAATGGCTGGTCGTCGCCCACCAGACGCTGCGCGTCACCCCAGAAATGCTTGAATGGGCCCTCCGGGCGGTGCCCGGCCACTTCCTCGTGCAGGCGGCCCTGTCCGCGCATCGCCGGACCAAGCACGGCCCAGTGTTCGCGCGGGAACGGCGTCAAACCGCTCATAAACATCGTGTGGCGCACGTCCGCAAGCGTCGAGATCACAAGCTTGGCCGCCATGTTCCGCGCGGAAAGCCGGTTGGCGGGATAGGCGGTCGTTTCACTAAACGCACGGTCCGGGCTTGCATACCGCCGATGGAACAAGGCGCTGAACAGTTCGTCCGTCTTGCCCTTCACAGGCGCAAAGGAACCGTCGTCAAACATCAGTTCGCCCACCCGAAAAAGCGCGCGACGGTAGTCGCCCAGCCGGATGCCTGCCTTTTCCGCGCCGAGATACATCGCCATGATGCCGAGATCGCCTCCAAAGGCCCGGTCCTGCGCCCGAAATGACGCCGTCAATTCGTCGCACGTGAAGTCAAGCCACGTCCGCAGCAGCCTCGTCATCCGCCGGTCGCGAACATCCTCGAGCAGTTCGGTCCAGCGCCCTGGTCCGTAGCCGGACAGACGCAGGAACCGCTCGCGATGCGCCGCGCAAAAGCAGCCGCCAATCTCCCCCGGACTCCGCGCCAGCCGGAAATCGTCATCCACAAATGCCCGGCGAAACCCGAAGGTCCTCAGACGCCCCAGCGCAGCCGCGTTCTCCTCTGTCGCCGGGGTGTGCAGCGAGGTGCCGGCATAATTCTGCCCGTCGGGGCGTTGCCCGGTCTGCCAATGTCTTGGCGGTGTCAGAGGAAAGTCACCGTCATGCGCCCCCAGTGAATCGCCCGGATGGCCCAGGGGAACGGTAATGAGTTCGGACCCCAAGCCGGCCTTCTCGAGCCGCGCGCGGGCGCGGCGAATCAAATCGTCCGCGTATGGCCGGTGCCCATAGAAGTACCCAGCCAACCACACAACCTCCACACCGGCCTGGCGTACGCTCGTCAGCAAATCCGGATCGCTCTCGACAATCACCGGCGAGAGGCAGACGTGAAAGCGCCGCGCCGTCGGGCGGCGGCTGGCAAGGGCCGACAGTGGAGACGCTGCAACACCTGCCAAGCCGACCGCCCCGATCCATTCACGACGCGAGAGAAAATGTGTGCTCACGCCCCCATTCAACCGCCGATGAACACTCAAGTCACGCGCTTAAGCCCGCACGCTCTCCAAGCTTGCAGGCGTTCCGCACCGGTTTACCCTGAGCCTGTGTTCGGCTTTACGGATCGAAACCTGTTTGCGGTCGCCGTGGGGGTGTATGGCATCAGCACCCTTTACGCGATTCTGCTTTGGCGCAAAGGGTTTCGAACAGACAATCGGATCATCTACATCCTGCTCCTGACCGCGATGGGGCTCCAGACCATCGCCATGATCAAGCGCGGTTTCTCCCTGTCCCGCTGCCCGGTCAACAACCTCTTCGAGGCCAACATGTTCTCGATGTGGGCCATCGTGGCGGCGTACCTGGTCATCGGACTCGTCCGGCGCCTCCGTTTTCTCGGTGCATTCGCGGCACCTGTGCTGTTTTGTGTCGGCGTCTTCGCCCTCATGCCGGGACTGGACACACACGATCCGGCACCGCAGTTCATCCCCGCCATGACGAGCCTGCACGCCGCGTTGGTGATGCTGTCGTACGGGGCGTTCGGACTGGGGGCGATCACGGCGGTGATGTACCTGACCCAGGAACGCGACCTGAAACACGACAAGCTCAGGGCGGTGCTCTCGCTGTTTCCTCCCATCCAACGGCTCGAAACGGTCACCTGGCAGTCGCTCGCGGTCGGACTCGCGCTGCTCTCGGTGGGAATGGTGTTCGGGACCATCTGGCTCAAACACGAGCGCGGCGTGTTCTTCCTGGTCGACGCAAAGATCCTCTGGGCGATCTTCGTCTGGCTGGCTTACGCCATCCTGTTGCTGCGCCGGTGGCAGTTCCATAGCGGCGGGCGCTGGTTCGCCTGCTGGGCCATTGGCAGTTTCTGCTTCGTCCTCCTGACGTTTGCAGGCTTCAACCAGTTGTCCGGCATCCACAACCCGTGAGCCATGGGAGTTGTCGTCGTCGGACTCAGTCACAATACGGCGCCCGTGGCAATCCGGGAGCGCCTCTCCTTCGCCGAGGCCGCCATCCCCTCCGCCCTCGCCCGGCTCCGCGCCCAATCGCTCGCCGAGGAATCGGTCATCCTTTCCACCTGCAACCGCGTCGAAATCTATGCCGCCGCTCCGCACGACCCCCAGCGCACCCTCGCCGCACTGCGCGACTTTCTGTTGAACTATCATGGATTGGACCCGAACCTGACGCCGGAGTTGTACGGCTGGCACGAACCCCAAAGCCTCGAACACCTGTTCCGGGTGGCGTCGGGACTCGATTCCATGGTGCTGGGTGAAACGGAGATCCTCGGCCAACTCAAGCGCGCGTACGCCCTTGCCCTCGAACAGCACCATACCGGGCGGCAACTGAACAGGGCCTTCCAGCGGGCCTTCAATGTGGCCAAACAGATCCGGACCGAGACCAGCATCCAGCGCGGCAGCATCTCCGTCGGATCGGTGGTCGTCGATCTGGCCGAGAAGATCTTCAGTTCCCTGGCCGGGCGCGCCGTCCTGGTCATCGGGGCCGGCGATATCAGCGGCAAGACCGCGCGCGCCCTTCTCTCCCGCGGCGCTTCCGAGGTGATCGTCACCAACCGTTCGTTCGACCGCGCCGCTGCCCTCGCCGCGGAACTCGAAGGCAAGGCCATCCCGTTCGACGACTGGGTCGGCGAATTCGGACGGATCGACATCGCCGTCAGCAGCACCTCCGCCCCCCACTACATCCTCGATCGCCCGCGCCTCGAACCCCTGATGCGCCTGCGCCGCCAACGTCCTCTCCTCCTGATCGACATCGCGGTCCCGCGGGACATCGATCCGGATGTGAATCAGATGGACGACGTCTTTCTCTACAACATCGACGACTTGCAGACGATCACCGAGGCCGCCCTGCGCCAGCGCCGGGAGGAGATTGCCCTCTGCAACGAACTCATTCGCAGACGCGTCCAAGGCCTGCTCGACACTGCCCCCGAGCCCTCGCCCATCACGCCAGCCACGCACCGCCCACGCCTCGACAACCGGACAACGTCTCCGTGAAAGGACCGGTTGAGCGTCGAGCGTTGAACGTTGAACGTTGAACGTTTCTGGTCCATTCTTCCCCCTCCGCATTACACTGTTGCATGCCAACGCTTCCCATGCACCCCGACCGGCCCGCCTCTCCTGACCCGGCCGCCCCACAGCGCACGATCCGCCTGGCCACCCGCGGCAGCCCGCTCGCAATGGCCCAGACACACATCGCGATCGACCGCTGCCGCGCGGCGTTCCCGAACCTCGCCTTCGAGATCCGCATCATCAAGACCACAGGCGACAGATTGCAGCGGGCCTCGATGGCCCAGGCGCCTGCTTCGGTCTCGAAGGGCCTTTTCACCAAGGAGCTCGAAACCGCCCTCCTCCGCAACGAGGCGGATCTGGCCGTTCATAGCCTCAAGGATCTGCCCACTGAATTGCCGGACGGATTGACCCTGGGGGCCGTGCTCGAACGCGAAGACGCCCGCGACGTGCTCGTCTGCCGACCGACCGGTTCTCCACCCCCCACCTCGACGCCCGTGCACGCGTCCCTCCTCGATGCCTTGCCGCAAGAGGCAACAGTCGCCACAAGCAGCACCCGCCGACGCGAACAACTCCTCGAATTACGGCCGGATCTGCGCGTGGTTCAAATCCGCGGCAACCTCAGCACGCGTCTCGAGAAACTGGCCCATGATCCGGACCTCGCCGCGACGCTGCTTGCCTTCGCCGGACTGCGTCGCCTTGGCTATCAGTTCCGGCCGAATGGAGCGATTCACGGCCCGCCGCAGCACCCCGCCCCGCCGGGTCTGCGGGCTATGTTCATCCCCATCAACCTCATGATCCCCTGCGTCGGCCAGGCAGCGATCGGCATTGAAACTCGGGTTGACGATCCCCTTGCGCAATCGCTGTGTGCGCGGCTCGACCATGTTGTCACACGCGCCTGCGTGACGGCCGAACGCGGGTTTCTGCGCGCCACGGGCGGCGGTTGTCTCAGTCCGGTGGCGGCCTATGCCGAAGTCGATTCCGGCCTTCTCACACTCCGGGGCATCTCCTTCCGAAGCGGGTCCGCCGCGCGCGCCACGATAACCGGACCTCTGAACACACCGGAATCTCTCGGCCAGAATTTGGCCTCCAGGTTGCTGTGAGAGGTTCCGGCTGGGTGATGGTTGATGGTTGGAGCGTTGAGCGTTGAACCTTTCTGGTTCCTGGTCCCCGCGTGCCCATTCAACCGAGGAGTGTCAACGCTCGCCTTACCCGTCGACAGGAGACGGCCCGTGCCCCGAAGCGGCTGGAAACCTAGCCCAAAGCAGTAGGCCTCGCACCGAGCGCGACGCTTCGGGGGCAGTCGCGCCCGGTTCAATGACGCGTCACAGGGACCAACCGGACCGGTACTCGCGTTTGAGGAACTGGTTGGCCTCGTCGAGATTCGTGAACTTGAAGGCGACCGGATCCCATTGGAGGCGATACCGGACAAGCTTCTCGCGCAACCCGACGCGCAAGGCCACGTTGCCCAACAGCACGGCCTCGGCAAGCGGGCCAGCGAAGTCAAAGTTCGAGGCGGGCTTCTTGCCGCCCTTGCACGCCTCGATCCACTCTTTGTAGTGGCCGACCGAACGCTGGATTGGACGCGGGATGTCGCCGACTTCTCTGCGCCGCGCATCGGGGTAGATCCGATTGCCCAGCATGAAGCCCTCGTCGCCAACCAGCAGCCGTCCGTTGTCGCCCATGACCTGCTCGTCTTCGAGCCCGGCCGGCCGCGGGGGACGCAGGCCGCCGTCGTACCAGGTCAGCGTCACCGGCGGCATCGCCACGGCACCCGCCGCCGCACCGCTCAGACCCGTCGTGTACGTGTTGTGGGCCTGCACCTCTGCACTTCGCGCCCCGTAATCATAGGTCACCATCGACCCGAGCGGGAAGGTCTCCTGATTCACGCGGGTCGACGATCCCTCGACACTCGAAGGCGCGCCCAGCTTCAAGGCGCGGAAGACGGGATCCATCGCGTGACAGCCAATGTCTCCCAGGGCGCCCGTACCGAAGTCCCACCAGCCGCGCCAGCGGAACGGGCAGTAGATCGGGTTGTAGGGGCGTTCGGGCGCCGGACCGAGCCACAAATCCCAGTCGAGCGTCTCGGGCACAGCCGGCGTCTCTTTGGGCCGGGGCACGCCCTGGGGCCAGTACTCGTTGAAGAGGCCTTGCGAAGGCCGGTCGGTCCAGATGTGCGCCTCGCGGACCTTGCCGATGGCTCCGTGCCAGATCAGTTCGCACAAGCGCCGCGATTCCTCGGAACCGGCGCCCTGATTTCCCATCTGGGTCGCGACTCCCGCCTTCCGCGCCGCTTCGGCCACCTTTCGCGCTTCCCAAACCGAATGCGTCAGCGGCTTCTCGCAGTAGACATGCTTGCCCCGCTTGATGGCCTCGATCGAAGCCGGCGCGTGATGGTGGTCGGGCGTGCCGATTACCACGGCGTCAATCTCCTTCATCTCGTCGAGCATCTTCCGGTAATCCTTGTACTGCTTGGCCCCGGGATACTGCTTGAATGTGTGCCCCGCGTGGCCCCAGTCGGCATCGCACAACGCCACGATGTTCTCGCCCGGACTCTCTTTCTGAATGCTGCTCAGGTCGGAGGCCCCCTGGCCCCCGATCCCGATGCCGGCAATGTTCAGCTTGCCGCTGGGCGGAGTCTGCCCGCGCAAACCCAGCACCGAACTGGGCGCGACGAGGAACGCTGTTGTGGACACGGCGGCGCCGCCCAAAAAACGGCGGCGTGTGATTTGAGGAGTCGTTTGTTTCATATTCGATTGTCTGACGGCAGCCCCCTGGGGCACTCGGCTTCAATGCTCTCGGCTTTGACGTCCCCGCAAGAATGAACCTTCATCCGGAGCGCGTCGAGCCCCCATGTTGCATGGATTCCACAGGACAATGCGAAGAGACTGCAACTTCGTCCAATGCCCGGCCGGAACGAAGAACCGTGGCCCGCTTCACGAAAAGCCCGGGCGCGCCCGATGAAAGCTCAAGGCCGTCTCGAAGAGCGCCACGATGTTTTCAGGGGGGACATTGGCCTGGATATTATGGATCGAGGCAAAGACGTAACCGGGGCATCCGGTAAAATGCTCGAGGTTCGAGCGCGCTTCCGACGCAACGTGCGCAGGCGTGCCGCTCGTCAGGGTGCCCTGCGGATCGCAGCTCCCGCCCCAGAACACCAGCCGCCCTCCATAGTCCCGCACCAACCGGGCCGGCTCCATCCCGACCGCGCTGGTCTGAACCGGATTCAGAATATCGACGCCCATCTCCACAATCGAGGGCAACAACGGACCCAAGGCGCCGTCCGAGTGCAACATGACCTTCCAGGGAGTGCGCCGATGGATCCAGTCCAGCCCTCGACGATAGGCCGGCATCACCAGCTCGCGAAACGCGCGCACGGACAGGAACGGAGCCCGCTGCGTCCCAAAATCATCGCACACCTGCAACACCTGGATTCGGTCGCCCACGGCGCCGTGAAACGCTTCGAGATTCTCGATCCACGCGTCCGTCAGCTTCCGGTACAGCCTCCGAACGTAGTCGGGTTCGCTGGCAAAGGTCATCATCCAATGGTCGAATCCGCCCTGCCCGAGTCCGTGAAACAACTCGTACGGCGGTCCCAGGGCCGCGATGATGGCCTTGTCGGTCGTTGACTCAAGACGCGCAGTCTCGCCCGCCGCGTGCGCCAGTTCGACATCCGTCAGGCGCGGCGCCTCCCAGGCATCGAGATCGGGATGCAGCGCGCCGGGGTTCTTCTCGAGCCGGTCAAAGTAGAATCCATCGGCCGGCATCTCCCCCACGGCAAGGCCCTCCCTCCAAATCGTCAACCCCCCCTCGGGCCCGCGGCGCGGATTGAACCCGCCGGGGACTTCAGCCTCGAATCCGTCCGGGAACGTGAATCGCTTCCAGTCTTCATTGGCGATTCCGAACGCGACCGAGCGCCGATGCAGTCCCACGCAGTCGTTGCCGAGCCGATCTCCCACGACCGGATCGATCTCGGCCAGCATCTGGAACAGGTCGAACACGCGGACCGGACGGTCGAGCCCGAGTTCGAGTTCGCGTCTCAGCCGGGCATAGGCGAGCGCGGCAATCCCGCTCTGGCGCGTCCCGCCCAGGTCGATCGGGACACGATCGGTCGGCTCGTGATGAATGGCGGCCCGGATGCGTTCGCGCGAGGTCATGCAGGCTAGTGTGGTGTCTCACACTAGATCCTCAGGAACAGCTTCCGGCGGTACATCCAGTACAGGATCAACCAGAGCGCCAGCAGGGTGGCCGCGCCGTGCAGCGAAGGCTCGTAGGGCGCGCCGAGAAGTTTGAAGGCGTCCTGACCCAGGTGGGTCTTGAGGTTCTGCGCGATGAAATGCTCGAACAGGTGGGCCATGCAGTAGGCGGCGATCGAGTTCATGCCGATCACCACAAGCGGGAACGCCCAGGCCTTGCGCTCCCAGTGATCAATCACCAGGTAGAAAGCCGCCAGCAGCAGCAAACACCACCCGCCGCTGTAGATCGTCCAACTGGGCGTCCAGATCCGTTTCACCACGGGACAAATCCCGATCGCCCCGAGCAGCCAGCCCACCCCCAGCCCGACCACGCCCGCGACAGCCAGCCACCGTACTTTCTGCCACGGGCTGCGCACGCTGCGCAAGACACCCCCGGCGATGAGTCCGAGGATCATCGTGCCCAGAGTCGGGATGAAGCTGAGCGTGGCGTAGCCGCCGCCGTTGTGGGTGAACGGATGTTCGCGCGAAAAGAGGTTGAGGAACCAGGTGTCGAAAGCCCAGGCCAGATTGCTGTTCTTGTTCCAGTGGGCGGCAAAGCCGCTCATCAGGTGCGGCCAATCCGTGGCGACGCCAACCCGCGCATAATCGAAGTCGGCATGCGGCAGCGGATACAGGGCAAACGCCGCCCAATAGCCGATCAGCACGATCCCCAGCCCCACCCACTGGTCGCGGACAGGACGGAACCCCAGGACAAAGAGGGCGAAATAGCCCAGGCCAATCTGTGTGAGCGTGTCTTCAAAGGTCCAGTTGGTCTGGCCGCTCGACGTCGATCGCAGAAACACGCCCAGCAGGATCAGAATAACCGCGCGCCAGAGGGCGTGGCCGTGCATCCGCCCGCGCGACTCGCCCCGCGCCATTCGGCTGGCAATCGAGAATGGCAGGGCCACCCCGACCATGAACGAGAAGGAAGGCTGAATGAGGTCGTGCAACGAGCAGCCGATCCACGCGACGTGCGACTGGTGATGGCAGAGGAAGCCCCAGAACAGGCTGTCCGGAATCGCCTGGGCGACTTGGCAGAGGCGCAGCACCTCGGCCATCATGAGGAACATCACGAAACCCCGGTACGCATCGAGCGACGTCAGCCGGGGAGATGGCGTCGCGGCAATCGTGGATGTCATGGAAAGCTGTCTTTAGAAAGGCCGCGGTCCCGCGCGCAACCGCCCGGCAGGGGTGCCCAATGGAGGTCGCGTTTCCCGGACGGCCCTGGGCGCCGTCTGCTCCACCAACTGCTCGAGGTAGAGGCGCGCCCGCCTCGCCTCCGTGGTGACACTGGCCACATCACCCGCGGCCAGACACTCGATCACAAGCGGTCCCTGCCTGAACCCGCCCTTCCGAAGCCGCGCCAGCAACTTCGGGAAATCCACTAGGCCGGTCCCGGGTGTGACCATCACCTCCTTCGGAGGCCGAAAATCTTTGACGCTCATGCCGACAACCAAGCCGTCAACAAAACCAGCCTCCTTCACCGGATCGAGAGCGCCCTCCGAGTAGTAAAGGATATTGCCCGGATCATACCAGAGCCGGAAGCTGCGGTGCCCAACCTTCTTGATGACCCGGCGGCACTGGCGCCCGGTCGCGTTCTGACCTCCATGGGGCTTGATCGTCAGCCGCACCTTCCGCTCGGCGGCATAATCGCAGCAATCGGCAATCGCGTTGTAGTAAGGCTCGTACTGCTCCTGCTCGGCTGTGCCTCCCAACAAGAGGTCGCCCGAATCGCACGCGACGCAATGATCGATCAGGCGTTCAAGCGCCTGGACGCTCGCCGCGTGCGAGGACCCGAGCCGGAAATCGCCGTACACTGAGGCCGTCTTGAGCCCGCGCTGCGCCACCTCCCGGCCAATTCGAGCGGCCTCGTCCGGCGTGGTCTCCGCGTTGATCATGACCCACGACTTGCCTTTGGCCGTCATAATGCCCGCGTACTTGAAACCCGCCTCGGCAATCGCATCGAGCGCGACCCGGTAATCGTGGTGATCCCAAGGCCGCGTGTAGCAGCCGATCTGCCAGCCGCCGGAGGCGGATTCGCCAGACGCGAGCGGCAGGGCGGAACCGGCGGCCAGGACCGTGGCGTGCTTCAGGAAGGACCGTCGATTGATCAGCACGGAGTGGTTCACTGCTGCAGCGTGAACCCAAGTCACGCCAAAAGGCAATCGCGTTTTCAGACGCCGCCGATCTCCCGATGCGTCTCCTCCCAGACGACGTCAATGCCGGGGTGCAGATCCTCGGTTTGAAAGCCGCTTCATCCGGGGTTTCCATGACGCCAGTGCAGCACCGCCGTCAACGCCCGGGCGCGCACCACTTACTTTTCGCTTTAAGTCGGGCGGCTTTTCCGATTAGCGTCCCGCCATCATTCTTGTATGAAAAAAGGATCTTCTGTCACAGGCCGTCGCGTTTCCCTGATCGCCAATGGCGATCTCCGCCTCTCAGCCAACCAAACCTGCTGGGCCGAGCAGGCCAAAATGGAAGCGGCACTCAGCGCCGCCATCCGGGCCGAAGGATGCCGTGTCGTCCGCGCCCACCCGTACGACCCGGTCAAGAAGCACGGTTTCATCGACTCCCAGAAGATGGGGATCGAGGTCTTCCGCGGGATCGACCCGGACATGCCGCTGGTGGTTGCCGAGAGTGTCTGGCAGTACAGCCAGCACGTTCTCCCGGGGCTTTCCACCCATCGCGCGCCAATTCTGACCGTCGCCAACTGGAGCGGCACCTTCCCGGGCCTGGTCGGCCTCCTCAATCTCAATGCTTCGCTGACGAAAATGGGCGTCTGCTACAGCACCATCTGGAGCGAGAAATTCACCGACCCCTTCTTCCGGAACGGCCTGCGCCAATGGCTGACCGACGGGGTCGTCACCCACGACCAGAGCCACGTGCGCGACTTGGCCCTGCTCAAGCTGCCCGCGGCCGACGAGCAGCTCGGACGCGTCTTTGCCCGCCGGTTGAGAACGGACAAGGCGATTCTCGGCGTCTTCGACGAAGGCTGCATGGGCATGCACAACGCCATCATCCCGGACGAACTGCTCAACCCGACCGGGCTGTTCAAGGAACGTCTGAGCCAATCCGCCCTCTACGCGGCCATGCAACAGGTCCCGGACGCCGAGGCGCGCGGTGTGCTCGATTGGCTGCTGAAGAAGGGCATGCAGTTCGCCTGGGGCACGGATGAAGCCACCGAACTGACGGAGGCCCAGACTCTGCTTCAATGCAAGATGTACGTGGCCGCCGTGCGTCTCGCGGCCGAATACGGCTGCGCGGCCATCGGCATTCAATACCAGCAGGGCCTCAAGGATCTCGCGCCCGCCAGCGACCTCGTCGAGGGATTGCTCAACAATGTCAGCCGTCCGCCGGTGCGCTGCCCGCGCACAGGCCGCATCCTCTTCGAGGGCGAAGCGGTGCCGCACTTCAACGAAGTGGACGAATGCGCCGGCTTCGATGGCCTGGTCACCTACCGGCTCTGGCGGGAATTGGGCTTTGCGCCGGAAAACACCCTGCACGACGTCCGCTGGGGAGGGCCCTATCGGGGCAACGGCGTCAATGGCTATGTCTGGGTCTTCCTGATCTCCGGGGCTGTCCCCCCCGCGCACTTCGCCGGCGAATGGAAAGGGGCCCGAAGCGAGCGCCAGCCCCCCATGTTCTTCCGCCTCGGCGGCGGCACGGTCAAAGGCGTTTCGAAACCGGGCTGGGTGGTCTGGAGCCGCGTGTTCATCATGGACGGCAAACTCCATGCCGACCTCGGCGTTGCCGAGTCCGTCGCCTTGCCCGCCCGGGAAACCGAACGCCGCTGGCGCCTGACCAACCCGGAGTGGCCAATCATGCACGCGGTGCTGCAGGGCATCAGCCGAGATCAGATGATGGCGCGCCACAAGTCCAATCACATCCAAGTGGTCTACGCGCCGAACATCAAGCAGGCCCATCGCGCCTGCCGGATCAAGGCGGCGGCCCTGGCCGAATTGGGCCTCCAGGTCCACCTCTGCGGCGATGTGGCCCTCGCCTGAGCAGGGCACGCATCGGTCGGTCTGTCGGAGTCTTCGGCTTCTCGATGCCCAGGACTCCATCAGCAATGCGCTAGCCCGGATACTTCATGGGGCTTCGCGGAGTTTCATATCCGGGCTCTGAAAGGCGTAGCGACCCGAACCGACCTCGAAGACCGCCTTGCCCGCTTCCTGCCGGAGGTATTTCACCCCAGGCGCTTCGGCGGCCGGTCGTCCGCCTTCCGTCACGTCCGCGACTGCTTGCGCCGGGACGCACACCGTGGCGCGACAGTTTCCGGGCACAGTGATCTCGAGGTCAAACCGTCCGTCGCTCACTCTCCATGCGCTGCGAACTTCGCCGCTCATCGAGTGGTAAGCCGCCCTCACCCAGGTGAGGCCGCCCTCCCCTGCCACGATCTCGGGCCGAATCACAACCTTCCGGAACGCCGGACCGTCGGTGTCGATGCCGGCAACCTGTGTGAAGAGCCACTCGCTCACACAGCCCAGCCAGTAGTGGTTGAACGAGTTCATGCCCGGATCCTGGAAGCCCTTGTCGGGGCGCCATCCGTCCCACCGCTCCCACATCGTGGTCGAGCCCCAGATCACCTGCTGCAACCAGGACGGGTAGGTCTTGTTCAGCACCAACTTGTAGGCCAGTTCCGGGTGCCCGGCCTTTTGCAGGGCGGCCAGGACGAACGGTGTCCCCAGAAAGCCGGTCGCCAGGTGGTCGTCCTCTCTCCGAATCGACGCCACGAACTGCGCGGCAACCTTGGCCTTCAGATCCCCGGGCACAAGATCCAATCCGAATGCCAGGGCATAGAAGGTCTGTCCGGTCTCGTTCTTCGCATCGAGGATCCGGCCATCGGCTTGAATAAACCGGGTCGCGAACACGCCCCGAATGTCCTCCGCCAGTTTTCGGAAACGCGCTGCGTCGTCCGCCTTGCCGAGGAGCTCAGCAATGCCGGTCATCAGGTGCGCGGCGTAATAGTGATAGGCCGTGCCGATCACCTCGGAATGCTGCGGCCCGGTCAACCGCAGCCAATCGCCGTAAGCGCCCGTGCCGCGCACCAGGCCCTGGCTCGTCTTTGCGAGGTAATCCATGTGGCGGACCAGTGCCGGGTAATGCTCGCCCACAACCCGCGTGTCTCCGTACATCTCGTACATGCGCCAGACGCAGACCGGACCGGCATCGGACCACCCGGTGTTGCCGTAGCCGACAATGTTGACGTGCGGAGCCACATCGCCAAAGGCGCCATCGGCCCGCTGCGCATCCTGGCACAGATCGACGAGCCACTTCGTGTAGAAACCCGGCGCGTCCAGATTGAGACAGGCCGTCTTCATGAACACCTGAGCGTCCCCGGTCCAACCGGCCCGCTCATCGCGCTGCGGACAGTCGGTGGGCACATCGAGGAAATTGCCCTTCTGCCCCCAGATCGAGTTCAGCACGAGCTTGTTCACCAGCGGTTCCGAACACTCGAATGTCCCAGCCAGCGGAAGATCCGAATACACGACCACGCCCGCCACATCGCCCGCCTCGGGCCGGTAGTTCAAACCCGTCACCTCGACGTACTGAAACCCGTGGAAAGTGAACGGCGGCTCATAGAAACGCGCGTCCCCGCCTTCGAGATAGTAGGTGTCGGTCGCCTTCGCAGCCCGCAGGTTCACCGTGTAGAGCGTGCCGTCCGGATTCAACATCTCGGCATGCCGGACAACCACTTTCTGGCCGGCGTCCCCTTTGGCTCGGAGGCGCACCCAACCCACCATGTTCTGGCCGAGGTCGAACACGTACACGCCCGGCTTGGGTTCGGTCATCTTGCGGGCGGGCACTTCCTCCATGCGCCGAATCGGCGCGCCCGGATGCGCCTCGAGATTGGCCCGCACACCGGCATCCACAATCACCCCCTGCCACGACGCGTCGGCGTAGCCGGGCGCATCCCAGCCGGGCATCTCGCGGCGCGCATCGTAGACGGTTCCCAT
>CAYPUR010000059.1:18569-22595 GCA_964413865.1 uncultured Verrucomicrobiota bacterium
GTTCTCGCGAATGGGGCCCGTGGTCGCTCTCCACGTCTCGTCAGTTCCCAACACCTCCTTGGAACCGTCGGCATACTCGATCTGCATCTGCGCAATCAGGCGCGTCTTGTCGCCGTAATAATTCCGCTTGCCCGAAAAGGCCAGGTAACCCGCATACCAGCCGTCGCCCAGCATGGCGCCAATGGCGTTCTCGCCCTCGCGGAGAAGCCCCGTCACATCGTACCCGAAATAGTGCACCCGCTTCGAATAGTCCGTCCATCCCGGCGACAGCGCATCCGTATCGACCCCCCGGCCGTTTAGCCGCAGTTCGTAAACGCCCAATGCCGATGCGTACAGCGTCGCGCGCCGCACCGGCTTGCCCACTTGAAATGCCTTCCGAAAGAACGGCGCCGGTTCCATGCGAACCTCGTCGAGCGCGATCCTGCCCCAGGGCTGGTCGCCAAACTTCGCCACCACGCTGGCCGGCTTCCAGGCGCCGGCATCGAAGTCCGCCCAACTCCACGGCTCGGGAGCCTCAGAAGCCGTCTGCCATGAAGTGTCGACAGGCACGATCATCGGTTCCCCCTCCGCGAACGCCACAACCAGACGCCCGATAACACCCGCGGGTGTGGGATTCTCGCCGCCGTTGGCCGCCTGGATTCCCAGCGCGTTGGCCCCCGGCTGGAGACGCCCGGTGACCTCGACCCGGATGAGCGTCTTCCACGTCGCGCCCTGCCCCGATGGGTGGCCGTTGATGAACAGTTGAAAACCATCGTCTGCCGTCAGCAGGAAGAAGGCCTCCTTCACCGCTCGATCCGCGGGAAGCTGGATCACCTTGCGGAAATGCATCTTGCCGGCCGGCTGGTTGCCGGCGCGCGCGCCGCTCCCCCATACCCAGCTCTGCCCATCCACCCGCAGCAACCCCTTCATGGCGGCGCTCGCCGCGTCGCCCGCCTCCGGCGGCGCCTCGTACCCAATCCAACGCGCCTTCCAATCCGACGCCTTCAGCAACCCCATCCCCCACCATGCCGGCTTGCTGTCGACCGACACCCGCCCCTCCTGATCCCATATGCGAACTTTCCAATAACACGCCTGGCCGGATTCGAGTGCCTTGCCCTCGTACACGACCTGAGCCTGTCGATCGGAACTGACCTTCCCGCTGTCCCACAGGTCCGCCTCGTCCCTGGCAAGCAGGACCGCATCGCTCGCGACCAGGACCCGGTACGCCGATTGCGCAACGCCACGGTCGTCCCCCCCAGGCTGGACCACCCAACTCAGGCGCGGTTGCGCGACATCGATCGCCGCGGGGTTGTGGTGATACTCGCACCTCAGATCGGTGGCACGTGGAGGCGCGCTGGCCCCGAAGACCGAACCGACCAGGACAACCCCCAGCGTGATGGCGAGTTTCGTGCAGTGAGAAGAACAAAGAGAATCCATAGGCTATTGCGCTTTTGCGTGCCCAGAGCATGCCCACGCAAAGAGCACCATTTCAAGGGGAAACAAACCCGCGGCCGCTGGCGAGGGCTGACTTGCAGAAGGAACGGCCCCCGTCCAATCGGCGTGGAGGTCGGCGCAGGCAGTGGCGCGGCGGTTGACCGCCCCTTTCCGAAAACAATGGCCGGTCAGGCCCAATCCAAAGCGGTGCTGACGCGCTGTGAGATAAGATACCGCGTGCGCCCCGGCGTTGAGCCGGTGCGCGCTCTTCGGGGCCTCCGGAGCCGTGAGGCGAGTGAGGCTACCGGCGACGCCGTGCCGGCATGGCCATGAGGACGCCCCCCAGACCGAGCAGCACCAAAGCCGTCGGCTCGGGAATCACCTCGACGCGGACATTGTCGATGAGACCGAACTGCAGGTCGACCGAGTTGGGATCTGCCGATGCATTTGCTTGAATGTCGAACTGGCTGAACACCAATTCGCCGCCGCCGAGCGTCATCCCGGCGGTGTCAACCGTCGCAATGAGAGTGCCATCGATCGACCATGTCACAGTGTCGCCGATCTTCTCAATCGTCACATCGCGCCAGGTGAATCCCTGCGCGCCCGCCGCAGTGGCCAATGTCTGTTCCGGATAAAGGCCGAGCTGCGCGTCAGGCGCCACCTCCCCGCCAAAACCGGCGTAGTAGGGATTCGAATTGTTGCGCGGACTGCCTTCCGTGCCTGCCGCATACACGCCGCTCGCATCCTGGTAGCTGCTTTGCGCCGTCGGCGAATAGACCCGGTAGTCGGCCGAAGTCCCCCCGTCGCCAGACGCACCAAACAACACGCTGTCAATCGCCCCGCCCGCCACCTGAACCGCACCGCCAGCCGTGCCGAACCCTCCCGCGGTGATCTGCGTCGAACCGCTGCCGCCAACATCGAGCGGCCCGTTGAAATTGATCCACATGTCGTACTTGACCCGAAAGTCGCCGGCCAGTCCAAGTCCGATCGTCGACACACTGACGCCCCCGGGGAAGGCGCCGGTCGTGCCGAAGATGTTCGCCTGCATCCGCATCCCCCACGTGCTCCCTCCGGCTGAATTCGGCGCCGACGGAATCCCAACACTCGAATAGTCGAAGTAGACGTTCCCCGCCTGGGCGCCCTCGGACGTCGTCAGCACCGACCAGTTCGCCGTCGAATTGGAATCGAAGTTGTCCTGCCACAGGGTCTGGGCCTGGATCTCAAGAACGGTGCCGATGCTCGCGCCAGCGATCACCGCCGACACAATAGAACGCGGGGTCTTCATGGTAATCTTGGTTGTCCTGAAGGTCCTTATAGAGCGGCGTCCGACTCAGGCAAGCCAAATCTCGATGCAAATTCCGATGCAAGTCTCAGTGCGGGGCCTACAACACCGTTGCCTGTCCCGCTGTAGGCTGGGTCCCCCGACCCGGCGTCTGCACCGGTGGCTGTCTTCGCGCCGCGTGGGGACACGCGGCCTACAACATCGTTGTCTGTCCCTCTGTAAGCCGGGTCACCCGACCCGGCGCTCGGAACGTGGCCAGAATCCGAATTGCCGCAGCCAAGAACCGACTTGCTGGCCTCAAGCCCGGACACTAACAATGCGCGAACAGTCCAGATCCAAGTCGCCCCTCCATTCGATCGGTCGGGGGACCAAGCCGGATCTGAGAGAATGAAATACCGCCCGGGCAGGGTCAGTCACCATCCATGAACGCTAAACAACTCGACCGACCGCTGGTCATCGGTCTCGGAGAAGTCCTGTGGGATCTGCTTCCCGCAGGCCGCCAGCTCGGCGGCGCACCGGCCAACTTCGCTTACCACGCGCATGCTCTCGGAGCGGAGGCGCTGGTCGTGTCGCGTGTGGGCAACGACGCGTTGGGACGCGAAATCCTGCATCGGCTCGAGGGGCTTGGCCTGCGCACCGATGGAATCGGCATCGACCCATCGGCACCCACAGGGACGGTCAGCGTCGCCCTCGATCCGCACGGCACACCGACCTTCACCATCCATGAGGGAGCCGCCTGGGACTTCATCGAGGCCCGCCCCGAGATCCTCAGACAAGCCGCCCGCGCCAATGCAGTCTGCTTCGGCACCCTGGCCCAGCGCACCGCAGCCGGGCGGACCGCCATCCGGACCGTCCTGCAAGCCGCCCCGCCTTCGGCCCTGCGCATCTTCGATGTCAATCTGCGCCAGCATTTCTGGACCCCGGACGTCATCGAGACTTCGCTTCAACTGGCCAATGTGCTCAAGCTCAATGACACCGAACTGCCCGTCGTTGCCAGACTCTTTGGAGCGAACGGGGACGAGGCCGATCAGGCGCGTGCGTTGGCGGCGCGATTCGAACTCGAAGCCGTGGCGCTCACCAAAGGCGCACAGGGCAGCGCGCTCCTGGTTCACGACACACTCGTCCGCCGCCCCGGCTCGATACTCGAGATTGCCGACACCGTGGGCGCAGGCGACAGTTACACCGCCGCACTCACCCTCGGGCTCCTCACGCATCTGGATCCGCACCAGATTCTTGAATCCGCCCACCGCCTTGCCGATTATGTCTGCACCCAGCCGGGCGCAATGCCGCCCATTCCGCCCGGATGGCGCGGCGCCCCGGTCAGCCCCTCT
>CAYPUR010000060.1:0-8407 GCA_964413865.1 uncultured Verrucomicrobiota bacterium
GGCCGGGTGCCCTCACCCGGCGTCAAGCCCCTGCACGCAAAATGAGAACTGCTGAACCCATGCGGCCCCCTCAAACCGAACCCACGCGTTCATGCAGAGCGAAGGTCTTCTGTCTGGTTTCGCCTCAGACCAATTCAATCCTGAACCTCACAGACCAAGGACGCCGCCTTCTTCATGGCGGCCGCCACAGTGCCCAGGATCTGGTCGGGCGTCCGTTTGCGCAATTCCTGGTTGAAAGGCTCGCACGCCACCGGGCCGTCGTAGCCGAGGGTGACCAGCGCTTCGAGAAACGCCCGCAGATCGATGACGCCCGTGGCGCAGGGCAGTTCGCGCCGGCTGTCCACCTGCTGCGCCACCGGGACATTGGCGGGCGCGTCGTTGATGTGGCACAGGACCACGTCGCTTGCGCGCAGCGTCAACAGATCGGCTGCGGTTTCCTGGGCCGTGTGCCAGTGCCAACTGTCCAGGAGAAAGCCGACGTTGTCCCGGCCAATGTCCGCGATCATCTCTTTCATCTCGGCCATCGTGTGGATGAAGGGGAAACGATGGGCCGTCCACGAGGTCTTGGGCCCCACGTACTCGAGGCCCAAACGAATCCCATGGTCTCCCAGCACTCGAGACACCTCGCGCAGCCGTTTCACATGCAGCCCGAAGTTGGCCAGATACGTCAACGTCTTGTGGCCCGGCGTCAGCCAGGTGGCGGTCCGTGTCACTCCTGCGCGCTCGAGCGACCGGGCAAGGTGCGGCAGCGATTTCATCCCCTCATCGAATGCCGCGTCGGCGCCACGAAAGTCGACCGGCAGGCCCGCGGCGCCCCACACAATCTTCCGGGCTGCCATCGCGTCGCGGTACTCCCCCAATGCGGCGTCCGACGCCCCGGCGAGGAACGAGCTCGGAGGCTCGATGGATTCGAAGCCGTGCTGACTCGCCCAATCGAGCAGTTGGCGGGGATCCGCGGACACGCCGATCATCCCACAGGCCAGACACAGGGTGAATCGGCGCCCGGGTTTGCGTTCCTCGCCAGCCACGGCCGCACCGACGCCAAGGCCAGCCATTCCCGCCATCGAAGTCACGATGAAGTCTCTTCGGTTCATAGGATTCATAGCGTAGTTTTCCCCCTGGTCCGGCGATGTCAAGCGATCCCGGGAACGTCACGCCTGGCCGCCTTGCGCGCGTCCCCGCTCGGCAATCGAGCGCCCTGGACGCGATCCGAACCGCCCCTCCGGCCGCCTGTGCCGCGCTTGGCCAGGCTGCGCAACAGGGCGAGGTTCTCGATGTCCTCGTGCAGATCGGGCGACTTGGGCGTCTCGAGGCACCCCGGAACATCCCGAAACCGCGGGTCGTTCACGATGCGCCGAAAGGCCGCGCGTCCAAGTCTGCCCTCGCCAATCCCGGCGTGACGGTCCACGCGCGAACCCAGATCGGTCTTCGAGTCGTTGAGATGGAAGGCAAGCACCTGATCGAGCCCGATCAGCCGGTCCACCTCGGCAATCGCAGACTCCCATCCGCGTTCCCCCCGCAGATCGTAGCCCGCCGCAAAGAAGTGCGCCGTGTCCAGACAGACCCCGAGCCGGCGCGGCGCGCGCACCCGATCGAAGATGGCGGCGAGATGCGCAATCTGGTGGCCGAGACATGTCCCCTGGCCGGCCGTATTCTCGATGGCGATTCTCACCGGGGAGGATTTCGTCGCCGCGAAGGCTTCATCGAGACCGGCGACAACCTGCTTGAGACCCGCCTCTTCCCCGCGCCCCAGATGCGCCCCGGGATGCAGGACGAGAAACGGCAGGTCGAGGTTTTGGGCGAGCTGCAGCTCCTGGATCAGCGATTGCAGCGATTTGTCGCGGTTGGGTGAAGGCGGGCCGCCGAGATTGATCAGATAACCCGTGTGGCCAAACACAGCCGCCAGACCGGTCGCTTCGCGTTCCTTCCGATAGAGCGCGACATCGCCGGGCGAGAGCGGCTTGCCGAACCATTGCATGTTGTTCTTGACGAAGATCTGGCACGACGACGCGCCGATCTGCCTCGCCCTCCGCAAGGCCATGTGCGCTCCGCCGGCCGTCGAACAGTGTGCGCCGAATAGCATCTGGCCGGACTATCCCCCCGGAATCCTTGACCGGTCAAACTCGTTGTAGACACGCCAGGTCTTTGTGCTGCGTTATAGGGGTCAAACCCGAATATGAAACTCCGCGAAGCTTTGCACCACTCTCTGTCAGTTTCTTTTCTTTTTCAAAGAAGGATCATGCCGCACAGGCCGTCCGTTGTCGCACATTTTGGCTGCGGCTTTGCCGCGCGGCGACTGTGCCTCGCTGGCAAGCCCGGATTTGACTGCGTCGGGCCTCCGACAATACTCTCGCGCGGCAATGCTGGAACGAGCCCCCGGCCCGAAGGCAGGGGCATCATGGTTGCAGGAGAATCCGGTCCGAACATTCTTGAAGGCCTCAGTGAACCCTTTTGACGCCATTCTATTCGACATGGACGGTGTGATCGTCGACAGCGAGCCCCGCCACGAGCGGGCGTTTCGGGAGATCTTCGATGAGTTGGGCTACGGCGACCGCCACGGAATGGATTTCGCGGCGTATTACGGGCGGTCGGATCGCGCGTTTTGGCTCGATTTCATCGCCAAACACAAGCCACACCAGTCGATCGAGGAGCTTCTCGCCTTGAAGCAGAACCGGCTGGTTGACATCCTCCGACGCGACCAACCGCTCTTCGATGGCCTGCCGGACTTGATCGAGAGGCTGGCGGCGCGCTACACGCTGGCCGTGGCCTCGGGATCGAATCATCCGGTGATCGAAGAGGTCCTGGCCATGAAACAACTCGGGCGTTTCTTTTCGGTCGTGGTCAGCGTGCAGGATGTCCCGCGCGGCAAGCCCGCCCCGGACGTCTTCCTGCGCGCGGCGGAACTGCTGGCCGTGCCGTCCGCCCGGTGCTGCGTTATCGAGGACTCCGCACACGGTGTCAAGGCCGCGCGCGCGGCCGGGATGGAAGTCATCGCCATCACCAACACCTTGCCCTCCGAACGCCTGGCAGCCGCGAGCCACGTCGTTGGGACCTACGAAGAGATCGAGTCGCTTCTGCTCGAACCGGCTGGTGATTCCCATGCACAACGCCATTGATCGAGACAGCGCCGCGAGCCCCGGGTGGCATCGGTTCTTCGAATTCGACGCCCACAAGACCACGCCGCGCAAGGAAGCGATGGCGGGCCTGGTCACCTTCATGACCATGGCCTACATCGTCTTCGTCAATCCGGCCATGCTCTCCGGCGCAGGCATGTCCAAGGCCGCAGTCGTGACCGCAACGTGTCTGGGGGCGGCGGTGCCGACGCTGCTGATGGGGTTGTGGGCCAAGTACCCGCTGGCGTTGGCGAGCGGCATGGGATTGAACGCCGCCCTGGTCATGCAGGCTTCCCAGCCCGGTATGACCTGGCAGGCCATGATGGGCGTCGTCGTCGTCGAAGGCGCCCTGGTCACGCTCCTGGTTCTGACGGGCGTGCGTGAGCAGGTGATGCAGGCGATCCCGATGAATCTCAAGCGCGCGATCGGCATCGGCATCGGCATCTTCATCGCTTTCCTCGGGCTCCAGCAAATGGGCTGGGTGGCCAAGGGCCCCGGCAGTGCTTTCCTGGCCCCTGGCAACTTTAAAGTGCTCCCGACTCTGATCGCCAGCGCCGGCCTGGCGCTGACGATGACCCTGCTCGCGTTCCGAGTCCGCGGCGCCATTCTCTGGGGCATCCTCGGCACGGCGGCGGTCGCCTGGCTCTCGGATCGGCTCGTCCCAGGCGGGCCCGCGCTGGTGGCAGTGCCCGGACAGTTGGTGGCGAAACCCGAGTTCACCACGTTCGGCGCGGCTGATCTTGTGGCAGCTCTCAAACCAGCGCTCTGGGGTGTGATCTTCGCCTTTCTGATCACCGATTTCTTCGATACCATGGGCACGGTGATCGCCGTCGGAACGCAGGGTGGCTACATGGACGCCCAGGGCCAACTGCCCCGCCTCAAGCGCGTCCTGGTGGTGGATTCGCTCGCCGCGGCCTGGGGCGGCCTCTGCGGAGCCAGTTCCGTCACCACCTACATCGAAAGCGCGGCCGGCGTGAGCGCAGGCGGGCGGACGGGTTTCGTGTCAGTGGTCGTGGCCGCGCTCTTTCTTTTGGCCATGTTTTTCGCCCCCGCCATCGGGGCGGTCCCGTCCATCGCCACGGCGCCCGCCCTGGTCGTGGTCGGCTTCCTCATGATGAGTCTGGTGCGCGATATGGACCTCGAAACCCCCGACGAAGGGATCCCGGCCTTTCTGACCCTGCTGTTGATCCCGATGACGCAGAGCATCTCCTGCGGGATTGGCGTCGGGTTCATTGCGACCGTGGTGGTCAAGGTGCTCGGCGGCAAAGCGCGCGACGTGTCTCTCTGGCTCTACGGGATTGCCCTCCTGTTCGTCCTCCATTTTGCGCTGTAGAAAGCCTATGCTGCGGTTCGGCGCGCTCGAACTACCCTCAAATCTGTTCCTGTCTCCCCTGGCGGGATACACCAACCTGCCCTTTCGCATGACGATCCGGGAATTGGGCGGCCTCGGTCTCTGCACAACCGAGCTCGTCAACGCCCGCTCCCTGATCGAGAAACGGGATCAGGCCCTCAAGCTCATCGAGTCCAACGAGCGCGACCGCCCCCTGGCCGTGCAACTCTTCGGCGCCGTGCCCGAGGAAATGCGCGACGCCGCCCAGCGCCTCGAATCGCTGGGCGTTGACTCGATCGATATCAACATGGGATGCCCCGTCCGCAAGGTCTGCCGCGTGGGAGGCGGGTCCGCAATGATGTCGGAGCTGTCCAGGACCGCCGCGCTCGCGCAGGGGATCGTCCGCGCCGTGCGCATCCCGGTCACCGCGAAAATGCGGCTGGGCTGGGATGACGCGAATCTCACGGCGCCCGAGCTCGCCCGGGCCCTCGAAGACGCCGGCGTGTCCGCCGTTTTCATCCATGGCCGCACGCGGGAACAAGGCTTTGGCGGATGCGTCAACCTCGCGGGCATCCGGGCGGTTGTCGATGCCGTCCGAAGCATCCCGGTCATCGGGAACGGGGATGTGACCACCCCGCGGGCCGCCAGGCGCATGATCGAGGAAACGGGCTGCGCGGGCGTGAGCATCGGACGGGGCGCATTCCATAATCCCTGGATCTTCCGCCAGACCGAGGCCTTTCTCAGGTCAGGCGAGCCGCCGCCCGAACCGCCGTTCGAGGAGCGTGTCCGGGTCATGGGCCGACACCTCGACCTGATGATCGAGGTCTTCGGCGAAACGCACGGGTGCAGGATGTTTCGCAAGGTCGCGCCGTGGTACACGAAACGGCTCGGGCCAGCCGTCGAGTTCAAGAGACGCGTGGCGTCCCTGTCGCGGCGCGCTCAGTTCGACGAGATCCTTGCCGAGTATCGGACCTGGCGCGCCCAGTTCCTGGACGATCGTGGCGAGTTGCTCCCCCGCTTTGCCCCGGCGCCCTCGCCCCCCTCGTTCATGACCGGTGAACCCGCGGCGCAATCCGCCATCCCGACCCCTCGAGGCCCGGTCGAGACGTGGTGATTTCCTGGGATCCGGTCTCTGGATTGACCTGACCCTCCGATCACGGCGAGATCGGGCAACCGACGGTGTTCGCAACCACGCACTCCGGACCGTGCTCACCCAAGTCGGCAGTCATCTCTTTCATGTACCCTTTGAGGAGTGTGTTCGATGAAACAACCGCGTGCCCGATTGCTCGGCTGCAATCGCGGAAGGGATTCCCCCCAGACCGGCCAAGCCGGCGAAGCCCGTTCCGACCCGGAAGTCGCGCCTCTTCATTTGCATCCACGCCATCCCGGGACCGCGGCAAGTGACAAGGCGAGTGGCCATTGCGGCTGCCGGATGGGCCCGCACTGTTTTCTGGACGCGTCCGAGCCTCTATTCGCCCCCCAACCGCTCCCTCTCTCCAGAGAAGACACTGACGGCGCGGTTTTGCTTTCCTAGCCTGCATTGTTGGCTTCTCTTGTGAACTCCTGCTTCGCGGTGTCAAAAAGTGGTGAGAAATGCAGGCTAGCCCGCATGGCAGTCCGCTTGCGAAGTCTGACCGCCCTGTGCACCATCGGGGTGTGAAATATGCGGGCTAACTGCGGCGGTTGACGCGCCAGAGGAGGGCGGCGCCCACGGATTGAAAGAGCAGGTTGGGTATCCACAAGATCAGGTGCGGCAGGCGTTCCGGCCGGGTTTCCCATGCCTGGCCAAGGATAATGAAGCCGTAATAGACCAGCACCAGGACCAGCGCAAGGGCGACGCCGGCGCTCGTCTCCCGCCGATGCGCCCGCACGCCCAGCGGGATGCCGATCAAGGCAAATCCGATGCAGGCGAACGAGAAGGCGACCTGACGATGCATTTGGACGGCGACGGGGGTTGTGTCGACGCCGCGCCGGCGGTAGTCGTAGTACTCCTGCATGAGCCTGGGGAATGTCATTTCGGAGAGCCTGAGCGTCTCGCGTCGAGGGGCATTGAGGCGGACGGGCAGGAGGAGGGCACGATCTCGAGCCCCGCCCAACTGCCAGGAATCGCGGTAAACGCCCTCGACCTCGGGAAGAAACAGGCGGACTTGTCCGTTGGTGGGGTCGATGCTCACGGTCGCCTCCGGGGCGCTCAGCACGAGTTCAACCCGCGGTATGGATGGGGAGAGGCTGCTGCGGGGCGGGGAGTCGGGCGGTGCAGGGGGTTGGGCGTCCGGAACGGGAGCGGCGTTCGTGGCGTCCGCACTGTCGGGGGACGCATTCGTAGCGATTAGGATCTCCGGCGCCTCGTTCGTCGTGATTGGGATGGTCAGCGCCTCATTCGTCTCGATGGCGGTATCCGGCGCCTCATTCGTCAGGACGGGGGTTTCGGGCAGGATCGCGGGGCCTTCGGTGTCGTCGGGCGTCGGTGGCGGGCGGTTGGTCTCCATCTGGTAGATGACGACGTTCTTGAGCGTGTTGCCGTGGGTGCTGCCGACATAGATGACATAGCCGGGGAAGTCTTTGATGAACTGGTTCTCCGCGAGCAGGGTGGTGGGTTTCTCCATGCCCAGGCGATAGAACAACTCCTTGTAGGCCATGCGGCACTGGGGGGCGAGGTGGAGGTTGAACCAACCGCTCAGCCCGGAAAGCACCAGGCTCAAGAGCAAGACCGGCGCGGCCAGGGCGATGAGGCTGATGCCGCTGGCGCGGGCGGCCGTCAACTCCTGATCGGCGCTGAAGCGTCCGAAGGCCAGCAGCGTGGCGGTGAGCAGGCCCATCGGAAGCGCATAGACCAGGACATAAGGCACGAGGAGGGCAATGGCCTCGAGGACGATGCCCAGGGTGGCCTGCCGGTTGACGAGCAGTCCGAGGATCTCCTTGAGGACGTTGCCCAATAGGAGCACGAAGGTGAAGACGAGCACCGTCATCACGACACTCGCCATCACCTGGCGCAAGAGATACCAATGCAGCGTTCTCATCCGGCTTGCGGAGCGCGGGTACCTTGGCGCGGTTTCCGGCAAAAGAAAAGGGCCGCCTTCTCGATTGAAGGCGGCCCCGAGAGGGGCGGGGCCGGCCGCCGCCACAATGGGGGGCGGGCCGGACGGCCGCATCGGGTTAGTAAACCGTCGTGCTTTCGAGCTCGGCGATCGGGTTCTGGCGGTCGCGCGTGATCACCTGGACTTCGAGCCGGTGGTCACCGGGGACCACGCCCTTGGCTCGGAGTGTGTAGGTCACAGAGGCCTTGGGTGCCAGAGTGGGAAGGACCGGCCACGAGACATTCTTCCCGCTAACGGTCCCGCCGCTCGATGCGGTGACCGGATCGGCCTGCGCCTGGAACATTGCCTTGACACCGATGTCCTCGATGTTGCGGCTCGAACCCTGGTTGGTGACGCGAATGGTGAACGTCGTGAATTCATTCACCTGGATGGGATCGGGATCGTCCACGACCTCGACCAGCACGCCCGTCACACCGATCCACTCGGTGCAGGCCTGGGCGGATTCACGCAGGCCCTGAGCGGTCGCCACAGCGACGCCGTTGCAGTAGTTGCCCGGCTCCGGCGATGTGAGCGAGACGGTGAAGGTCTTCTCGGCGCCCTTGGGCAGGGTGCCGACATTCCACGTGGCGGTGTTTCCGCTCACCGTGGCGTCCTGGGCGGCGACGATCGCGGTTGGCGACGGGGCCGTGTCGGTCACGACCACGCCGGTGAGGTCGGTATCGCCCACGTTGCTGACCTTGATCTGGTAGTTGGCCGTCTTGTTGATCAACTGCCGCTCGTCGCCCGTCTTGACGATCTTCAGGCCGGGCTGAACGACGGTTGTGCAGGCGTCGTCGCTGACTTTCGGGACATTGTCGGCCACCGCGGAGGCGGCGTTGCAGAACTTGCCCCGCTGAGCAGCCTTGAGCGTGACCGGGATTGTCTTG
>CAYPUR010000060.1:8417-11236 GCA_964413865.1 uncultured Verrucomicrobiota bacterium
TTGAAGGTCAACTGTTTCTGGCCGCCGGCGTGCGTGAGGCCTTCAGGAATGTCATCAGTCACCACCACATTGCGGGCCACGGCATTGCCGCGATTGGCCACGACGATATTGTAGGCGACATCGGAGTTGAGTTGGGCCATTTCAGGTCCCGTCTTTTCGATGGCCAGGAGCGGCCTGCCGACGATGGTCTTGGCGCAGAGGCGCGGGTCGGCTGAAACCGTCGCGCAGGACCCCACTTCGCCCTCGCGATCGGCGCGCACCCAGACCTTCAACGGGACGATCTGTCCCGGGTCCATATCCCCCAACTTCCACACCAAACGATCGCCAACCACCTCGGCCTGGGGCTCGCTTCGGACGTAGGTCGTGCCGGGCGGGATCTGGTCGGTGACCACCACGTTGCCCACGCAGGCCATGGCGCGGGGATCGAGTTGGTACATAAACTCCTGGCCCAAAATAACTTCGCGCGGCATTGTCTTGGTCATGTGCACCCAGCCGGTGTCAATCACCTGGCAACCCCCGGCCGGCTCGACTGGAGCGGCTGGGGCCGCGGCGCGTTCGACGACGCGGGCGGGTCTGGGCGCCGCCGGGGCCATCTCTCCCCCTGTGAACGGGGAGCGGCCCGTGTAGAAATCGCCGGGAGGCACATTGAAGTGGCGGCGGCCGTGCAACGGATCCTCGACACTTGTCGACTGCGCGTTCGCCGGTTGTTGGATGGTCAGGATGAGCGCGGTCAGGGCGGTCGACAGCGCCAACGTCATGGTATGTATTGGAGGTTTCATTTCGTTTCGCGTATTGAGTCTAAGCCTGTTTTGCTTCACCTGTCAATTTCTCACATCGGCTCCCAAACACAAGGAAGCCCATGAGTCCTTCCGGACCCCGGGCTTCCCATATGGGCGTCCAGCCCGCATGTTTCATGCATTCGTGACCGCCGCGAAGCGGAAGCCTCTAACCCGCGAACTCGTGCGGGCTGGACACGATCGAGTTCAATCGGTGACGGAGATCTTCCGCGGTTTGATCTCCTCCGCCTTGGGCAGGCGCACGCAGAGGACGCCGTTGTCGATTTGCGCCGTCACGCGGCCGGCGTCGATCATCGGATCGAGCACGAACGATCTTCGGAATGCCGCGGGATTCGACTCGCGATGCAAATACTCGCGGGCTTTCGGCGCGGGGCGCCGCCCCACGATGGTCAGTTCGCTGCCCTCGAGAAGGACTTCGAGGGTGTTCTTTGTGACTCCGGGCATATCGGCTTCGAGCAGGAATTCATCCTTCGTTTCCGTGATATCCACGCTCGGCACGACGTAGTGCTCTTCTGACCGCGCGGGCGTCCGGGCGGTTTCAGGTTTGGATGCGATGTTCATAGTGTCTTCTTAAGGTTTGGCTCAGGGCCGGTCCAACCGGCCAAGCGGGTGATGGTTTCGGGTCAGCCCACGCTCACCTCGATTTGCCTGGGCTTGGCCTCTTCGGTCTTGGGCATCGTGACGGTCAGAATGCCGTCCCGATACATTGCCTTGATCGAGTCGCTGTTCACAGGCTTCGGCAGCGAGATCGATCGGTGGAAACGTCCGTACACGCGCTCGCGCCGGTGTGCCAGGGCGTTTTCATCCTGTTTCGACTCAGACCGCTCTCCGGAAATGCTCAGCACCCCTTCATGAACGGTGACGTCGAGATGTTCCTTGCTCAGGCCGGGAATCTCCATCGTGGCGACCAGGTTGTCCTTATCCTCCGTCAGGTCGAGCGGAGGCGCCCACCCGTTGAAAAACTCCCCCATCCGCGAGATGTCGGCCGATGGAGCATCAAACAGACGATCGATTTCCTCGCGCAGTTGCGAAAGTTGTTCGGTTGGAGTCCAACCCCAGGTCTCTGGTCTGCTGTATCGTATGAGTCTCATGTTCACCCTTTCGTTTTTCCTGTTATCTGTTCGGTTTCGATGTCAACCATAGAGCTAGCAGAATGCCAAGTGAAACCGAGCAGTGGGCTCGAGTGTGAATTGCTATGTAACCACTTTCAGCACAACGCAATGCGCATGTAGATCAACACAATGCCAAGATTTTTAAAGAGACATATTGTCACTTTCACAGGCTTGTGTGCAGGTTGAAACAGTGACATAATGTCACATTCAGGTGGTGGAAGCTGTTTGGCGGGTGGGTTGCGGACAGGCCTCAGGGTTCCTGACAGCAAACGGACAACATCCAACGACTGCGGTTAGGGTTTGAAGTCGAGGGTGCGGACAAGAAACGCCCAGCGATCAGCGGCTTCCTCGATGATTTTGGCTGTCGGTTTGCCCGCGCCGTGGCCTGCGCGCGTTTCGATGCGGATGAGCGTCGGGTTGGGGCCGGCGTTGGACTCCTGGAGGCGGGCGGCGAACTTGAAGCTGTGGGCCGGGACGACGCGGTCGTCGTGATCGGCGGTAGTGATGAGGGTGGCTGGGTATCGGGTATTGGGGTGGAGGTTATGGTAGGGCGAGTAGGCGTAGAGGGCGCGGAACTCGTCCGGGTTTTCGGATGATCCGTAGTCGCTCTTCCAGGCCCATCCGATGGTGAACTGGTGGAAGCGGAGCATATCGAGGACGCCTACGGCCGGGAGGCAGGCGCCGAAGAGATCGGGGCGTTGTGTGAGGCAGGCGCCCACCAGGAGGCCGCCGTTACTGCCGCCGGCGATGGCGAGGCGCCGGGGTGCGGTGTAACGGTTGTCGATCAGCCACTGGGCCGCGGCGATGAAGTCGTCGATGACATTTAGTTTTTGGAGGTTTGTGCCGGCCTGATGCCAATCGTCGCAGTACTAGCCGCCGCCGCGCAGAGTGGCGGCAGCGTAGATGCCGA
>CAYPUR010000060.1:11246-22554 GCA_964413865.1 uncultured Verrucomicrobiota bacterium
CCGCCCATGTCCATCCAGGCGAGGTTGGCCGGGCTGAAGCTTGGGGTGATGCTGATGTTGTAGCCGCCGTAGCCGTAGAGGAGGGTGGGCGCGGCGCCGTTCTTGCGGAGTCCCTTGCGGTGTGTGATGAAGATCGGGACGCGGGTGCCATCCCGGCTTTGGGCGAAGACCTGGTGTGTCTCGAAATCGTCGGGCGCGAAGGCCACCTGTGGCTGGCGCCAGAGCCGGCTTTCGCCCGTGGGAATGGAATACCTGTAGATGCGTCCCGGGACGCTGAAGCTGGTGAACGAGTAGAACGTCTCGGTGTCTTCCCGGCGTCCGGAGAAGCCGCCAGCCGACCCGATGCCCGGCAGGTCGAGTTGGCGTTCGAGAGAGCCGTCGAGGTTGAAGACCTTGACCTGGCTGTGGGCGTCCTTGAGGTAGCTTGCGATGAACCGATCGCCCACGAGCCGGATCCCCTCGAGAGTCTCGGCGGCCTGGGGGATGATTTCCCGCCAGTTCGCGCGTGCCGGATTGCGGGTGTCGATGGCGATCAAGCGCGCGCGGGGCGCCTGCAAGTCGGTCTTGAACCAGAAGACAGGGCCGTCGTTGCCGACGAAGTCGTACGAGGCATCGAACTCATTGAGCAACTCGATGACGTCCGAGTTCGGCTGGGCCAGGTCTTTGTAGAAAACGCGGTTTTTCGGGTCGGTGCCGTGGCTGACCGCGATGATCAGGTACTGGCCGTCGTCGGTCGCGTAACCGCCGAATCCCCATTCTTTGTGGTCGGGCCGATGGTAAACGAGGGTATCCTGGCTCTGGTCGGCGCCGACACGGTGGTAATAGAGCTTCTGAAATTCGTTCACCCTGGTGAGCTTCCGGGCCTCGGTCGGTTCATCGTAGCGGCTGTAGAAGAAACCGCGATTGTCCTTGGTCCAGGACGCCCCGGAGAACTTGACCCACCGGAGCAGGTCGGGCAGGTCCTGGCCCGTCTCGATGTTGCGGACCCGCCATTCCTGCCAGTCGGACCCGCTGGCGGCCAGGCCGTAGGCCAGCCACTGGCCGTCTTCGCTGACGGCAGTGCCTGAAAGCGCGATGGTGCCGTCGGCCGAGAGCGTGTTCGGGTCGAGGAGGACGCTCGGCTCGGCTTCGAGTGTTGCCGCCGTGTAGAGGACGCCCTGGTTCTGGAGCCCGCTGTTGCGGCTGAAGAAGTAACGTCCGCCGCGTTTGTATGGAACGGAGTACTTCTCGTAGTTCCAGAGTTCCGTCAGGCGTTTCTGGATCGGGGCGCGCTCGGGAATTGCGTCGAGGTAGCGCCGGGTGAGCGCGTTCTGCTCATGGACCCATGCCGCGGTTGCCGGCGCCCGGTCGTCCTCGAGCCATCGGTAGGGATCCGTGACCTCGACGCCGTGGTAAACCTCGGTTTGGTTCGTTTTGGCCGTGAGCGGATAGGAATCCCTGGACAACCCGCGTTCCCGAGATCCTGTCGCGCATCCGGCGACCAACGCCAGAGCTGCGGCGACGAGCATGAGAAGGAGCGCCTGGGGGCGTTCGGGCGGGCACAGTTGACAAAGAGAATGCATACTGTCTTTTTCGTTTCTTCTGTTCTCTGGCGGATTGAACGGCTTGGCGGGAGGGCTGGCAACGGGAAAAGACTGGCAGTGAACAATCGAGCGTTGCCGGCTTGAATCCACACGTGCGAAGGGTAGACTGGCATCTATGGAAAAAAGAGTTAAAGACATGCTGGGCCTCGGAATCCTGACCGCGTTCTTGGCAATTGGGGCCGCATCTGTTTCAGCGCAGACGCTGTCCCATCGTTACAGCTTCAGCGATCCCGTGGGGAGTTGGACTTTCAGCGACTCGATTGGAGGCGCCGCCTGGACCGGGGATCTGTTGGGAACCGCATATCTGGACGGATCGAGCCTGCAACTGGACGGCTACGGATCGTTCGGGGCTTTGCCGGCGGGGATTGTGAGCGGCTACGGCAAGGTCAGCATCGAGTTCTGGGCCACCTTTTCGGATGCCAATCCGGTCTGGACACGCGTGTTCGCGTTCGGATCGCAGGACGGCGCCGGCAACATGGCGACCGGGCTGGACTACTGCCACTACGCCGGAGGCGACTGGCAGAATCTCGGCCTGCGCACGGCGGCGGCCAACCTCTGGGCGAACAACCCGGGCGGGCTCAATGGGCGGGCGAATGTGCACGTGACGGTCGTGGTCGATCCCGACGCCGACCTGATGTACTACTATAACGGCACGATGGTGGCCTCGAATCCGGGAGTCAGCGGCGACAACGGCCAGGTTCCGCCGTTGAGCGGCATCAACGACACGCTCTGTCTCATTGGCAAGTCGCTCTACGAGGTCGATGCCACCCTGCAGGGCGCGATTGACGAGTTCCGCATTTACGACGGTGTGGTTTCCCCCGCCCGCGTGGCGGTCAACGATGCCGCCGGGCCGGATCGTTACGTGACCGACGAAGGCGCCCTGGAATCGGTTCACTTGACCAGCCCGGTCAATCCGCTCTCGGTCGGCCAGGAGTCCCGGCAGGTCTTTACGGGCGACTTCGCCAATGTGACCGGGGTGAACCTTGTCCTTTACGGCGGCGCGACCTTTAGCTCGACCAACCCCGATGTGCTGACCGTGACCCCGGAAGGCCTGGTCAAGGCCGTGTCGCCCGGGACCGCCGATATCGAAGCCACCTTTGGCGGCATGACGGCCAGGAGCAGCCTGACTGTGCTTTCGGTTCCGGCCGTGCTCGAGCACCGGTACAGCTTTGCCGGCGACGCCTCGGACTCGGTTGGCGCGGCGCACGGGACTTTGGCGGGCACTGTTACGATTGCCGGCGGGAAGGCCGTTCTCGATGGGGCGCCCGGATCGTCGGTCGAACTTCCCGGAGGCACGATCAACATCCCCGGTTACACGTCGGTCACGCTTGACGCGTGGGTGGATTTTGGGGATGTGCCCCATTGGTGCCGGCTTTTCAATTTTGGCGAGGAAGGCGGGAGCAACGAGATCTACCTGGCGCCCCGGGTGAACAATGGCGGGCAACACTGGATCAGCCAGAACATCCCGGGGGGGCGGACGACGCCCTGGCGCGGCGCCTGGGCCAATCTCAGCGCTCACGTCACGGTCGTCATCGATCCTGCGGCATCCAAGCTGGCGGTTTACCGCGACGGCGTGCTCGAGTATGCCCGGTACGACGCCAGCGCGCCGTTGTCGCTGGTGTCTTCGAGTGCGGCGACATTGGGGCGTTCGCTGGTGAACGCCGACCCCTTCATGCCGGGCGCGATTGATGAGTTCCGGATCTATCGCGGGGCGCTCTCTCCGTCCGAGATCGCGCTCCTGCATCGGAAGGGTCCGGATGCAATCGGCCATGACACTGGGGCGCTCGTGTCGATCGCTGTCGAGCCGGCCGAATATCCGGCGTTTTCGGGGATTGTGACGCCCCGGATTCTTGCGAACTACGCGCACCTCGATGGCTTCAACCTGTTGCCCAACAACAGTGCCGCAGTCAACGGACTGGTTCTCACTTCGAGCGACCCGGCGGTTGTCGAGGTGCTGCCCAACGCCATGCTCCGCACGCATCGTCCCGGCACCGCGGTCCTGACGGCCAGTTACCTTGGCAAGACCGACTCGGCCACCGTGGTTTCGCGGAATCTTGCGGTGCTGGCGCATCGCTACACCTTCGAGGCCGATGCGAGCGACGCGATCGGATCGGCGCACGGCACGCTCCAGGGTGGCGCGCAGGTCGCCGGCGGGAACCTGGTTCTGGATGCATCGCCCGACACGTATGTCGAGCTCCCGCCCGGACTCCTGAAGGATTACGATGCGGTGACCATCGATGCCTGGGTGCAGTTCAACGCGGCCGCCACCTGGGCCCGGCTCTGGTACTTTGGCGACGACCGCGAAAACGAGTTCTACGTCGCGCCCTCGGTCAACGGCGGCACGGGTCATCGCTACAGCACCGGATTCCCGGTCGGCGGCAGCACCATGGACATCGGTCCGGCCTGGGAGAGTCAGCGCCTGCACATCACGAGCGTCTATGGCAATGGGGCCATGGAACTCTACATCAACGGCGTGAGCGAACGGAACCTCGACGACGTCACCGGGCGTCTGAGCCAGGTGGGCGATTGGCACAGTTGGATCGGGCGTTCCCCCTATCCTGATCCCTTCATGAATTGTTCCGTCGAGGAGTTCCGGGTCTACCGGGGACGGCTTTCCCCCGAGGAGATCCGGGCCGCGGATGTCCTGGGGCCGGAGGTTGTGCCCAGTGCGGCCGGGGCGGCGCTCGAGGCGACTCTGAGCGATGCGGACCTCGTCCTCACCTGGCCCGTGGCGGCCGCAGGCGCAGCGGTCCAGGCGTCCGGGACCCTGGCGGGCCCTTGGACCACGTTGCCGCAGGCGCCCACGCTCGCGGGCGATGTGTGGCAGGTCACAGTCCCGGCCACGGGCGAAGCGCGCTTCTTCCGCCTGTGGCGGTAGGAACCGCGGGCCGGCCCGGCCGGTTCGTCGAGTCGGGAATCAGGTCCTCACTCGAGTGGTCAGAGCGGCTCCTCGATCGAGTTCAAGCCGCGTGAGAGGGGGCGTCGCGCGCCCGAGGGCATGATTGCCTGGGCTGCGATGCCCTCGGGGATTTCGGCTTCGAGGCGGAACAGGCCGGCGTCTTTGTGCCAGCGGCTGGCGATGCGTCCGCGGGGTGTCTGGAGCGTCGCTTCCGCCGAGGTCAACGGGCCTGGGCAGGGCGCGATCAGCGCCTGTTGCCAGCCGGCGCTGCCGGGCGGCTGCCGGATGCCGGCGACGTATCCATGGAACCACTCGATCACATGGCCCAGCATGCAGTGGTTCAGCGATTGGCTGCCGTCCATCATCGCGTCCCAGGTTTCCGGCAGCGCAGTGAGGCCTTTGGCCAGAATCCCGCCGTAGCTGCCCTTGTCCTGTCGGCTGTAGACGCGGTGGAGAATGTCCGAGCGCCCTGCCTCGGCGAGTGCGCGGATGAAATAGACATGGCCGACATCGCCGGGCGTCTGCTGCCAATCGCGCTGCCGCAGGTCCGCGATGATCTCGTCGACCAGGGCGGCCCGGTCGTTGGCCGGGACGATATCGGCGCAGAGGGCCATGGCGTTGGCGCATTGCGGGCTGCCGGTGTGGCGCAGTTTGCCCGTGGCCGGATCGCGGAAGCGCCGCTGGAAATCGGCCGCGATGCGGGCATGCCGCTCACGGTAAGCGGCCGCTTCCGCGGCGCGGCCGAGCGCCAGGTCGCCGTCGCTGAGAGGTCGGTGGGCGTGAACCGCGATTCGCCGGGCGGCTGCCCGTGGCCATAGTCGTACCAATCGCCCAGGCCGCCCGCCGCGATGCCGTCTTTGGCCGTGGTGGCGACGAAGTCGGTGAACCGTTTCATGGCATCGACGTTGTCGCGGAGGATGTGCGGGTCGCCGTAGGCTTGGTAATGGTGCCATGGAAGCATCACAGCCGCCGCGCCCCATTCGAGGGTGTAGTCGAACCCGCCGCCGAACCGGCCGCCCGGGTAACTGGGCGCCACCGTCAGAACCTGGCCGTTGGGTTTTTGGGCGTCGCGGATGTCCCGAGCCAGTTTGGCCATCCAGTCGCGGCAATCGTAGCGGTACTGGAAACTGGGGGCGAGCAGGTAGGCGCATTCGAGCCAGCCGAGCTTTTCCCGATGCGGGCAATCGGTGAGCACGTGGCTCGTGTTTGCGCGCATGGCCCAGTCGATGATCCGGTGCGTGCCGTTGTAGAGCTCGCTCGAACAGTGGAACGTCCCGGCCTCGGGCAGCGCCGCGCGCACGTGCCTCAGTTCGAGAGACTCGAGGATCGGGCGCCCGTCCGGGTTGGGGTGCCCGGCAGGCACGGCGCCGCTGACCTCGACGAACTGCATGCCGAGGTAGAAGGAGATCCATTGGTGTTCGAAAGGCTGGCCGTCGGTCACCACGTCGCACCCGACGACGTAGCCGCCAAAGAGGCGGTCCTGGTTGTTCTTGTGCTCCCCGCACCGGAACGACACGCGATCCCCGGACTTGCCGCCCCTCATTCGGAATTGCATTTGGGCTGAGCAGTTCTGCGCAAACTGATAAAGGAAGACACCCGGCGCCGGCTCGCTCACCGACACGGGCTGGAATCGGTCCAGTTCTTCGAAGCCGGGCCACAATTGACGTTCCAGGGCGGCCGAAAGCGGAGAGAGCACGCGCGCCGGGGACCAACCTCCGTCGTCAAAGCCGGCCCGGTCCCAACCCGCAAGCCTGCGCCGGGCGTCGTAGTCCTCGCCGGCGAAGATGTGTGAGAAGACGATCGGCCCCTCGGCAGTCCGCCAGGCGGCATCGGATCCCACGCGTTCGAGCGTGCCGTCCTTGCCGCGCAGCATCAGTTCCACGCAGAGCCGGAACGGCTCGGCGGCGGCGCGCTGGGGGCCTCCCTTGTTGTAGCGGCCCGGAGGCGGGTTGGGATTGTCCCAAAAGGAATTGGCCAGCATCACGCCGATGCAGTTGGCGCCCGGCGCCAGCAGGGATGTGACGTCGAAGTCGCGGTAGTAAACCGTTTTCTCGTACTGCGACCAGGGCTGGTTGATGCCTGTCTCCGCAACCCGCCGTCCGTTGATGCGCGCGTCGTAGTCGCCCAAGCCGACGATCCGCAGCGTCGCTTGGTCAGGGAGGGCGGCGATCGCGAACTCCTTGCGGAAGATCGGCAACGCGGGGCGGTTGGTGGCGACGGGCGGGGCGATCCATTGAGCGATCTCGAATGCCGGGGCCGCCGCGGTCGGGCTGGCCGCGGTGAGGATGGCCGCCAGGCTCGCGATCGATCGGAGAATGGTCTTCATGGGCTGCATGGTGGGCCCGGGCGGCGAGACTTGCAGCACAAAAGCACCGCAGAAGAGGCTGGCCATACGGGGCGGGATTTCTAGAATGGCGGAGAATTGTAAGAGGTAAGAGAATACTGACACTCTATGAATAGATCGTCTCGTCTTGTTGTTTGGGGCGCTCGCGGCGCCGCGTTCGCCACCCGAACCGTTGTGCTGATCGCGCTTTCGTTCGTGCTGTCATGCAATCTGGCGCTGGCTCAGTCAGCTCCGAAGGTTGTCGGGGTCACACCGTCGAATGGGGCGGCCGACGTGTCTGTCACGACGGCTTTGGTGTTTGTGTTCGACCAGCCGATGCAGACTTGGGTGCCTATCATTCCCAGTGTCCCGAACCTGCTTGTTGGCAACCTCGACCTCAGCCCGGCGGAGTCTGTGCCGTCGCTGGACGGTTTGTGGAGCGAGGACGGTCGGACGCTGACGTGCGTGGCGTCGTCGGATTGGCCGCCGAACACGCTGATCGTGTGGAGTCTAAACCCAGCGGGTGTGCTTGTGCCGATCGCAAACGAATCCGGCGTGCCTCTTGCCGGGGTCTCGGGCAGCTTCACCACGGGTGCGGGCGGCGGCGGCGGCACCGAACCGGGGCTTGTCGCCTCGACACCCGCCAATGGCGCGATGGGGGTATCGGTCGAAACGCCGGTGACCTTCATTTTTGACCAGCCGATGAAGAAGATCGCGCTGATTGGAGAGGCGGTGGATTGGCAAGGCAACGAGGTCGATCCGGGCAATTTCGTCTACGCGTGGAGCGCGGATGGGCAGACGCTGACCTGCAGTTACACGGGTGGATTCCCGGCCAACACGGTGATCGCCTGGACGCTCAACCCAGAGTGGTCGCTGGTCCGATTCGAGAGCGAGACGGGCGAGGCCCTGCCTGAGGACACCTACTCGGGCTTCTTCATGACGTCCGCAGGCGGAGGCGAGGACTGCACGCCCGACGGCATTCCTGAGAGCTGGGGTGGCTATTCGCTGATGAAGAGCGCCCAGTACGAACAGACGTCATCGGCTGATCCGGCGCCGGCGTCCGAGACGCCCTTCCACTTTTACGCGATGGTTGTGAGCCCGAGGAACGGCCCGACAGTCACGTCCGGTTCAGTGACCCTGCCCAGCGGGACCACGAAGAACCTCGAAGGCGAATCGATGATCGGTTTTCTGATGTACATCGAGGATTTCACCTCGGATGCCGCCCTCGAGGCGGCTTATCCGGCGGGGAAATACACGCTGCGTTTCACGCAGCCCGGGCAAGCCGAGCGCGCGATTGCGATGACCATGCCGACGGTCACCGTGCCGGTGCCGAAGGTCGCCAACTACACCGAGGCGCAGTCGGTCAACCACGCACAGGATTTCACCCTGCGCTGGAATGCCTTCACCGGCGCCGGCGCCAATGACCATCTCTCCCTGATCATCGTCGACAGGAGCCTGGGCGATGTGGTCTTTCAGGCGCCCGATTTCTGCGTGCCGAGGGAGCTTCCTGTTTCCGCGACTTCCATTGTCCTTCCGGCCAACACGCTGCAGAACAACCGGACGTACGAAGCCACGCTCATGTTCGGCCGGATGTTTTACTTATCGACCAACGCGGTGCCCGAGATGTCTGGCACCGGGCACATCGCGCGCCAGACGACCTTGACCGTCAAGACGGGCACAGGCGGCACGGGCGCGGCCGCCACCTTCACCGGGTGCCGCATGCTGCCCAACGGCAACCCCGAGATGACGCTGGCGGGGACCCCGCTGCGCACTTACACCATCCAGCGCACGGGCACAGTCGGAGCGGCTGCCTGGACGCAGGTTGGCAGCGTCACCATGAACGCCGCCGGGACGGGTGTGTTCGAAGACGCCCAAGCCGCCAAGAGCCTGCCCCTGTTCTACCGGGCTGTGGCGAACTGAGTCGGCCCGTTATCCGCCGTCGTGAACGGGCGCGCCCGAGATGGGCGCGCCCACAAGCCGATGATACCCATTCTGTAGGCCGCGTGCCCTCACGCGGCGCAAGGACAGACATCGCTGCGGGCGCCGCCCGAGACGGGCGCGCCGGTTCAATCCAGGTTCTCGATCCAGATGTTGCGGTAGCGGACCGGGTTGTTGTGGTCCTGGAGGAGAATGCCCGCGGGCTGGCCTTCCTTGTCATCCACGGCGCCGCCGGTGATGCGCGGCAGTTCGATGTTGTCGTGGATCACAACGCCGTTGAGGAGGATCGTGGCGCGCGCATTGGCCGTCTTTTTGCCGGCGGCGTCGAGCTTCGGCGCGGTGTAGGTGATGTCGTAGGTCTGCCACTGCAGCGGCGGGGCGCACATGTTGAGGATGGGGCGGGCGATCTGGTAGATGCCGCCGCAATCGTTGTCCTCGCCTTCGAGTCCGTAGCTGTCGAGCACCTGCACCTCGTACCGGCCCTGGAGGTAGACGCCGCTGTTGGCGCGGCCCTGACCGCGCGCCTCGGGCATGTAGGGCAATTGGAATTCGAGGTGGAGCCGGAAGCTGCCGAAGCTCTGGCGGGTGATGATGTCGCCGCCGTTGACCTGCATGGCGCCTCCCTCGACCAGTTTCCACTTCACCTCGCCCGCATTCGGATCGCGCGGGCGCCAGGCGGCCAGGCTCCGCCCGTCGAACAGCGCGAGCGCGCCCGCAGGCCGCTGCTTGCCCAACGTGGGCGAAAGGCGCTGGATGCGTTCGATTTCGAAGCTGCCCTTCCTCCGGCCCGCCACCGTGCCAAAGGCGCTGTCGGCTTGCCCGCCGCCCGACCAGAGCGAGGCGCCGATCACGACGCCGTCGTCCGTGGCTCGAAGGACTCGATTCGCCTCGAACGGGATGGCGTCCACGAACTGAAAGCCGCTGTCATCGATGCGGCCGCGGAGCTGGAACAGGGTGGGGACCCGTTTGTCGAACGTCGAGACCAGCTTGGCTTCGTAGCGCTGCGCGCCGTGCGGAATCAGGAAGAGACAGACCGGCTGCGGCTTGCCGTCGATGGTCATCGTGCCTTTCCAGTCGCCCATGTACGGGTCGGGCGATTCCTGGGCCAGGCAGGTGGCGGTGCTGAGGAGGAAGAGGAGACGCAAGGTGGATTTCATAATCAAACGGGATGTCGTGTCGCGTATTGTCTTGTGGAATTGGAGGCTAGAGTGCCGGACCGACGGGTCAAGCACGCTTTCGTCCGGCTTGGCGGACGGAGTGCGTCCTGGTAGACTCCGGCGCATGACTCGCGTGCGAACGGGCCTGGATGTGCTGGTGGCTGAGGAATTCAAGCGGCTGCGCGGGCTGCGCGTCGGATTGGTGGCGCATCCGGCGTCCGTGGACGCCCGATTGCGCCATGCCGCCGACCTGCTGTTGGCGGTGCCCGGCGTCCGTCTTGAAGTCCTTTTCGGCCCTGAACACGGTTGGATGGGCCAGGCCCAGGACCTCGAAGCGGTCCCGAGCGCGGACCCGGCGCATCCGGCAGGCCTTCGCGTGGTGAGCCTCTACGGCGACACGGCCAAGAGCCTGCGCCCCGCGCCCGACCAACTCGAGGGACTGGACGTTCTGGTGATTGATCTGCAAGACGTCGGCGCCCGCTATTACACGTTCCAGGCCACAATGCTCTACGCGCTCGAAGCCGCCCACGCAGTCGGGCTGCGCCTGCTCGTGCTCGACCGGCCCAATCCGCTGGGCGGCGTTGTCGTCGAAGGCCCGCGCCTGCTGCCCGGCTACGAGAGCTTCATCGGCGCTCACGACATCGCCATCCGGCACGGCCTGACGATCGGCGAACTGGCCGCGCTCTATCGGGCCGAGAAGCGGCTCGAGAACGCGGGTCTCGAGATCGTGCCGTGCGAGGGGTGGAAACGATCGATGAGCTACGACGATACCGGACTGCCCTGGGTGCTGCCTTCACCGAATATGCCGACCGTTGAAACCGCCCTGGTCTATCCCGGACAATGCCTGCTCGAAGGCACCAATCTCTCCGAGGGCCGCGGCACAACCCGTCCGTTCGAACTGTGCGGCGCGCCCTGGATCGACGCGCCCGCCCTCGAAACGCGGCTCAACGGGCGAAACCTCTCCGGGGTCGGTTTCCGGGCGGCATGGTTCCAACCCACCTTCCAGAAGCACGCCGGATGCGTCTGCGGCGGCGTCCAGTTGCACGTGCGCGACCGCGGGGCCTTCGCGTCGGTGCGCACCGGACTGGCGGTGCTCGACGCGCTGCGCTCGGCATCGGGCCCGCGGTTCGCATGGCGCACGGAACCGTACGAGTTTGTTGCGGACCCGATCGCCATCGATTTGCTCTTCGGCAGCAGCCGCGAGCGCCTTGCACTCGAGGCCGGCGCGTCCTGCGACGACATTGCATCCGCCTGGGCGCCCGAGGAAGCAGCTTTCGCAGAACGGCGTCAGCCCTACTTGCTGTACTCCGAGTAAGCCCCCCTGTCCGGCGGGCGACCGATTCTGTCGATGGACAGGCCAGCGGTTCTCGTTTTGAGAGCGCTCAGGGCGCCGGGTCGGGGGACCCGG
>CAYPUR010000061.1:0-22453 GCA_964413865.1 uncultured Verrucomicrobiota bacterium
CAGGGGGCCATAGACGATGTAGGTATGGAACGACAACCAGCCGATGTCGGCGGTGCACCAGTAAACGTCGACATCGTGGACGTCGAAGATGTACTTGTGCGACAGGGCCGCGTGCAGCAGGTAGCCGGCCGTGGTGTGCACCACGCCCTTGGGCTTGCCGGTCGACCCCGATGTGTAGAGCATGAACAGCGGATCCTCGGCGTGCATCGGCTCCGCTGCGCACTCCGCCGCGGCCCCCGCCATCAGCTCGTGATACCAGAGATCGCGCCCGGCCACCACGTTGCAGGGCGTGTCGTTGCGCTTGACCAGGATGACCTTCTCGATGGTGCGGGTGTGCTTGAGCGCCTCGTCCGCAATGGTCTTGAGCGGGATCGCCTTGCCCGCGCGCAGCGATGTGTTCGAGGTCACCAGCACCTTGCACGAGGAATCATTGATCCGCCCGGCCAGCGCCTCGGCGCTGAATCCGCCGAACACGACCGAGTGAATCGCCCCGACCCGCGCGCAGGCGAGCATGACGATCGGCAGCTCGGGAATCATGGGTAGGTAGATCGAGACGCGGTCGCCCTTCTTGACGCCCAGCGACTTGAGCACGTTGGCGCATTTGCAGACCTCACGGTGCAGGTCGGCATACGTGAGCGTCCGGACATCGTTTTCCGGTTCGCCTTGCCAGATCAGGGCCGGCTTGTTCGCCTTCTTCGCCAACTGCCGGTCGAGGCAATTGACGCTCACATTGAGCTGTCCGTCCTCGAACCAGGTGTGCTCGATCCGGCGTGCCGCCGTGTCCCACAGGTAACGCCTTGCCTTGGTCGGAGGGCGGACCCAGTCCAGCGTCTTGGCCTGTTCGAGCCAGAATCCCTCCGGATCCTTGATCGAACGGTCGTACATGGCCTTGTATTGATCGGCATTGATGTAGGCCCGCTGGATTGCGTCCGTCGAGGGCGGGAACGCGCGGGTCTCCTGTAACAGGGAATTGGTCGAAACGGTCTTGGTGGGTTCGGTCATGTCTGTCTTTCTTCCTTTCCTGGTTCAATGGTCCGTATGTGCTAAACTGGCCGCTCGTGTCGGCCGTCCTAGGCTGGGCCGCAGCCCGGAACGGATGGAATGCCCAAACCATGGTGCGGGAACACGGTTTGAGCAAGTCTGTCGATGGTGCCCCGCAGCTCGGGTTCAACCGCCTGACGCTGCTCCTGGGTCACAACCAGCGCCCGGTCTCGCAGGCCACCCGCCCACTCGCTGCTGCCGAGCATCACCCCTCCCAGCCCCAGGCTGCATACGTCCTCATCCCCTTCACCGCAAAACGTCCGCCACGCCAGCGCCCAGCCCCGCACGGTGTTGTCGACGTGGTATCCGCCGCCGCCCGCCACAAGCACCGGGCGGTCGCACTTCATGAGCTGCTCGGCCACATCGACCACCACGTTGTTGGTCATCTGAAGGTGCGTGAGCGGATCGCCGGCCAGGATGTCCATGCCCAGTTCGAGCACAATGACATCGGGATTGCAGGCGCCCAGAAGGGGGACAGCCACCGCTTCGAAGGCGCCCAGAAAGGCCTCGTCGTACGTCCCGGCAGGCAAGGGCACATTCACGTTGTGGCCCAGCCCGGGTCCTTCGCCGATCTCCGACTCGAAGCCGCCCCACGGATAGAGCGTGCGCCCGCTCTCGTGAATCGAGAGCGTGAGAACGTCGCGGCGCCGGTAAAAGGCCTCCTGCACGCCGTCCCCATGATGGGCGTCCAGGTCCAGATACACCACACGCCGACCGGATGCGGCCAGGCGTTCGCAGGCGAGGACGACGTCGTTGAGATAGCAGAAACCGCCCGCGCGGGCGGGCATGGCATGATGGAACCCTCCGAGCAGGTTGAAGGCGACTGTCGCCTTGCCGGCGATCAAAAGATCCGCCGCGTCAAGCCCGGCCCCGCAGGCCCAGCGCCCGTACTCGAACAGGTCCCGAAACACCGGCGTGTCCGATCCGCCCAGCCCCATGTGGAGCCCCGCGACCGTCAGGTCGCCTCCCGCCGCCCGCTCGAGTTGATCCAGATAAGCAGGATCGTGAAAGGCCTCGAGTTCGAGCCGCGTCGCCTGGCGCGTCGGGACCTCGACGCAGTCGCTCCCCCCCAGGAGGCCGAAGGAGAGCAGGCGCTGGCGGGTGAGCCCGGTGCGTTGCGTCTTGAAGGGGCAGTCCGGCGGATAGGCCAGGCTTTCGATCTCCGGCGAGTATAGGAAGGCCACTCTCCGGTCGCGCATAGGGCTCATCGGGGCGGCTGGGACCTCGGCCCCGGCGGTTGCGATTGCGGGCGAGCCGAAGGCAAGCGGAGGCCCCCCTCGCAGTCGGCTGAAGACAGGCCGGAGCTGCGATGGCGCACAGCGGTCCACTGGTGAAAAACCCGGATCGACAGTGGCATCGCGGTACGGTAGGAACCGGCGGTTGGGACGGGCTTCACCCTTTTTGCCAATTACTCAACCTTTTTTGAGTTGCGATTCTCTGGTTGACGCCTGGTTTGGTTTTGCTACGGTGCGCCTTGCGCAAAGAATTAGTCGTGTCGGTGTGACAGATGTCCGCATAATATCCAAGTGGGCTTCGGCGATCCTGCGAGTGCAGTCCCCCCTGTTTTCTTTGAGCGGTTTATACCCATTATGAGCAACGCGAGCAGACTGTTCGTCGGTAACCTCTCCTACCACACTCTCGAAAACGACCTGCAGGACTACTTCGGGCAGGCCGGTGTGGTCACCTCCTGCAACCTGATGCTGGACAAGTACACCGGCAAGTCGCGCGGTTTCGCATTCGTCGAGTTCTCGACCGCGGAGGAGGCCAACAAGGCCGTCGAGCTCCTTCACGACAAGGAGTTTCAGGGCCGCCAACTGACTGTGAACATCGCCCGGCCGCGCGAAGAGCGTCCCGAGCGGTCGTCTCGCCGCGGCGAGAGCCAAATGGAGGCCTGATCGGCTCACCCCCCCCGCCCCTCCAATGGCGGGTTGGCGCCAGAAACAGAAAGAAAGACCGATTCGATGTCACGATCGTGACATCGAATCGGTGCATCAGTCGGAGGTCTGGCGCTGTCTACTGGATCTTCTTCAGCGCTTCACCGGCGCGCTTGCGTGTGCCGTCGTTCTTGGATTTCTCGAGTACTGTCTCCAACGCCTTGCGGCGCTGGTCCTTGGTGAACTCGGGGGCGTCCTTGACCGCCAGAGCGGTTAACGCGGAACAGGCCGCTTCGGCCGTGTCCGCATCGCCCGCGAACCCCACCAGCATGTCCATCGCGCCCGGCGTCGGGATGGCCCCGAGCACGGCGGCGGCCAGTTGTTTCTGGTCAGGCGATTTCATCAGCAGCATCGTCTCCCTGACCTTCGCCAGTTTCTCATCATTCCCGAGGTGTTTCGTCCCCTGGAGGTATTGGAGATAACCGCGGAGCCCGAGCACCTGGTGCATCGGTTTGCGCCCCGACTTGGCCAGCGCCAACAACGGCTCGGCAACACCGTTGTCGTCGGGCCAGTTGTTCGGCCACGTCGACAGGGTCCGCACCGCGTCGTCTTGGACGGATGGCTCCTGGTCGTCGACAGCCTTTCTCACCGCCGCCAGGGCCTCGGGACCGCCGACGGCCGCGAGGGCATGGAGGCCCACGGCCCGGAGCGAGGGGTCGTTGTGGCTGGCCAGGGGCATGAGCGTCGGCGCCGAGGCCGCTCCGCTCCGCCCGCTGATCGCGAGCAGCGCTTGCTCGAGGGCGTCGCGGTCCTGCGGGGTGGCCGACTTGAGCAAGTCAACGGCGGCGCCCATTTCCTTCGGGCCGCCCAGAGCGGCGAGCGCCTCGAACGCTGCCTTGCGCAGGCCCGCATCCGCATCGGTGGCATAGCGCAAAACGGCCGGGACCGATGACTCGATGCGCCGGGCGGACGCCGTCTCGACGAGGACTTGGCGTTGTTTGCCGGCGGCTTGCGGCAGGAGGCGCAGCAGCTCGGCATCGACATTCCCGGTGTGAAGGCTGGCCAGGGACGCCTTGGCGGCTTGGGCCACGGCCCGATCGTCAACCGTCGCGGCGTCGATGAGCAGCGGGATGCACGAGGTGTCGCCGACGTGTTCAAGCACGTTCAAGGCGGTCACTCGCAGTTCGGCGGGGCCGTCCTGGGCGAACGCTTTGACCGCCGGCAGCACGGCAGCGTCGCGACGATCGGCCAGCGCGAGCAGCACCCGCCACTGCCTGTCCGGAGCGAGCTGTTTCAGAGCGGATGCCAGGGCTTCGGTGACCTGGGTTCCCGGCAGTTCGCGTGCGGCGCGCAGGGCGATGCTGTAGAGGGCCCTGTCGGGCGATCGCAGTTGTTCGAGCAGAAGCGCCGTGCCGTCCGAACCTCGGGCCAGGATGGCGCCGCGCGTCGCCTCGGCCACGCGCTGTTGGGGCACATCCGCCTTGCGCACCGTGTCATAGAGCGCGATGGCCTTGGCCGCCTTGCCCTCGGCAAGCCACCGTTCGGCGCAGAGGATGCAGCCTTCGGCGATGGCCGAACGCGTGGCGCCGCGGGTCTCGGCCAGGGCGATTTCGAGGGCCCGGGCCGCGGAGTCGCCGCCGATGTGTCCCAGGGCGATGGCTGCTGCCGACACGACCTGGGCGTCGGGGTGTCTCAGTTTGGTGATGAGGGGATAGGCGGCCTTGGGATCGCGCCGGACGCCGATCGAGCTGATGACGCCGATCAGGGGCCGGCCCTGGACGGTGGTCAGAGCAGCGCGCAAGGCTTCATCGGGCGCCGGGCCTGGAATGACCTCGAGGGCGATCCGGGCCCAGGTCGAGAACTCCTCGCTGCCGAGAAAGCCCGCCAGGGCCGGGACGGCGTCGGCGGTGCCGCAAATGGCCAACTGCTTGAGGGCGAGCGCCTTCTCGCCAGGCTGCGCGTCGGACTTGATCAGCGCGATGAGCTTCTGCTGGCGCTCGGCGCTCGGCGCATCGAGGTCCAACATGGCGGCGCGCGCCGGGCCAAGGGCGATGGCGCTGGCCGCAAACGCGGCGAGACTGACGAGTTGCGCGACTCGGGAGATGTGGTGTTTCATAGTCTTGTGAAATGGCATTGGCGATTCGGGGTTGGGGCGCTGTTTCAGGCTTGCCACGGTTCGCGCCACGCTTCCCCGCGCAGCCGGTTGGCCTCCTCGTCGTTGATGAACTCGTTCTTCTTGGGGTCGTATTGGACCTTCCGATCCAGGAAAAGCGCGATGTTGGCGGCGTTGCATGTGATGTGCGACCAGCAGGCCACCTCGGCGTTGGCGCGGGATTGACCGCGTGTCTTGACGCAATCGAGGAAGTTGCGCACGTGGAAATCGGCCGGGTAGCCGGAGATCCGGACCCCTTTGCCGGCCAGCAGGGCCTCATCACTGGCTACCAAATCGCCGTTGTCGCCCGTCTCCACCCAGCCGGTTTCGCCCTCGAAACGGACCGGGCAGGAGCCCAACGGCAGCCAGCCGTCGTTGCGCACCACCAACTCGACCCCGTTGGCATAGCGGGCGTGGAGCCGGTCGCCCTTGCGCTCGTACTCGATCGGAGCCGTGTCATCGGCGTCGTTGGCCCATTGGCACAGGTCAACGCAGTGCGAACCCCACTCGAGACAGCCGCCGCCGACCATCCCGCCGCCCTTCTCGAAGTTGAAGCCGTCCAGGAGCCGGCGATTGAAGGGCCGCCACGCCGCGGGCCCCAGGTACAAATCCCAATCGACTTCCTCCTTCGGAGGTTCGGTCTCCGCCGGAAGCCATCCGCTCATCTTCGTCTCGAGTCCGGCGGGGTGCGCGTGGAGCGTCTTGAGCTTGCCCAGCCTGCCGCGCCGGACCAGGTCCACCGCGTACGCGAAATTCGGCAGGCTCCGCCGCTGGGTGCCCGCCTGAAACACGCGGCCCGTCCGCCGGAACGTGTCCGCCAGGGCGAGGCTGTCCATGATCGTCTTGGCACACGGCTTCTCGCAGTAGACGTCTTTGCCGGCCCGTGCCGCCAGCATCGAGGCCGCGGCGTGCCAGTTGGGACCCGTGGCGATCAGGACCGCGTCGATGTCGCTCCGGGCCAGCAATTCCCTCAGGTCGCGATAGGTGGCGCAATCGGTGTTGCCGTACCGGGTGTCGGCCATCTGCTTGACCGCCTGGCGCCGCTGGGCCTTGACCTCGGCAACCGCCACGAAACGCACATCCGGTTCCTGCAGGAAGCAGCCCAGGACATAGGAGCCGCGTCCCCCAATCCCGATGCCGCCGAGCACCACGCGCTCGCTGGGGGCAACCCCCCCGCCCTTGCCCAGGACCGATGGAGCCACGATTTGAGGCGCCAAGAGCATGGCGCCGACCGGGAATGTTCGTGTGAGAAACCGCCGCCTGTTCATTTGATTATCGATTGCACTCATGATTCGTCTCCGCTTAGGGCTGCCCTCGCGACTTCTGGTCGACACCTCTCTCCACCGTGGTTGGTTTCGCGGCGGCCCGTTGCGCCGACATCGTGGGACGGGCGATCGCCAGGGTCAAGCCTCGCGGCGCGGCGAACACGGTGCGGTGCATCTGGTGGTTGTCGGTGTTCTGTCGACCGGTGAGGGCACCGGGCCTGCACCGGATGCAGGCTCCCGCTGTAGGCCGCGCGCCCCCACGCGGCGCAAACTCGATTCCCGCCGACAACCTCCAGATGCACTGGACGCGACGAGAAACAAGCATTGCCGGATGCGGCGGAGAGCCGGTTTGACGCCGGGGGCCATTCCGATAACATGACCGCACATCACAATCATGAAGCCATCCCCCGAATCCCGCCCCGACCCCTCCGAGGGCGCTCCCCAACACAAGCGCCGATGTCAATGCTCCGGGTCCTGTGTCCCGGCATTCGATCCCGTCGATCGCCGGACGTTCCTCGGGCGCACGGCGGCCGGGGCCGCAGGCCTCCTGGCCGCGCCGGCCTGGCTGCGCGCGCCGTTGTCGGCGGCCGAACTCGAGGCCTGGACCCAAACCCTCACCGCCCCGGCGTCCGGTGCGGTCTACCGCTCCGCCGTCCACACCGACGCGCGGATGCACCTGGGCGGGATCGGCACCGGGAACCTCGAGATCGGCTCGGACGGCCAATTCACCATGTGGCAGTTGTTCAACACCCTGCGCGACGGGATCGTTCCCTTCCATTTCGCCGTCCGCGTCGGCGACGTGGCCCGGCTGCTCCAGACCGCCGGCGGCCCCGCGGCCCCGCGCGTGCCGCGCGTCGAGATGACGGTCGAGTATCCCGTCGCCCGGCTCCGCTACATCGAGCCCGGGCTGCCGGTCGAACTCGAACTCGAGGTGTTCAGCCCCTTTGCGCCCCTCGACACCGCCCTCTCCTCCGTTCCGGTGGCCGCCCTGATCTTCCGCATCACCAACCGCTCCGCCCAGCCGCAGACGGTGTCGATTGCCTCCTTCCTCCAGAACCCCGTTGGTTACGACGCCATCGACCCGATCGACGGCGACCGGCATCCCAACTTCGGCGGCAACATCAATGAACCGTGCGCTGAAGGCGCCGCCAAAGGGCTCTTCTTCCGGGCTCAGCCGGGTGAAGCGGCCACGCTCGACCGTCCGATCCGGCTGTGCGTCAGCTCGAATCTCGCGACCCTGAACAACCCGCCGCCCGATCGCCCGGACAACCTGCGCGTTGAACCGCTCGAAGGCCTGGCCAAAGGGGCGGCATCGGATGCGCCCGAATCGAGGGTTGTCTGGATCGAGGAGCCCGCCACCGACTTCGCCGCGGCGCAACTCCGGGCCGCGCGCGACGCCGTGGAGGAGGGGGCGACGCTTGTCCTTGCGGGCGCCACGCTCCCGCTGGTGGCCCAGTACGCAACGGCCACAGGCGGGCAGCCGCTGAGCCCCACCTCGGGCCGCCCCGACATCCTCTTCGACGACTTCGAGCACGGCTACGACCAATGGACACTGAGCGGGACGGCGTTCGGGACAAAGCCCGCTGGCGGCACGCTGCCCGATCAACAGCGTGTCTCCGGTTTCTCGGGGCGCGGCCTGGTCAACACCTACCTCGGCGGCGACGGCACGCGGGGCAAGGCGACAAGCCGCGCGTTCACCATCGAACGCCGTTTCATCCGCTTTGCCATCGGGGGCGGGTCGCACGCCGACACCCAACTGCGCCTGGTCATCGGCGGCCAAATCGTGCGGCGGGCTTCGGGCAAAGACAACGAACGCCTCGAACCGATCTCGTGGGACGTGAGCGAGCACGCAGGCAAGTCGGCCCAGCTCGAGATTGTCGACGAGGCCACTGGCGGCTGGGGCCACGTGAATGTGGATCAGATCGAGTTCTCGGATCACCCGGCCAATCGCGCCACACTGGCCTTGCTCGAGGACCTTCTGCCTATCCGCTGCACCGCGGTCCGCGCCGCCGCGGACCGCGCGCCCGGAGATCCCAACACCCTCGCGTTCGCCGGGGTCACCCTGCGCGAGGGGGCCCAGTCCCAGGCCACGGCGGGCGGACTCAATCTCTACGTGCGCCCGCTCGGAAAGGGGCGCGTCGTTCTTGCATCGGGTCCGGTCCTGCGTCCGAACACGGCCGGGACCGTCTCGGCCCGGCAGGGCGCGTACGCCACTCTTTGTGAGCTGGCCGGGGCCAGGTACAAGCCGCTGCGCGGCCAGTCGATCCAGGCGCCCGGATTCGGCTCGATGGCTCTCGCCGCGCTCGAAGGCGAGGTGACAACCGCGTCGGCGATCGGCGATTGGGCCGACGCCTGGAACACCTTCGTCAAGGATGGACGCTGGCCGTCGGACACCCACGCAGCCCCCAGCGGGCCCACGCCCGCGGGGCGAACAACCACCGGCGCCGTGGCCACCAGCGTGACCGTCGCCCCCAACGCGCGCCTCGATGTGCCGTTCCTCCTGGCCTGGCATTACCCGAACAAGTACAACGCCCACGGGGTCTGGATGGGGTGTCACTACGCCACCCGCTGGCCCGACGCGCGCGCCGTTCTGAAGGAGGCGTCGGCCAGCCTGGCCGCGTGGCGCGCCCAAACCGACCTGTTCCGACGCACTCTCTACGAGAGCACGCTGCCGGCGTGGCTCCTGGACTGCCTGACCGCAAACGCCGCCATCATCCGGCATATCGGCGTCGTGTTCCGCATCGCCAACGGCGACATCTACGGATGGGAAGGCTCGAACGGCTGTTGTCAGCCGACCTGCACCCACGTCTGGGGCTACGAACAAACCCTCGCGCGCCTGTTCCCCGATCTCGAACGCGAGATGCGCCGCATCGATTTCAAACACCAGCAGCGCAAAGACGGCGGCGTGAACAATCGCACCGATGTCCCGTCGCCGCCCCGCCCGACGGGCGAACAGCCGTTCGCCGACGGCCATGCGAGCTGCATCCTCAAGGCCTATCGCGAAGCCCTGAACACTCCCGACGGGTCGTTCTTCCAGGACTACTGGCCCCACATCCGCCGGGCCGTCGATTATCTCATCGAGCGCGACGGCAAGTCGCACGGGGGCGCGGCGGCCGGCTATCTCGAAGACGACCAATGGAACACCTACGACGAAGCGCTGCACGGTGTCACCACGTTCATTAGCGGCTATTACCTGGCGGCGTTGCGCGCCGGCGAGGAATGGGCGCGCCGCGTCGGCGACACCGCCAGTGCCGACCGCTTCCACGCGCTCTTCGAGCGGGGTCAAGCCAGGCTCATCGAGCTCTGCTGGGACGGCGAATACTTCCGCCAACACCTGCCCGGCTACGAGCAGATGCCCGGCGAGGTCGGCCCCGGCTGCATGAGCGACCAGCTCATCGGCCAATGGTGGGCGCACCAGCTCGGCTTGGGATACCTGTTCCCGCGGGACAAGGTCGTCTCGGCGCTGAAGGCGGTCTTCAAGCACAACTGGAAACCGGATCTCACCGGCTGGAAACACGCGCCGCGCGCCTTTGCCGGCGACAACGACAAGGGCCTGATCATCTGCACATGGCCCAAAGGCGGACGCCCCGGCCACGTGATGCTCTACTCGGACGAAGTCTGGACCGGCATCGAGTACCAGGTTGCCGCCCACATGATCTACGAAGGGCTCCTCACCGAAGGCCTCGCCATCGTCAAGGGCGCCCGCGAGCGATACGACGGCGTTCCGCGCCGCCCGATCGCGCGCAACCCGTGGAACGAAATCGAGTGCGGCGGCCATTACGCCCGGGCGATGTCGTCCTGGTCGCTGCTGCTAGCGCTCTCGGGCTGGACGTATGACGGCCCAGCCCGAGCGCTGCGCCTCGAACCCCGGTACCGTCCGGAGCATATCCAGTGTCTCTTCGCAGGCCCGGAGGGCTGGGGCCGCTTTGCGCAGACCATCCAGGCGGGGCGGCAACGCGACGAGCTGAATGTCCGCTGGGGACGCCTGGCCGTGAAACAGATCGACGTCGCGCTGCGGCCCGGACCCGCCCCGGCAGCCGTCACGGTCCGCGTCGGCGGCCGCGACGTCGCGTGCCAGTTCGCCGCAGGCGGCGGACAGGCCCAGCTTCGCTTCGGCCAGGACATCGTGCTGGAGGCCGGGCAGAGCTTGGTCGTGGAATTCGCCTGAGCCCCGGCCAGGCGTCCAGTCCAGCGTTTCTCGTGGTTTACAATCGTGGGGCGATCCATCTATAATGGCGCCATGAACCACGTGGGGATCGGCTATGATGTGCACCGCCTGGTCGAGGGGCGGAAGCTCATATTGGGCGGCGTCGATTTGCATCACCCCAAGGGGCTCGAAGGCCATTCGGATGCCGACGTCCTGCTTCATGCGATTTGTGACGCCATCTTCGGGGCCCTGGGCGAGGGGGATATCGGCCAGCTCTTTCCAAACACCGATCCGCGCTGGCACAACGCGCCCAGCAAGGTTTTCCTGCACGAAGCCGCCCGCCTGGTCAATCTGCGTGGGGGCCGGATCATCAATGTCGATTCGACGGTTGTCGCCGAGCAGCCGATGCTGGCGCCTCATCTGCACGCCATGAAATCCAACATCTCGCACGTTCTCGAGCTGAATCCGAGCCGCCTCTCGATCAAGGCGACCACCAATGAGGGGCTTGGCTTCCTGGGCCGGGACGAAGGCATCGCCGCCCTGGCTGTGGTCAGCCTCGAGCTCCCCCAGTAACCCAGCGGGATCCCGGGATCGCGCCGGGATATGTGACGTCTCGAGTCGATCCATCTCCCAAAAGCAACTTGTGTCAGCCAAAACGGAAATCGGATGGCGCCGCGTCGACGAGCAGGGCGAGCACTGGCAGGTTTATGCCCATCGCGTCGGCGGCGTCTGGCGCTTCTTCGAACGCCATCGACGCTACGAGGACTGGCGCCCAGTCCCCAATCCACCCTTGGCGGATTGGCTCCAATTGCTCGAGGCCGTCGAGCGCCGCATGCCGCGCCGCCGCATGCCGATGGCTGAAGTGGAACGGATACGGCAGCGCATCCGCGAGCTGTTCCCGACGGTATCCCGGGAGTGATGAAGACACGTGTGCTCGTGGTCGATGACGATCAGGCTGTCTGCCAAATGCTGCAGGCGGTTCTGTCGGAAGCGGGCCACGAGCCAAGCGTCGCGCTGGATGCCGCCAGCCTGTTTCGTCTGCCGGAGTCCCCCGCTCCGGATGTGATTGTCCTGGATTGGCAGTTGCCTGACGGGGATGGGATTGCGCTGCTCCCGCAGGTCAAGCGCCGCTGGCCGCGCTCGGAAGTGATCATCCTGACCGGCTATGGCACCTTCGACGCCGCTGTCGAGGCAACGAAGCTCGGCGCCTTCCACTTCGTCGGCAAGCCCGTGGATGTCCCCGCGTTGCGGTTGCTCATCCAGCGTGCCGCCGAGCACACGCAACTCGTCGCCCAGACACACGCCCTGCGCGATGCCCTGTCCACCCTGGGCGGCGGCGTTTCCCCGATCTTTCGCAGCCCGGCGATGCGACAGGTGCTCCGCCTCGTCGAACGCGTTGCGCCCAGTGACGCCGCCGTCCTCCTGTCCGGCGAGAGCGGAACCGGCAAGGAAGTGATCGCCGATCTCATCCACGCCCTGAGCCGGCGCAGCTCCGGCCCGCTCGTGAAGGTCAACTGCGCCGCATTGCCGCGCGAGCTGATCGAGAGCGAGCTGTTTGGCGCCGTCAAGGGAGCCTACACCGGCGCCGTCTCGGATCGCGAGGGCCTGTTCCGCCAGGCGGAGGGCGGATCGCTCTTCCTCGATGAAATCAGCGAGATGCCGCTCGATACGCAGGCTAAACTTCTGCGTGTGTTGCAGGAGAAACGCGTCCGGCCCGTCGGAGGCCGGGCGGCCTATGCGACCGACTGCCGGATCGTCGCCGCGACCAACCGCCCGCTGCCAACGCTGCTCGAGGAGCGGAAGCTGCGCGAGGACCTCTACTATCGCGTTGCGGCGGTGCGCATCGAGCTGCCTCCACTGCGGGAGCGCCGCGAGGATGTCGTGCCTCTGGCACACGCTTTTCTCCGCCGCTTCGCGTCCCAGGCGGCGCGTCCCGTGACCGACTTCTCGCCCGCTGCAGTCGGTTGTCTGTGCCAGTACGCATGGCCGGGCAATGTCCGCGAGCTCGAAAACGAGATCCAAAGGGCCGTCCTGCTGTGCGAAGGGGAGACGATTCAGCCGAGCGATCTGTCCGTCATGGCCGCCGGTTATTCGGCGCCAGGCGCCCAAGGCCATGCGGCCCTGACTCCGTTGGAGGCGGTCGAGCGCGACACGATTGCTCGTGTCCTGAGGGAAACCCGGGGAAACAAGCTCGCCGCCGCCAGACGTCTGGGCATTGGGCGGCAGACGCTCTATAACAAGATCACGCAGTACGGCTTGGGCCCGGACACCCCGCCGACGCGCGATCCGGACAACAAGGCGGCGAATGCACTGTGAACAAGCGGCTGATAAGAGGCTGCAAACTCGACCGGCGGGGTGTTGTTCGGGGGTCGGCACCGGGCTGTTCGCAATGGCCAGACAACGCAACTCGTTGCCGTGACCTTGACAGCGTGAACTGTTTCAATTATTCACACACCATAATAAGAGTCTTTTTTGATGGTTTGCAGCATCATCCTATGCGCCCATGAAACTCACAATCGCCAGAGAGCAGATTATCAATGGCCTTCAGGCGGTGCAGAATGTGGTCGGGAGCCGGACGACCCTGCCCATCCTGTCGAACGTTCTCCTTCAGGCCGAACAAGGGCGCCTCGGTTTGACGGCCACGGACCTCGACGTGTCGATCGCTTGCAGTGTCGAAGCCAATGTCGAGAAGATCGGTGCGACGACTTTGCCCGTGCGCCGTTTTTTCAGCATCGTCCGCGAACTGGGCACGCCGGAAATCGAACTCGACGTCGACGAGAAGAATGTCTGCAGTCTGACGGCCGGGGCCTCGTTCTTCAAAATCCATGGGCTGCCCGCCGAGGATTTTCCGCCGCGCCCGGCGTTTGCCGACAGCAAGCGGGTCGCCCTGCCTCAGGACAAGGTCAAAGGCATGCTGCGGCGCACCGCCTTTGCCGTCTCGAATGATGAGGCGCGTTATGTGCTCAACGGCCTGTTCTTCAGCCTGCGCGAGCATAAGGTGACTCTGGTGGCCACGGATGGACGCCGGCTGGCGCTGACGGACGAGGAAGTGGACATCGGCGCTGAGAACCAGACCGAGTTCATCGTGCCGACAAAGACCGTCTCCGAACTCAGCCGCCTGCTGCAGGACAAAGGCGAAGTCGAAATCAGCGTCGGCGACAATCAGGTCGCCTTCGACATGCGCGGCGAGGGCCTGCTCAGCCTCCTCGCGATTTCGAAACTTGTCGAGGGGACCTATCCGAATTACCAACAGGTCATTCCCCGGGAATCCAAGGAGCGCATTCCGCTGGTGCGCGAGGAACTCGTCCAGGCGTTGCGGCGTGCCGAGCTGATGACCAGCGAGAAAGCCAACTCGGTCAAGCTCTCCTTCACCCGCAACACCCTGGCGATTACCGCCAATACGCCCGAGATCGGAGAGGCGCGCGAGACGCTCGCCATCAACTACAAGGGCCCCGATCTCGCCGTCGCCTTCAATCCTGCCTTCCTGCTCGATGCCTTGAAGGCCTTGGATAACGACGAAGTCTTCCTGGAACTGAGCGACGAGTTGAGCCCGGGAGTTCTCAAGGTGAACGGGCCGTTCCTCTACGTGATCATGCCCATGCGAATGAACTGAGCGCTTGAATCCGGCAAACCCTGAACACGGGTTGGGTCTGAGACGCACCCTTCAGACCGTGAGCGCTCAGCTCTGATGCCATGCGTTGGTCCTGTCGCCGATTCGAGTTTGTCTTCCCACGCCCAGCACTTGTGATGGGCATTGTGAACGTCACTCCGGACTCGTTCTCGGACGGAGGGCGGTACTTCGAGCCCGAGGCTGCCATCGCGCATGCCCGTCAACTGCTTGCCGAGGGCGCCGATCTCCTCGATGTCGGCGGGGAATCGACCCGTCCCAACGCGACCCCGGTGCCCGAGGCGGAGGAGCTGCGGCGGGTCTTGCCTGTGATCGAGGAGCTGGCCCGGCAGGTGACGGTGCCGCTGTCGATCGACACGCGCAAAACCGGCGTGGCGCGGGCCGCCCTGGCTGCCGGGGCGAGCCTGGTCAACGATGTCGAGGCGAGGCGGGTCGATGAGGGGCTTTGGCGAGAGGTGGCGGAGGCGCAGGCCGGGTACGTGTGCATGCACATGCAGGGAACACCAGCCACCATGCAGAAAAACCCCTCGTACACCAACGTCGTCCGTGAAGTGGGCGAGTTCTTCACGGACCGTTTGCACCGTTTGGAACGGTGCGGTGTCGGGCCCGACCAGGTCGCGTTGGACGTCGGAATCGGGTTCGGGAAGGATCTGCCGCACAATTTGGATTTGCTCGCCGGCCTCGAATCCTATAAAGCCTTCGACCGACCATTGCTGCTCGGCGTTTCGCGCAAATCCTTTCTCGGTCGTCTTCTGGGGGCGGACGTGGATGCTCGATTGCCGGGGGCGCTCGCCTGCACGGCGTGGGCGGCGAATGCCGGCGTTCAGGTGTTTCGGACGCATGACGTGGGGGCGACGTGCCAGGCCCTGCGTGTGATCGAGGCGTTGCGCGCCCGAACAGCAAAGGCCGCGTGCCCAGGACATTGAATGGATTGGTTGCCAAATGATTGGCGGGCGTTCGTCGAGATCCTCATTCTCGCGATCGGCATCTACTACGCCGTCATGCTGGTGCGCGGGACACGCGGCGCTCCGGTGGTGACCGGGTTCCTCCTTGTTCTCATGGTTCTGACCGTGCTTGCACAGGCCCTCCAGCTCGAGGTCTTCGGCCGTCTTCTGGGCAACTTCTTCGCGTTCTTCGCCGTGGCCGTGATCGTCATTTTCCAGCCCGAGCTGCGCCGCATGTTCGCTGAGCTCGGCAGCCTCCCCTTCTTCGCCAGCACCCGCGAGCAGCGGGAGAACATCGAGGTCATCATCAAGACGGCCGAGCGGCTGGCGGACGTGCGGATCGGCATGCTGCTCGCCATCGAACAGTCCATCCAGCTCCAGGAAGTCGTCGAGTCGGGAATCGTCGTTGATGCCGAAGTCACGCCCGAGATGCTCGAGACGATCTTCTTCCCCAACAACGCGATCCACGACGGCGGGGTCATCGTGCGCGGCAACCGCATCATGAACGCCGCGTGCATCTTCCCCCTCACGCAACGGCAGGACCTCAGCAAATCGCTCGGCACGCGGCACCGGGCGGCTATCGGCCTGTCGGAGGAGACGGACGCCGTCGTTGTTGTGGTCTCCGAAGAGACCGGGGCTGTGTCTTACGCCTACAAGGGACAGTTGGTCCGAGGAATCACACTCGAAGAACTGCGGTCCTTTCTCACCTCAGTCCTGGTGCGGATCCCCCGCTCGCGCACCGTGGGGGAGTGGCTGCGCGCCCTCGTTGCCCGCGAGCCCACCGCCGGCGTCGTCGGACCCGCCCGGGCGAAATCGGACTGATTGTATGCGCCTGCCCCGCATCCTGACCCACAACGTGCGGTGGAAGGTGATCGCTCTTGTCTCCGCGGCGGTGGTCTGGATGACGCTCAAGTCGGGGACTCCCTCGCGCAATCAGCCCAGGGGCTCGCGTGTCGTCCGCCAACTGCCGATCACAATCATGACCAGCGCCGAGGATCGGCGCGCCGTGCGGGTGGATCCCAACACCGTGGACGTGCAGGTCAGCGGAGCCCCCGAGATCGTGGACCGGCTCGAAGCGCGCGACATCCGCGTGTTTGTCGATCTGGCCCCGATCGAAGACGAGAGCCAGTTCCGGTTGAGGGTCGAGGTCCACACACCCTTTGGCATCATCCTCGAAAGAGTCACCCCCTCGGAAGTGGACGGACAAAGCCTGCCGCCGCCCGCATCCAAGCCGTAGCCCGAATCGATCACACGTTCCGCGTTGAACCCGATCCGGGCCAGTTGGCAAAACCGCGCCCAGAAAGGGAAGCAAGTGCCTTCGTGTCCGCCGAATTGGCCAGAAACAGACCATGCGACTTTCGCTACAGGACGCTTCGCAATCACTTTCGCGCGCAGAATGGTTTAAAGCGCTTCCACGATCTTCCGTTGCACCATACCCTTGCATGTCGCGTCAGATGAAGCTCGAAGATAAACTGCGCTCCGATGTCGGCTCGGGGAAATTGCGGGCTCCGCCCTCCGCTCTCCAAGGCGTGACCAAGGAGCGGATCAGTGAGATCCTGCGCAGTCTGGATCGAGAGTCCCGGGATCGAGTCGACGCGGTCTTCGCCCTGCTCGATGACATCAACCCGAACCTGTTCTTCGAGGCTGCACAAAAGGGCCTCAAGTTTTGCCACGGCGCCTCGACGGCCCACATCGCTTGCCATGTGGGAGTGCTCCAGCGTCAGAGTGGGAAGCTGGACCGGGAGGGCCGTGACTACTGGCTCAAACCTCTTTGGGAGATTGGTGCCATCGAAAAGCTCTACTTCGACTCCGGCACAGGTGATTTCCTCCCTGGGCACCCCGTGCCGAAGTCGCCCAATTCAGCCTACCGCATCGCTCCGGGCTTCCTGCATGTTCTTAGGGCGCCCGATCATGACCGTCCCGCGCTCCTCGCCGCGTGGGCGAGTAAGGACGCGACGCGCTCGCGCCTCCAGGTCCAGGCGACACTTGCGGAGACCACGCGGGCCAAAGTTGGCACACGGCACTTGGAACTTATCACCGCCGCCGCCCACGTTTATGCTCCCAACTTCCTGCCCGGTTTCAAAGTCCTCTACATTGACGCTACAGACGGTGAACGCGTCACGCCTGATCAGGAACAAGCACTCAGGGACGCCGGTATCACTATCCAGCTTGGCGACTCGATGCCGGATATCCTTCTGTGGAAGAAGGAGACTGACGAACTCTGGGTCGTCGAAGCCGTCACGAGCGACGGCGAGGTTGACCTCCATAAGGTTGAGGCTCTCACCTGCTTGGCTCGACGCTGCGGCAAGAAGAACGTTGGTTTCACCACGGCTTACATGACTTGGAAGGACGCAGCCGCGCGGCAGGGCAAGCACAAGAACATTGCCCCAGGCACGTACATCTGGATTTGCGAGGACGGCGCGAAGCAGTTCAACGTTGAGGCGTTAGAATCGTTGTCTCAACGACTGAGTCAATAGCCCCCTGGTCGTGTGTGCCTGGCGCTACGCGCTGCGCGAGCCGGCAAAGCTGCCCCCTCGACGGATACCGAAGTCCCCGGAGATCGGCTGCGTTGACTTGAGTGTGCCCGCTGAATTGCCGAAAGTAAGAGTCCACCAGGCTCGAGTTCAAGTAAACCGCCAACCCCTCGGCCAGCCTGTCATCCAGACCGCCTCCCTGGTGGTGATAGTAGTTGAGATGGTTCTCGAATCCTACCCAGGCGAACCCAGCCAAGTTGCCCGTAGGCCGAAACACCGTCGCAACAATCCGCCTTCGTTCTTCTTTGGCTGTAAAGCGCTTAACGAGTACGTACACTCCATTGGGTAGCATGAGATCCTCAGTCTCAGGCACCGCCAGCAACGCATTCGGCTTCCGCGACTCCGGGCACGGCCAATGTACATCGCCTCCATTGAAGTGATTGGGATAGATCAGCGGGATTGTGCCCTCGTCAGCGTCCTTCCGCAGAAACGCTCGCGCACGAAAATCGACCACCCGACCAGTGGAGACCCCAACGCCGAGGTCACTCAAACGCGCCGGCAGACCGATCACTGCGCCCCTCACCTCGTCATCAGCAACGTCCAGCGGCAGGTGGACAACCTTGTGCGAATCGGCTGGTTCAAACACTCGCGAATAGGGTACGGTCCGCTCCCTGCCATTCCCCGAGGGCAGGCCATCACTGCTGCTGAGCACCACCGAGTCATGTTGCTCCACTCCCCGCCGAGCACACATGACCACGTTCTCCTGGAGCACATCATCGCCCGCGAAGAGCGTATCTCGCTTGTCAAAAACGTGCAGCCGCTCAAGCGCCATGAGCCCGAAGAACTGCTCGCGAAACGGGAGGAAATAAGGTCCATTGCAGAAACTCCGAGGCGTGATGGTCACCATCTCGCCGCCCGGCTCCAGGAGCCTCGCGGCCAGCCAAAGAAAACCGGCGTACAAGTTCGACGTTTCCAACCCAGCCCGCCGCAGCAGGAGCCTGGCTTCGGAATCCGCGTTGATCTTCCTGTACGGCGGGTTCATGATGGCGTGGGTGAAGCGGGGCTTTCCGGAAAACGCCTCGAAGAGGTCACCCTCGTGGACCAGTCCCTCCACCGCGCCTCGAAGCGCATCGCCCCGGTTCACCACGTAGGTCGTCGGAACACCCGCAACCCGACCTGCCGCAACGCACGCATCCAGTACCTTCTCCAACCGCCCAATGAAAGTCGCCTCGATTTCCCACGCCGTTAAATGCAGCGAACGCGGTCTCCTCTCCCGCCGAATAACGTCCTCGACGAAAGCTGCGGTAAGTGCGCCGGCACCGGCGCCGAGGTCCAACAACCGCACTTCCCCCTCAGCCGACTCGAACATGCGAGCGAGCAGGTCCGCCACGCCGGGCGGGGTCAGAAACTGGCCCATCCCGCTTCGGTAACTCGCGTTCAACGCACCGCACGCCTCCTGCCCCAGGCGCTCCGCCAGTGCCAGCGGCGACCCAGCCGCGACGCCGACTTGTTGCCGCACCTGTCTCATGATGACGCGAGGTTTTCAGAATTATATCGCATGCGCAATAGTTTTCTTTGGCCTTGTCGCTCGCGGCCTTCCACCCTTTGGCCCGCTGCGGCGTCCCTCCTGCTTGAATCGCTGTACCTCAGCACCGTCAAGAAGATGGTCCCGCCCAGGCTTCTGCGCAACCAGACGCCCCTCATTTATCCATTGCCTCACGCGCACGGGCGTTACGCCAAGGATGTGAGCAGCCTCTTTCGTTGTGACCAGGCTCATGCTTCCGCGTTTCTACCCGCCGTCGCCGGATGATTCAACCGCGATAAGCCGTGACGCGCGGCATGCTATCGCCTCCCCGATCTCGGAAGGGCAACAGGATGATGCCCGGTGGCGGGCTTCAAGGCGCGATCACTCGAAGCGCGCGCGGCCGGACCGAGAAGCGGGCCGGGAGCGGGCCGGCATTGTCGCCGTCCACCTGAAACGGAACGGCCTCGTCGCTTGTCAGCGTGAACCGATCGGCACGCAGATGCCGTTCGCCCGGCACGGCGAATCCGCCCCGGAACAGCCAGGAGAGGGCGAACCGGACCAGGGCGAGGACTCCGACCCGGGGCAGCACCCGAATCTCGAGTTGCCCGTCGCGGAGGCTGGCGCCAGGGAACATCGTCACACACCCGCCGTAGAGCGTTCCGTTGCCCACCAGCACAAGCTCCCCGCTCGACCGCGTGCCGTCCGGAAGCGCCACTGTCACCGGCGGTTGGAAGCCCCGCATTGCCCGCAAACCGGCGGCCGCATACGCCAACGAACCGATCCGTGTCTTCCAGCTCCAGTCGACGAGCCCGATGGCGCGCGAGTCCAGACCCGCCCCGGCGAGTTGTGCGAAATAGCGATGGGCTGTTCGGCCCTCGGCCTCGAATTCCACGCAGGGCAGGTCGATCGTGGTTTCATTGTGCTGGCGGACCACGCTCCAGGCGGCGTCCGGGTTCAACGGCAAACCCAGTTCCCGGGCGAAGACATTCATGGTCCCCAGCGGCAGGATGCCCAAGCGCGCCCGTTCGAGGCCGTGCTGCACGCCTGCGATGCCGTTGAGCACTTCGTTGACCGTTCCGTCGCCGCCCGCCGCGACCACGGTGTCGAATCCCTGGCGCACGGCCTCGGCAGCCAGATCGACGGCCGCTCCAGGACCGTCGGTCGGCATCAGGACACATTCGTGGGCAAGGGCCTCGAGTCGTCGACGGAACCGCCTGGCCTTGTTGCCGCGCGCGGTCGGATTGAACACAACGCAAAGGCGCATGGTGCGCCTCGCTAGGTTTTCATATTCTCGCCGCCAGCAGCTTGTTGATCTCCCGCATCACGGCAAAGGCGTCGGCCACGTAAAGCACGTCGGCCTTGCCGCGCGCCCAGCCGCAGTTCGGATCGAGGCTGACGGCCCGGCGCTCGTTGATGAAACGCCAGCCGACGGTGTGGGGTTCCTCGCCGTGACAGCAAGTCGACAGCCCCTTGGGATGTCGCGGCGTCGCGCCCGTCTGGCCAATCTGGTTCAGGTGCGAAAGAAAAGACAGGACGGCCTGGCCCTCGCCGCCCAGATCGACCAGCGACTTGCTGCTGCCGAGCGAGGCGCGGCTGCGCTTGAGAAACTCGAGGATGATCTGTTCCGCCTCGGCCACGTGCGCCTGGCCGTCAGCCTGTTTCTTGGTCCAGCCGGCGCCGGTGACGAAGAGAAGGTCGGCGTCCGGCCGAATGGTCTGGGCATCGGCCGCCGGCGCCCGGACTCCGACGACGCTCGTTTTCCGGGCGGCATCGGACAGAGTCACGTCGATCATCCGCACAGCGGCAGTGTTGCCAGGCGGGCCGTCCCAGGGCGGCTGGCTGCCGGGATCGACGAGGATGATCCACGGCCGTTGGGTCCGCTGGACAACCGCTTCCATCCGCTGCCGATAGTACCAGCGATTCACGAAAGGCCGGTTCTCCCGGGCGCCGAGGGCGGTGACATGGGTGTCCGCCTGTCCACCGGTGCGTTGAGCGACACCAGGCAGGCAACGCGACAAGCGGCTGGTGCCCGGCGCGACGACCACCGTGGCCTGACTGGCCCGGACAAGCGCCTCGGCCGCCGCCGCGTCGCTCGCATAGCGCGCGGACCCGAAGTCCTGGCCGGCCACACCCAGGAAACGCGTCGCGCCGCACCCGGCGATCCGATCGGCGGCGGTTTGGACCGATTGCCCCTGAAGGCCGGCCGCCAGGCCGCAGCCTCCCAAGGCGGCTGCAAGCGAACGCGCGGCGCCCAGCGCCTCCAAAGCCGATGAAGCCAGCGACCCGTCCGGCTCGGTGGCTGCAAGAAACAGAATAGTCTCCATGATGCGCCTCACTTCGCGATCCAATCGACAATCTCCCTGGCGATTTCCTCCGCGGACCGGTCCTTGACGATGCGCGTTTGCCGCAATTGCTTCGGCAAAACAACGGTGCCGAAGCTGAGCCCCGCGTCCGCGATCTGGACCGCCCTGGCCTTTTGGAGGGCGGGCATCAGCGTGCGCATGTTGATCATGCCGATCTGCGGATTGTTCTTCGGCTCGGGGAGATGGCCGGTGGCCCAGCCGAAGAGGGCGGGCGGGCCGGCGCAACGCGACACCTGATGCTGTCCGCCTTCGAGTCGTTCGACCACCTCGAAGGCCCCGTCGTCCTGGATCTTGAGTTCATCGACGCCCTGGAATTGGTCGATGATGCCAAGACGTTCGCCCACCATCGACATCGTCACGCCGGCGCCCCTGGACGCCGATTCCCATCCGCCAAACACGAGCAGCTTCGAGCGGTCGAGTCCGGGGATGCCCTGGATGCCTTCGGCGAGGGCCTCGGCGATGGCCGCGGCCTCGGCGAATCCGCTCGCCGAGCCGTCCAGGGGCACGAACTCGAACGGCACCTTTTGAGCGACGGTCATCATGACCTGTTGCAGCTTCGTTTTGGGACCGAGGCTGACCAGCCAGACCTTTGTGCCCGGCCTGTTCTTGGCGAGGTTCGCCGCTTCGTAGAGGGCGTGCGCGGCCCAAGGATCCAGGACGGATGGGAGCATCGCCTCGTTCTTCAGCGCGGGCCCGGCGGGCCCGGTGACCGGTTCGAGGGTCTGGAGCGGGTCGGGCACCAGGCTGGCGCAGACGACCACGTGATATGCAGTGCTCATAGGATTGCTCAAGGGCTTGCCGGCGCGACACCGAGGTAGTTGCCGAGCCCGACTACGACCGTCGAGAAGATCAACATCAGGAGACCGAGAAACAGCAGAGTCTTGGTGAATCCGCTCGAACCCTTCCACTCCTTCAGCGCGATGCCCCAGAGCGAACTGAAGATGATAATGCTCGCCATGTGCAGGGTCCAACTCGAGAACTTGTAGTCGCCCATTTGCGTCTCGCCCATGGTGTAGAAAAAGAACTGCATGTACCACGTC
>CAYPUR010000062.1:0-22445 GCA_964413865.1 uncultured Verrucomicrobiota bacterium
TTGACCTTCAAGGGCGAAGGGTCTTTGGCGGTTTGCCGTTCCGGGGTGACCTCCTGTATCTGCCAGGGCGCGAGTCCGTCGGTCGAAGTCAGAATGGTCGCCCCAGTCCCCCACCACCACAAACCGCCCGTTCCCATACGCCACATCTGTCAGGTGGGTTGTCACGCCTGATTCCGTCGCTGGCCAACTCGCGCCATCCGTCGATGTCAGCAACGTCCCGTTGTGCCCCGCCACAACGAAGCGCCCTTCGGCGTGCTTAAGCCCCCACAACGTGTTCGCTGTCGGCGATGTCTGCTCGGTCCACAGGATGCCGTCGGGAGATCTCAAAATCTTCCCGTTCCCTCCGACCGCCACAAACGTGTCGCCTCCCCATTCGACGCCCCAGAGAGTAACGGCCGCGCCCGACGCCAACGTCTGCCAGGTCATGTCCTGCCCGACGTTGACGGTGAATGATGTGCTGGCGCTCAGCGGCGGCTCGCCGTCATCGCTCACCTTGACGGTGACCTCCGGATTGAGGCCGGCGTCCGCCAGCGTTGTCTGCCACCGGAACAGACCTGTCACAGTGTCAACCGTCGCGCCCGCTGGCCCGCTGACCAGCTCGAAGGACAGGGTGTTCTTCGGTTCGTCGACATCCGTCGCACTCAGGCTGACCTCCACCAAATCGCCTGCCACGACCGCCTGGTCGCCGACCGCGCCGAGTTCAGGCGCCGCATTGACCTCATTGACCGTCACCGTGAACGTTTGTTCATCGCCCAACGGGGGCGTCCCGCCGTCCGTCACCCGCACGGTGACTGTATACTGGCCCGGCCCGTCAACTTCCGCTGGGGTCCATGTGATCGATCCTGTTACCGGGTCAATCGCAGCATCTTCCTGTGCGGTCACCAGACTGTAGGTCAGCGTATTCGACGGCACGTCTGCGTCCGTGGCGACGGCGGTCACTGACAGAGCGGTTCCTTCGAATATTGTCTGATCCGGTATCTTGGTCAGCACCGGGGCCTTGTTTACGTTGGGCAGAGCGAACCGCGCATCGGCATCCGGCAGAGCACGATTGTCGAAGCCATTTGCGCTCACCTCGATCTCAACCAGGCGTATCGCCCACTCGGGCTGCTCGGCAGCCCCCGGCTGGACCTCAAACTCCACCTCCGCGATGACGCCGTCTGCGCCGGGCCAGGCGGTGGTGCTGCTGGCCACGAAGGCGAGAATGCCAGTTTGATTGGCGTAATCGCCATCCGGCACGAGGTTCCAGAGCGTGAGCGCCCCGCTGGGCACCATCGGACCGCTGACGTGTGCCGCAGCGTCGGGCACGAGCAGGGCATTGGCCGGGTACTCCATCTTGAAGAACGCCCCGACGATCGTCCCCTGCAAGTTCGTCAGCACCAACTGCACCTTCACGCGCTGGCCGATTTCGGCCGACAAGGTATCCGGCACAAGCAGCAATGCCTCGTCATTCGGTCCCATAAGGCCCACCCCGCGGCGCGCCGAGCGCCCCTGTGCGGAGGCCGGCCCCGCCAGACCACCCGGCGGCGGATCGATCCCCACTACGACGCGGAGCAACCGCGTCACGTCGCCGGAGTCGAGTTCGGTGTTTGCATTGAGGTCGTTCCCGGTGACGTCCCACAGGCGCACCTCGTCCAGGCCGGTCAGGAGACGCTGGATCAGCGTGCCGTCGCCAACTGCTCATGGGAAGGATGCCGCAACGACTATCGGAATGGTGTAGGAGAACTGGTGGAGGCTTGCGCCCAGGGTTGGACGGAGCGCGGAACCGTGCCCAGCGCGGACATACCTCCTCGCCGCCGGCGTTGAAGATGACCTCCGCCCCACAACGCTCCCAGCAAGTCTCGCTTCGAGGCACCGTCCAGGCGCTGCCAAACCGCCCAGGTGGCGACGTTCCATCTTGTCTGAAAACCGTCCGGTTTTTCGGGCTGTTCTCGCCGCCGGACTTGAACCTGCGCTCACCAAACCCCTCTGGGCCGCCAAAATATTTGGCGATTATTTGGCAATGGTGCAGAGCGGTGCACAGCAGTGCACAGTGTTGCACGGAGAGGCGAGGATTCAGGAACCGTGCCAAGAAAGCAAATAAGCCACTGAAGGCCAGTGGCTTAACTTGTTGCAGCGCAACGTAAATTGGTTGCGGGGCTTGGATTTGAACCAAGGACCTTCAGGTTATGAGCCTGACGAGCTACCGGGCTGCTCCACCCCGCGATCCCGAAGTGCGGTGACAGTACGTTCAAGCGCCTGGCAAGCGCAAGTCCTTTTGCACACCTTTCCGGGCTGTCCTCAGAATTGGCCCGCATCCAAGCCGCCAGCGGCCAACCTCCGCCCCTGTCAGAGACTGACGGTTTATCTCCGGCGACAGCCCGACCGAATTACCCTCCCTCGGTCAAGGGGCTTGATTTGGGTCGGTTGACCGTCTGCCTTCGTCAATGGGCCCGGTTTTGCCGCAGCCCGGTTACGGTTCCTCGCGAAGCATGTGCCACTCTCTGTCACCCCCTTTTCTTTTTGAAAGAAGCATCACCCGCTCGCCGTCGCGCTGGGCGATGAGTTCGCAAAGAGGTATTCGGAAAGCCCGCTGGCCCCCAGCTTCCAATACATGACCGCGCTCGGCCTGTTCTGGCAGAACAACCATGCCGACGCTCTCCGCGGCAAAGCCACCGTCATCGCCCGCGAAGGCGAGTCGCGGTATGCTTTCTATCGCGGAGAGAGTTGGCTTGGCGCGCCGTCGAGTGCCCGCCCCGCATCCGCCCCGACACCGGCGATGCAACAGCAGTCGTTCGATTTGAGAGGCAACCTCGATGTCCAGAGCGGCCTGGTCCAGGAATCCAACCGCGAGCGGTTCAACCTGCAACGTCGCCAAGCCCCGAGCAAAGGCGTCGAAGTCAAGAAGGCCTTCTGAACTTGCCCGCGCCCAGCTTCTGTCATCCCTACAGATCGGTCCTGTCGGCCACTCCGCGTGCATGAGTGTTGGACTGCGCGAGCAGGCTCGATTCGGGGCTTGTCCGCCCTGGCGGCCCGAAGGTGCCTCTGTCCTGCTGATATGTTATTATCAAGAACTGACCGGTTTATGGATTCGTTGGGCTTGCCGCCGCGCTCCGAGGAGTATAGCTTTCCGCTCATGTCGGTCGCAGACATCAAGCGTGTGGTGGCCGGATTGCCGGAGCAAGAGCGGGCTGAGCTGGCGGCTTGGCTACTGGATTCGCTCCCGGCTCCAAGCGGTGCTGGCGAGGACGATCTTCAAGAAGCCGTGCGTCGGCGCGAGGACCTCGATTCGGGCCGCGTGGCACCGCTGGCTGCCGAACAGTTCTGGTCCGACTTGGACCGCGCGCGGGCGCAATGGAAGTAGAATTCCATCCGCTCGTGCGGGGGGACGTTCTGGAAGCTGCCCGGAAATACTACGACATTTCCCCGCGTCTCGCCGAGGAGTTCGACGTGGAACTCAAAGCCACGATCGCCAAGGCGGCTGAAAACCCGCTGCGATTTCATCCCACGGGTGAAGGATTCCGGCGAGCCAACTTGAAGCGCTTCCCGTACCATTTCCTCTACGATGTCCAACCCGCCCGTATCCGCGTCCTGGTCGTTCGCCACCATCGGCGGCATCCTGACTTTGGATTGGATCGGAGATGAAGAGGGCACCAATTTCTTCACGTCCATCAAAACCCGCACCCACGCGTTCACTCCTTGTCGGAATCGCCAGCCGGTCCGGTGAGGACGAGCCTGCGCAGGCCGATCCACGCGTAACTCGAGTTGGGGTTCTCATCGACAAGTTTCACGCGCACCGTGCGTCCGCGCAGCGGATCGATTGCCACGCGCTGAGTGCGCAGCTCGTGGATCCCGGGCGGCAGAAGCTCGAGGAGCACCGCGCCGCTGTCGGCGTCCAGGAACTGGAGGACGAGATTCTCGCGACCGTTGGTGGCCTCGCTCCAGCCGCCCTGGAGAAGCACCTCCGCCCGATCGAACCGGGTGCCGATGGCAAACGCCGGCGACAGCGCCGAGCCGGTGGCGGTCTCGCCCGCCGCGGCGAGCGAATTCAAAGTCGGCCTGGTGAACAGTCCGGGCACCGCATTCACGGTGAACGCCCCGCCCGCGCACTTCCAACCCTGGAGATCGGACGGAGAGGCGAGGTTGAAGATGACCTGCCGAATCCGACCCGGATCCGAGGGGCCGTCGAGACTCTCGGCAGTCGCCTCTCCCGCTTCGGCAAAGGCCGGTTGCCACGCCGGGCAAGCCGCCCGCAACGGGCATCGGTCGAGCATGTCCGCAGGGCGAGTTGGGCTCAGATCCACCGCGTAGTCCCATATCGTGTCAGTCGAGACTTCGAACCCCGGTTGAACGGCGCGACAGGCGGAGCGAATCGCGCGCAGGCATTCCAGTCCGCCCTCCCAAGTCGCGCGGTCGGGCGTGCGCCCGAGCCCGGGATTGAAATCGAGCGGCGTGCCGAAGAAGTCCTGCACGTGGATGGCGTCGACGCCCGTTTGGGCCAGAGCCACAAGATCGCCGACGAGGCGTTGTCGCAACTCCGGATGCGCCGGGTTGAGTTGCACGCGGCGTTCGCCCGCGCCCAAGCCGCCGGTCAGCGGGCTTGGGACGGACGCGCCTACGGTGGTGTAGGGGATGCCCCAGCGATCCCGACAGGCAAATGGGTGCAACTCGGTTCTGAATTCGCTGGTCCAGTGTTTGACGGGTGGCAGGCTGACGACGAGCGCCACCTTCACCCCGAGCGCGTGGCATTGCCGAATGGCTTCGGCGAATTCCCCGAGTGTTCCCAGGCGCGGATCCAGTGCGAACCGCGGAAAGAGGCCGCTGTCTCCCGCCACACTCCATCGGCGCAACAGCAGACCGGCGGCGCCGGCCTGCGCCCCCGCTTTGGCCCGGGCCGCCAAATCCCTGAACGGCACGGCATCGCAGGGCTCGAACACCGGAGTCGGGTCGGAGCGGGCACCCGGCAGATTCGCCAGGTGCGGTTGCGTACTCAGCCATTCGCCGTAGACGCGCGCGGCCGCCTGCCAATCGCCGTCGTGAAAGCGCAGCACCACGGGCGCAGCCTCGAAGTTCCGCCGGGCGGGCTGATAAGGGAAATGCACGAAGCAGATCTTGACGCCCACCGGCGCTCCGTCGAGTTCCTCTGGTCGCGGCCAGTTGCCGTCGATGCGCCCCGGAGCGATGCCGGGCGACATCTCGAGGTGAATCACCTTGTAGCGCGGCACGGGGTCGTGCGCGCCGAAATAGACGCTGCGGTTCCGCTCCGGCTCGTGGAGGGCGAGCCACGGCATCGAGAGCTTGTCGGGGTAGCTGTAGAACTGCTCGGGGCCGAACACGCCCAGCCACGACATGTTGGCAAAGGTGTGAAAGATGCCGGCGGAGCGGACGCCGAGCGTCTCGGGGACCACGAACTGCGTCTGCCGCCGCGCCTCCGCCGTGCCGCCCAACCCGAGTGCACCGCCAAGAATCGGATAAAACACCTCCCCGACCTCGAGCTTCGATGCGTTTCGGATTTCGAGCCCAAAACGCAGATCCGCTCCATCGAGTTCGAGTGTCATCGTCGCCGAGACGTTGTAGCGTTTGCCCAGAACACTCCGAAGCGGCGCATCCCAGACCAAAACCAGCCCTGTGTCCGTCTGCCGGTGCGCCGTCAGGCGTTGGTCGCGTCCCAGAATGGCGTTGGCCTCGGTCGATTGCCAGGCGTGGTCATGCCGGATCGGCAGCGTGAACTTGAAATTGTCCGCCAGGCGCGGTTCTCCGAGCAGTTCGAGCCCGCCAATCCTGTCGCGGATGCGGAGGATCGCGCCGTTGGTGGGAGAGACTTCGACGATGATGTGGGCATTCTCGATGCGCAGGTTCGGCGAGTCGGCACGGCCCGGCGTCCGGTCCGCAGCCAATCCGAGACAGGCACCCGAGAGCAACCAGAGTGCAAGCATGGACACTTTCATGGGTTCTGATCCGTGTCACTCCTCGGCGACAAACACCAGGCGCTCAGCCTCCACAGTGATTTCCGCGGGCAGGCTCAGAGTGACCGGCGCGTGTGCGGGCCGATGCAGCCGCACCGGACGGCCCGTCGAGCCGGTGAATCCGCCGAAGGTCAGCGTGGCGGGTGTCGCGCCACGATGGGTGACGATGCACGCCCGCCGGCCGTTGTTCGGATTGCGATACGCTGCGTGGTCGACGCCCTCGGGGAGATTCGAGGGTTTCAGCAGCGCTTCGCCCGGATCGATCGGTTCCCCGGTGAACACGCAGTCGGCCAGATCGTCGCGGATCGTCTTGACCTCGCGGATATAGCGCGCCAGGCCGCGCCACGACCCGCTGTCCATCGAACGGTTGAAGTGAAACGGGGCCACCATGACCGCGTGGCCGAGGCGGACAGCGTCGTTCACGCCGATGTAATCGTACGGTTGATAGAGACCGACCGTCTCGACCAGTTCCGGGAAGACCTTGCGCGCCACATTCATGTTGCCCGCCCACCACGTCGCCGCGCCAAACGACAGCGCGCGGTCCCAGGTGGTTTCCATCGAGAAACGGAAATGCGGCTGGATCGCCCTGCAGCCGCGGTCGATCCGATCGAGGAGCCGTATGGTGCCTTCCCACGGCGATTGGTCCGGGCCGAGCGGGATGCTCGGATTGTAGTTCATCGCGGACGGGAACAGCTTGTCGATGTGCAAGCCGTCCGCACCGACCCGCGCCAGCCTCCTGAAGTAACGCAGGTGCGCGTCGGACAGAGCCGGGAACGCGACATCCGCGAAGGTCATGAGCGGGGTGGTCAGTTTCATCCGCGACGCTAGCGTGCCCATGCCCCAGCCGTCGATCCAGGAAGGATGCCCCTGCCTCGTCTCGAAGTTGTACTGCTTGAGTTCGCGCCGATACCAGGCGGTATCGAGATTGTTGACGTGTATGTTGACGAAGAAATAGACCTTCACCCCCAGCGCATGGCACTCGCGCAGCGCCCGCTCGAGGTCGTCCCAAGTCCCCAACCGCGGGTCCGGCTCGTAATAGGGATAGCCGTTGTCGTGCCCGCCGCGCTGCCAACCCGCGATCTGCAGCGATGTGACCCCGTACTTGAGGCCGTCCCGAGCCAGTTGCGGGATCTGGTCGATGCGGTAGTTCACGTTTCCCTCCGGCAGCATGATCATGATCATCTGGTAGAAGCTCTGCTGCCGGATCCAGTCCTCTCCGGGTTTCACCAGGCCAAAGGTCCGAATGAACCACGGACGGTAGATCTCCCGGCCCGCCCCGATCCAGTCGCCATCATGAAATTGCGCGACCAGGGGCGCCCCCTCGAACGTCCCGTCCGGCGGCGTGGAAGGATAATGAACCAGCCACATGGCGGCGCTCCGCTCTTCGCCGGCGCCCTCTTCGAGGAAGAAGAACCCCTTGAGCCGGGCGACGGGATCGTGCGCGCCCAGGTACAGGCCGCGGCTCAATGCCCGGTTGCCAACCTCGACGAACCCCATGTTCTGTGACGGATAGTGGACCAGGTGCTGTCCAAACCCCCTGTTGAACCGCTTGCCGCCATGCGGAGGCGGGTTCAACGCCGTCTGCGCCGCGGTCTCCGGCGGGCCGAATCGATCCAAGCCGCCCACCCCCGGATACCAGATCTCCGGGATCCGGATGTCGGTGCGGTTGGTGAGCGAGAACCGGAACTCGATCGCCTGGTCACTCAACTCGATGCTCAAACGCGCGCCCAGGTCGTGCGCGCTGCCGCGCTCGTCCTTCATCGGACCGTCCCAATGCAGATCGAGACGGTCTCCGGCAACTTCGAACCGCGCGAGGGCCTGGTCCTTGCCGTGGACGAAATTCCGGGGCGCGTCCGGCAGAGGGACCAGCACGCGAAAGTTGCCCGCGCATCCGGGCGGCGGTTCGAGATCGACGCCCCCAAGTCGATCCTGCACACGCAGCAGACGTCCGTGCTGGCGGTCCACCTCGACACGGCAGCCGGCGTTCTCGAGAACCACTGGATCGAGCGCCACCGGCGGTCCGTTGTGGGATTCGGCAATTTGAACTGCCTCGGCGGACGCAGCGATCTGCATGCACAGAGGCAGGGCAAAGGCCGGGACCCATGCCCCCAAAACGCGCTTTTTCGTAATGAGCACAGATTGAGCAAAGGGGGGAGACCGGGCAAGGCCAAAGCAGCAGTTCTCATTTTGCGTGCAGGGGCTTGACGCCGGGTGAGGGCACCCGGCCTACAGCATCGAAGAATGCAGCGGTTGTAGGCCGGGTCCCCCGACCCGGCGCCCTGAGCGCTCTCAAAACGAGAACCGCTGAGGCCAAAGGACAGGCCAAAGGGGAAGGGGGTGCATCTGGTTGTTGTCGGTGTCCTGTCGCCCGGTGAGGGCACCGGGCCTGCAACGGATGGAGATTGCCGGTGTAGGCCGCGTGCCCCCACGCGGCGCGCACTCGATTCCCACCGACAACCTCCAGATGCACTGGGGGGAAAGGGGCATTGAGCGGAGGAAGGCGCGGGCAACGTTTCCTGAATTCCGGGACCGACCCCTCTGCGACCCCTCTGCCCGTCAGCCCGCGCCATCTCGCTCCGCCGAAGACTGAACACCGAGTCCGGGCGTCCAGGCCCTGTGCGCAAAGTGAGAACTGCTTGGATTTTGCTGGCTCTGAGCGGCGGCGGCGCACTATAAGCTCATCGCTGACCCGGAGGACACATGATTGATCTGCCAGGCACCAAGGGCGAACGCGGCGCGAGCGGGACGCGAAGGACGGTGGGCGCGTTCGTGGGGTTCACTTTGATCGAGCTGTTGGTGGTGATCGCCATCATTGCGATCCTGGCTGCCATGCTGTTGCCCGGGCTGAGCATGGCGAAGGAGAAGGCGCGCCGCGTTTCCTGCCAGAGCGGACTGCGCCAGCTCGGCCTGGCCCTGCAAATGTACGGCAACGACAACAACGATCGCCTCCCGCAAGGCTATCGCGACGATGGATTCACACACACGATCTGGATCAGCACGAACACCTTCAACGCCATCCGCCAATACAGCGGGACAAACATGAGCACCTGTCCCAGCCTCGCCGGCACGTTCCAGTATTACCGGGCACCGCACGGGCATGTCATCGGCTACAGCTACAACGGCGGACACAAGAAGCCCTGGCCGGGCGAACCCTCTCCCCGCTGGGTCTCGCCTCAGCGGTTTACCGACGATCCGCAGTTGACCTTGGCATGCGATCTGAACGCGTGGGCGGAACCGATGGGCGGTGTCGGTTGGGTGATCGCCCCGCACTGTTCCGGGGGCGCGGCCAAAGACAAAGGTGTTCCCTTCCTATGGGTCTCGAAACTGACCAAACCACAGGATCTCCGTGCCCAGGGCGGCAACGTCCTCCTGCTCGCCGGGTCGGTGCATTGGAAGAACATCCGGCAAATGACCAACTACTGGGCCGCCGAAGCGGGCGGTTACTGGAACGCATGGTAGCCAGCAGCCCGCCATCCCCGGCGCCCGGCCCCCGCCGATCATCGGCCACCCGCTTCGAGGCTGCTCACTGGCCGGTTGCCCGGCGCGCATCGTGCGCTGGGCGCTGCCCGACTGTCTTTCAGCACGTGGCGGCACTTCTGCTGCTCGGGGCAGGCGTCGGTTGCGCGCCATCCCAATCGCTCTGGCAGCGCCCGAAGACCGCGGATGCCGACGTCGTCATCTACGGCGGGACATCGGCCGGCGTGGCCGCGGCCGTGCAGACGGCGCGGATGGGGAAACGCGCGGTGCTGATCGAGCCGGGCATGCATCTGGGCGGACTGAGTGCGGGCGGACTGGGGGCGACTGACATCGGCAACAAAGGGGCGATCGGCGGGATCGCGCGCGAGTTCTATGAACGGATTGCCCGTCATTACGCCGCGGACAGCGCCTGGCGGCAGGAAACGCGCGCCGATTCCCTGACCGTCCGGGGCGCTACCCGGAATCTGGCCAAGGACCCGGTTGCCGAGGCCCGCGGGAATGCGGCCCAATGGACGTTCGAGCCGCACGTGGCCGAGCGCGTCTTTCGGGACCTTGTGTCCGAGGCGGGAATCGAAGTTGTTCTGGGCGAGCGGCTCGATCTCAACCGCGGGGTCCGCAAACGGGGAGGACGCATCACCGCCATTCGGATGGAAAGCGGGAGGGTGTTTGTCGGCCGCATGTTCATCGACGCCACCTACGAGGGCGATCTGATGGCGAAAGCCGGGGTGCCCTATCACGTCGGGCGGGAGGCCAATGCCGTGTACGGCGAAACGCTCAACGGGGTGCAGACCAAAAACGCCGTCTATCATCAGTTCACCCGCCCGGTCGATCCGTACCGAATCCCGGGGGATCCCGCCAGCGGGCTCCTGCCCGGGGTGCGGAGCGGCGGACCCCGCGAGGAGGGTTCGGGCGATCGGCGGGTGCAAGCGTACAATTTCCGACTCTGTCTCACGGACGCTGTCGAGAACCGGCGCCCGATTCCGCAGCCCGCGGGCTACGACCCCGATCGCTATGAATTGCTCCGGCGCTACATCGCGGCGGGAGTCTTCGATGCCCTCCGGTTGAACACGCCCATGCCCAATCGGAAGACCGATATCAACAACTATGGCGCCTTTTCGAGCGACCACATCGGCGCCAACTCCGAGTATCCGGACGGCGATCATGCCACACGCGAACGCATCTTCCGCGATCATGTGGACTATCTCATGGGGATGTGGTGGTTCCTGCAGAACGATCCGCGACTGCCCGACACCGTGCGCCGCGAGGCAGGCCGCTGGGGGCTCTGTCGCGACGAATTCCCCGAAACAGGCGGCTGGCCGCATCAACTCTACGTGCGCGAAGCCCGCCGCATGGTGTCGCCGTACGTCATGACCGAGAAGCATTGCCGCGGGCAAGAGACGGCCAGGGATTCGGTGGGCCTGGCCGCCTACGGCATGGACTCGCACAACGTGCAGCGCTACGTCAAGGACCATGCCGCCATCAACGAGGGCGACGTCGAAGTGGGGGTGCCGCGGCCCTACCCGGTTTCCTATCGCGCCATCGTGCCCAGGGCGCGAGAGTGCGAGAACCTGCTGGTGCCCGTCTGCCTGTCGGCCTCGCACATCGCGTACGGATCGATCCGCATGGAGCCTGTGTTCATGGTGCTTGGGCAGTCCGCGGCCACAGCAGCCGCCCTGGCCATCGACGCCGCCGCGCCCCTGCAAAGGATCGAGTACGACAAACTCCGTGCGCGGCTCCAGGCCGACGGGCAGATCCTCGAGTGGCGCTGAAGGGCCGGGATCGGCCGTTCTAGCCCGGATTTCTACCCACCGGCAAGATGACAACGAAGTCCGGGCTAGGGCAGCAAGATCAGGCGATAGAAGCCCTGGCTTCGCTCCGGATCGATCGGATCGACAAACTCGAGGACCGATTGCGTGGCCACCGCGGGTCCGCCGACGGCCTGCCAGGCCGACTCGACAGGGTCGTCGGTGAACTCGACTCGATAAGTCTGGCCGGGCTGGACCGCCCAGCGAACCGCAATCCCCGCGCCACTGAACTCGATGCTGATGGCCCGCGGGGCTGAAGGGCCGGGCGCCACATTTGGTCCGCCCGGGGTCGGCGTTGTCATGGCGATGAACGGGGGCGGCGCGCCATCCGGGTACCGGCCCTCGCTCACATCGTCCTCCTGAGGCCCGAGCGTGACCGCATCGACCTGGGTTCCGTCAGGGGCGAATAGCCCAAGGGATTCGCCCTCCTGGCTGAGGCGGAAGCTGGCGTGGAGGCCAAGGCCGAATGCGTTCTGCTCGGTCTCGTCATCCGCCCAAATCAGCAGGTGGCCGCGCGCAGGGATGACTGTCCCGGACGGCAGCACCCATCGACGCGGCTCTCCCAAGTCGTCGGTGACCGAATAGCCCGAGAGATCGACCGCGACGTCGCTCGGGTTGTGAAGTTCGAACCAATCGTCGGTGTCCTGGTCCGCAGGGTCCGCCACGGTCGTTCGGTTGGCGGCCATCCACTCGTTCACGTAGATGACGACCGGCGCCGATGAGGGGTCGTTGGACGCGCCGGGCGTGGGGTAATGGAGCACCCGCCGCGAATCGGGATCGCCCTCGGGCCACGATCCCCAGGAGCGATCGGGGAACACGTCGGCGTAGCGCAGGGAATCGACAACGCGGATGGCCGCCCCGTCCTGAATCGACAGCGCGATCGCGCCGGCGACCGGGTCGAGGCGGAGGTTCGCGTGAAGCTCTTCGGGGCTGCTTTCGCCAGGCTCGCCATCGGCCCACACCACCAGGCGCTGGCCCGGATCGATTGTGAGTCCGGACGGGAACGGCCATTCGAGGAGGCCGGGGCCGTTATGCGCGAGAAACAGGCCATCGAGGCTGACGGGGCCGCCGCCGGCGTTGAACAGCTCGATCCAAGGATCAGCGTCGCCGAAGCGATCGCGCGGGCCGCTGAGGTTGTTCGGCATGACCTCGTTGATCCAGAGCGGTGGGAGCGGCGTGAAGGCGCCCGGCAGGACGTTGGGCGCGCCAGGCGTGGCGAGCGGCAGCGGCAATTCGCCCGGCACGAGGCTGACGGTCAGTTCCAATGCGCTGCCCAGCAGGCCGGCGGTCAGGCCTCCGCCGGTCGGGGTCGGGTGATACCAGAAGCTGAGCGTGTAGAAATCGCCCGGGCGGACGGCCAGGTTGGCTTGTCCCAGGGAGGGGAGGAGTGTGTTGCCGCCCGTTTCCGAGACCAGCCGCATCGAGGCGTCGCCCGAATGGCTCAGGGTCGATTCGATTCGGCTGTCGGGGTCGGTGTCGGATACGATCCACGACCCGGCGAGGGGCTGTTCGAATCCGGCGTTCTTCACCAAGTTGGTCCCGGTTTCCGCCAGCGGTCCGGCGGCCAGCCAGACATCGTCGAGGAAGACTTCGCCCGACGACTCGAGGTAGAAATAGAGGGAACCGCCGCTGGCGATGCCGGTGGTCTGGGCGAACTTCCAGCCGGTTGTGGACGGATCATTCGTGACGGCCACCCAGGCGCCGGGGCGGCGGTTGTCTTCGGTGAGATCGATCAACTGGAGCGAGGAACCCTCTCCATCCGCCGCGGCGGGCCACGGCCAGGCGTCGTCGTAGGTCACACGGTCGATGAGCACATCCTGCGCGGGTGTCGCCCCGGCCCGGACGAGGCTGAGCGTCTCACCATCATTTTGCAGACGACCGGGCAGCACGCCGGCAACGCGCGCCTGGTATCCGTACTCCGCGCCGAAGGCGGACCGGGCGGTGACCACCACCAGGTAGGCGCCTGGCTCAATCACGGTGCCTTCGGCGAACGCAAAGCCCGCGCCCCGAAGCTCGAATCCGGTCAGATCGAACGCGTGGGTGGCGGACATGTTGTGGATCTCGACGAACCCGGTGTCCGGCGCGTCCGGGTGGTAATGGATTTCACTGATGACCAGGTAATCCCGTGGGTTCTGGTCGGGTCCGGCGTAATCGATGCGGAGGGTTGCGGCCGCTCCGGGAATGAGAACCCCGGTCGAGCCATATCCCTCGAACTTCAGGAGATTGGCTCCGCTCCGCAAGGGGAGATCCATCCGCCAGCCCGTAACGCTGGTCCAGGTCACCGGATAGGCGCGTCCGTTCACCCGGAGGGTCTGCATCTGGACCGGGGCCGTGCCTTCGAGTTTGACGAGGTTGTTGCCTTGGACCGCGAAGTCGATGCCGCCGTTGCTGGTGATGGCGAAGGGGACGGCGTTGGTGGCGAGCATCCCGAGGATGTGGAGGCGCCGGTTGCGGATCCACGTCAGGATGGTGTCGGGGCTGGTGGCGGCCAGGGCATTGTCGGCGAGGGCGGTATAGGTCGATCCCAGCCATTGGCGCGCCCAGGTTTCCTCGAGCGGGCCATGGGCGATGTCGTAGAGGGCGCGGAGGTAGGCGCGGCGGAAGGGGGGATGATTGTACATGCGCTCGGTGACGGCGTCGATGCTGCCGTCCGAGTGTTGAGCGTCGAACAGGTCTTGGGTCGTGCCGTCGCCCAGGCCGAAGGCGAAGGCGACGTCCCAGTCCAGGAGCTGCCACCGCCCGTGGACCGGGCGGTAGGCATACATGTTCTTTCCGCGGCGATAGCCGTAGGAATCCCAATCGCCCGCGGCATGGCGCAGGGCGAACGTGCGCATCCAGCCGTCGACGTCGACGAGGTTCTCGACGCGCGTGGTGTATTCCGAGGGGCTTGCGTTGAGGGCGTCCACCAACTCGAAGAGCCGCGCGTAGTCGTGCGCCGAGTCGCGCACGGCGCGCTTGCGCCAGTTCCATCGGTAGCGGGCCAGCTTGTAGTCGCCGTCGGTCGTGGTGAACCTCTCGAGGGTCGCGTCGACATTCTGGAAGCTCAGGATCGTGTCGTCGTAGTCGAACCAATCCTCGATCTTGAACAACTCACCCTCGGCGTCGTCCGGGAACCATTGCTCGACATAGTCGCGGTTGGGCTGTTGGGCGTCTTCAAAGATGGGGCCTCGGACCAGGCCGTTGACGATCAGGTGACAGAAGCGGCGGCAGGCGTGGGGGCGCCCGATCGCGCGCGCCATGGCGAAGAAGAACTGCTCGCGCTGGGCGCTGCGATCGCTGCCCAGATTGGCCGGCAGGTTGAGGACGAAATCGGTCGCGCCCAGGAATCGGTCGTCCTTGGGAAACAGCAGGACGTAGTTGCAGTTGAGCCCCATCGGCGAGTCGTAGCCGCCCCAGTGGAACGGGCTGCCGCTGTAGAGCGCGCTGGCGCCGTAGACCACGCGTTCATGCCCGTGCACAAACGTCACGGGCAGCGGATCGTTGCTGCTGGGTTCGCGCGTCTCCCATTGGGACAAGGTGGCGCGCGTCATCCAGATGCGGTACGTGCCCAGGTTCCCCAGGGTCGTCTCTTCGCCCCAGCGCACCAGGCACTCGCGTTCGGGCGATTCCACCGGGTACCTGCTCGCGGCCCGCGTGGTGGCTGCATCGGATGCCTCGACCGCGAAGGCGACGAGGTTGGTGGTGTTCTGCGGCGGCAACACCGCCGAGTACAGACCGTCCCCGCCCAACACGTCGCCGCCGGCTCCATCGTCCCGCATCGGAAGCCGCGTTGTTTGCGACGAGGGGTCGATGCGGTAGATGCACTCGACCGCCATCAAACCGTCCGGATCGTGCGCGCGGGCCGTCACGAGCACAGATTGCCCGATGGCGGGCAGAATCGGGCTGTGCTTGATGTCCCAGAGCGCCGGGCCGGTGTTTGCCCGAGCGGTGCTGTTGCGAGCCCCGGGCGTGCCGGCGGCGAGCGGGACCGGGAGCCGCCCGGGCGCTTCGAGGTGATTGCCGCGCAGGCGCAGCAGGAGTTCGGGATTGCCACGGCACCACCGCGCCCTCGCCCGAAGTGTTGCGTAGGTTCCGGGCGCCAGCGATCCCGTCAGATCGATGAAGACGTGATTGGCGTCCGTCGAGCCGCGTCCGCTGGCGCGGAGCCGGAGGCTCTTGCCGCTGCGGTAGCCTTCGGTGGTTTCGAGGTTTGACCGGGCATGCGTGCCGCGCGCGCGCCAACCTTGCGCGTCCTGCTCGAAAGTCGAGTTGGGGACCAGGTTGTTGCCGTTGGGCCCGATCACCTGGACATCGTCGATCAGACATTCGCCTTCGCCCATGAGGAGGATCTGCAGTCGATCCACGCCGTAGACCTCCGTGCCAAGGTCGAGCACGCCGGTGTGCTCGACGGCAACCCACGCGCTCTTGGCCGTCTCATCGCTCACGGCCCAGTTGGCCGCAAGGCGGTTGTCGCTGCGCGCGTCCACAAGCTCGAGGCTGCTTCCGTCGCCGTCGGCCCATCGTCCCCATCGCCCGCCCTCGCCGTACGCCACTTCATCCACGACGATCAGATCGGCCAAGGGGCTCGACGGATCACTCGGGCGGGCCAGGGCCAGGCGTTCCCCGCCGTTGGCGAGCTGGCCCTGGTAGTCGCCCACGACCGCGCCCGCGCCCAGCGCGGGATGGTTGGATCGCAAACGCGCGGCGTCCTTCGCCACGACGATGTAGCCGCCGCCCGGAATCGTCACGCCGGGCGGAAACGCGAAATCGATGCCGTCGACGAATCGCCAATGTGAGAGATCGGCGGGCTCGAGGCCGCGGTTGTGAAGCTCGACGTATTCGTCAGCATCGTTGCCGCCGGCTGGGTGGAACATGATCTCGTTGATGACGATCTCGTTGATGCGCAGGCCGTCGTTGCGCCGGCCGGGCGTCGGCGTCCGCAACTCGTGGATGCCGGGCGCGCCGTCGGGGTATCGGCCGCTGGCGATTCCGTTGGCCTGAGGACCGAAGCGCACTGCGTCGATCACCTGGGTCTGGTCGGGGTTGACGAGGCAGATGGTTTCGCCGGAGGAGCTGAGGGCGAATCCCAGATCGTTCTGGGTGAACTGGATGAAGCCGCCGGGCGGCAGGGGTGTGCCGTTCGGGATGCGGAACCTGCCGACATCGGGCGAGTCGCTCAGGAAGGCGCCGCCCAAATCCACCGCGCGCGCGCCGGCGTTGTAGAGTTCGATGAAATCCAGCGCCGGATCGTCCGTGTGAGCGAGGAACTCGTTGATCTTGATCGACCCCCACGCGTCCAGGCGGAACGGTTCCATCGCGCCGGGCGAACCGCCGCGCATCAGGCTGGCAGACCAGGCGTCGGACCGCCCTTCTCCGAGGCTGGGTCGAGCCAGAATAAGCGAGTGCCCCGCGCCGTCCGCCGAGGCCGGCCACGGGGGCCGATCCGAATAGTCGACGTCGATGAGGACGGCGCCCAGTTCACTGTGGAGAGTGACGCGGCCGCCATCGCCGGGCAGGTTGTTCTCATAGGGGCCGTAGACTGTCGGAAGCCCGCTCGCCGCCTTGAGGGCCGACGGTTCCTTGGCCACCACCACGAAGCCGCCGCCGTCGATCCGGCTATTCGGCGGGAAGGTGTAATCGATCGATCCCGACAAGCGGAAACCGCCAATCGGCTCGTCGACGGGCTGGCTGTTGAACAGCTCGACATACTCGAGGTCCGCGCCGTCCGCCCTCGCGATCGGATTGTACATGATTTCCGAGATGACGAGCGGCGTGCGGCGGCTCGACGGACCGAGAGACTCGACGTCGGGGAGCCGCGCGGCCTCCGTCGCGCTCACGACGTCGCTGAACTCGCGGAACCGGGCAAGCAGGGTGCGATTGGTCTGCTGGCTGCTCACCGAAAGCCCGAGATAGACCAGCGCCGGCATGGGATTGGTCACGCTCCGCAGCGTTCGCCAGGCTTCGCCGTCGTAGCTCGAATAGCCGGTGAACAGATCCCCGTTCCTTCGCAGGCGCAGCCATGTATACGGGTAATTGACCGGCATCGAGGGCGAGATCGACAGCGGATTGGTCGCTCCGCGCGAGGCGAAGAAGACGCCGCTGATTGACGGTGTGGCAAAGACGCCGGCCATGGGGCCATTGGTGCTGCGAAGGGCGCGCGCCATCAAACCGGCGGTCGCCCAGACATCAGTCAGTTCCACGGCCGCCACCCGGACCCGCACGTCGAAATCGCCGGCCCGCTCCTGGTAACTGAAGTGCAGGCGGTCCGTCCAATCGCCCAGACCGCTTCCCATCGCCGTGATGTCGAACCCGCCCGGCACGGAGACCGCGGTGCCGGGCTCCGGGAACTCGCCCAGGTCCGACGCCGTGAGGATGCTGGCGACAAAGCCAATCCGTGAATTGGGCGCCAGGAGATTGCCCGCCACGCTCCGGTCCTTGAGGCTGTCCACGGTCAGCAGATAGGATCGCCCGAATTCGAGCGCGTCCACTTGAAGCGACACAAGGCGGGCGTCGGCCTGCGGTTGTGCGCTCAGAACCCGGCCTTGATCGAGCCGGTAATTGCCGGCGACCGCCGCGGACGCAGAATCGACCGGCTCCGAAAAGGTCACCACAACAGTGCGCGCCCCGACATTGTGCGCCTGCCTCAGGAGCGGCGGGGCGACGTCGGGCTGGACGCTGAGCGCGGCCGCGGCGCTCAGGGCGGACCCCAGTGAATTGGTGATGGTGCAGCGGAAGCTGGCGCCGTGATCGGCCAGCCGCGCGCTCGGCAGGGTGTAGCTGGCGGACGTCGCGCCGGGAATGGCGGCTCCGCCCCGCTGCCACTGGTAGTGGACCGGGTCGGGGTTGTTGACACTCACGCTGAAGACCGCCGGCTGTCCCTCGACCACCGCCTGGTTGGACGGCTGCGTCCGGATGACAGGCGGTGTCAGAACCGTCCCGAAAGGCACCAGGCGCGCCTCGGGAATCGGCTCCTCGATCGCGCCTCCCGGGAGCTGCCAGCGCACGGCCAGATTATCTCCGCCCCCCCCTTCCTTCATCAGGGCCTCGATGTAATACATCCGCGAGGCGTCCAGCCAGATCACACCCGACTGCTGGCTCGGGTACTTGGTCCATTCCCGGGACGACGTCCAGTCGGGCACGGCGGCAATGTCGACCGCATCGGCGGGCGAGGTCGTGCTGCTCAGGTAGAGCACGCTCTCGTCGTCCCCGGCGATCCAGAAGACGTAATCGCCCGTCACGGGCGGGACGAGGAAACCGCGCAACCGCTGGCCGTAGTCGTCCATGACGTCGGTCGGCGCCTCGAACTCAGGCAGGATCTCGGTGAGGTCCGGTCGGTCAGGGTACTTGGCGCTGTTGAACAAGTCGTCCAAGCGCGCGCCGGGAATGTCGGTGTAGACCTCGCGCAAGAGGCCGCCGGCGTGGGCGGCGGTGCCGAACGACCCGGTCACGAGCCACGCAAGCAGCAGGCTCGACCGCCCCAGGCCGGCCATCCCCCGCGCAATCCGGCGCATATTCAAGGGTCCCAAGTGCCTCATGTAAGCCCCCTTTCTCTTGGTCCTTGTTGGTCAGCGAGCCACGGCACGGTAAAAACGGCCCGCGCGGCTCAGGGTGTCCGGATCGAGCCACTGGAAGGCGGCGCTCACCGGCCGATTGGTCGAGACCGCTGTCCATGTCTTCAGATTCGGCGATGCCTCGATGACATAGGAAACATTGGGCAGACAGACCACCGTCAGTTGCACCGCGCCGTTGGCCAGTCGGACCATGTCGATCGACGGCCGGATATTGGGCGGCTCGGGCCGCTGCAAGGGCAGGTAGACATTGTCAATCAAGGCCCGGTCCAATCCTTCGCTGTAATTGGCGTCTTTCGCGTACCGCCACTCGAGCACTCTGCGCCCTTCGGTGATCGGGAACATGAAGGTCTGCCAAAGCACATCGCCGCTCCATCGCCCCAGGCGCCGGCCGTCAACGTAGAATTCGAGCGCGTCCCACCCTTCCTCGGAGCTGACGCTCAAATCGAACGCCCCCGTCCCGTCGTAGAGGTAGCTGATCAGGATCAGCGAGCTGGTCTGGCCGTTCCCGATCGAGCCGCTTTGCGCCACGTATTGGCCCTCGACCATCGCCACCGACCATCCCTTGGCGCCGCTCCCCGTCCAGGGCAGCCGGCTGAAATCGCCGCTGCCGAATGTGTCGCTGTAGCTCTTTAACCCAAACCTTGCGATCAGACTGTGGTTCCGGTCCATCACAAGCCGCAGCGGGTTCTGGGTCGACACCACCTGGCCCCCGCTGTCCTCCCAATGGGCGAACAGATAGTCGGTGGCCGGTATCGCGTTCACGAACACTTCACTGCCCTCCGGGTAAAGCCCGCTCGGGGGCGACACGGTCCCGCCCAGGGGGGCCGTGAGGTCGAGACTGTAGAGCGTCTCGGTGATGCTGAACACGTAGGTCAGGATGACGTTGCCCGCGGACCCGCCGTAGCCGTCCACGGCGATGTAGTAGAGCTGGTTGCCCACGACCTTCTGGCGCAGTTGGCTGTGGCCGGAACCGGGAAACGCCTCGTCGTTGCTGGCCACCTCGAGCACGTTGGTCAGGGCCGTCCCGATGTACAGCCCCAGCAGCGTGTCGAAGTCCGAGCCTTCCGTGCTCAACATCAGATCGCCCGAATACGGCGCCCGCCAGGCGTACCAAACCGAGTGCCCCCCCTCGTTCATGGCATGCAACGGTTCCCCCGGCTCGATCGTCGCGTCGACGCTGCCCGCCGACTCCACCCCGCCGTCCTCGCCGAGCAGGATAGCATTGGCGAACATGTCATTGATCGGATTGACGTAGCGGACCACCACAGCGGCCGGCGGGCCGGCGTTGCCGTTGTAATCGTAGCCCACCGCGCGGATCAGGTTCGTGCCGACCGGCAGGGTCAGCACCGCGTTCCACGCTTCGGTTCCACCCGCGACGACCTGGTTGGTGTCATTGTTCACCTGGAGCACCACGCGCTCAACGCCCGACTCGTTCGCTGTCCGCTCCTTGGCCGAGCCCTGGAACGCCACGTTGGGCGCGGCGAACACCGATTGGCTGGCCGGGCTGGCGATCGTCACCACCGGCCCGTCGGCGTCCGGCAGCGCCCCCGCGGCCACACGCAGCCGGACCTGGCCCATCGCTTCGCTGTCGTAGCCCGAAACCGCGATCCGGTAAGTCGAGCCGGCGCGCGCGTTGAAATTGACGTGCGCGCGCAGGTTGTTCACGACGTCATTGGTCCCCGATTTCACCTCGACCAGATTCGAGATGGTCGTTCCGGTGTAGACCGCCAGCACGGCGTCGAAATCGCTCCCGCCAAGGTCCACCAGCACATTGGTCGTGAAGTTCGGCGACCAGTTCCACCAGACCGACGCAGCCACGCCGGCGACCTGTGCATGCCGAGGCTCGCCCGGCTCGATCGATGCGAATGAATTCGACGAAATCACCACTCCCCCGCCGGTTGCGATGCGGAACGCGTTGGTGAACTTGTCGTTCATCGGACGCGGCAGGATCGCGTACTCGAACTCGTTGGTCTGCACCATCGGTTCGATCGGCGGGTCCGGCGGCCGCTCGGTCGGCGGCGCCTCGCCGGAACTGACCAGCCGCAGGATCTGAACGGTCGGCGTGACAACGTAGGGCGTAATCAGGTAACCGCTGAACACGGCGTTGGTCGCCTCGGCGTCCGGAGGTTGCCCGTCGTCCAGGAACGCGATGTTGGTCTGCGCGCCGAACTCGCCGGCAATCACAATGTTCGTGAACGCATCGGCATTGTTGACGGTCACAAACACCGCATTCGTCGACTCGCTGATCATGAAGCTTCCGTTGGTGGGAAGCACATCGAGTTCGAAGGCGGGCAGATTGGTTTGAGCGCGACCTTCAAGCACGGCGACGAGACCAATTGCCCAACAGGCCTGCAGCAGGTGCGATTTCAGCATAGTCAGTCTTTCCCTTCGTTTGCCGCCAGCCCCGCCGCCGCACCCTCCGGACAATCTCGCGCAATGCGACCCTGAGCCGGTGTTTGCGAGGCATTGTGCATGGCGGTCACCCCCAAAAGCAAGCAGTTGTCGCGCCGTTTTCGCGGCCCCGCGGCCCCGACTTGCGAACCTCGCAGTTGACGCTCGGCGCGCGGCGGTTACCTTAGGGCGAAAAGTTGAAAGGAGTCCGCCGCTTATGCCGCCCAAGACCACAGAGAAAACTGCCGAGAAACCCTTGCCTGACGCCGCAAAGGCCGTCGCCACCCGACAGCGGGATCTGGATGCCGCCATTTCCACCATCACAAAAGCCTACGGCGAAGGCAGCATCATGCGCCTGGGCGACGCGCGCGCACAGGTGAAGATCGACGTGATCCCGACCGGCGCGCTGGCGCTGGACCTCGCCCTCGGGGTGGGGGGCATCCCCCGAGGCCGGGTGGTCGAGATTTTCGGGCCTGAATCCTCAGGCAAGACGACGCTCATGCTGCATGTCGTCGCCAACGCGCAGCGGATGGGCGGTCTGGCGGCATTCATCGATGCCGAGCATGCGCTCGATCCCGGCTATGCCAAACGGCTCGGGGTGAATCTCAACGACCTGCTGGTGTCGCAGCCCGACAGTGGCGAGGAAGCGCTCTCGATCTGCGAGACCCTCGCCCGATCCAACGCCCTCGACGTGATCGTGATCGATTCGGTCGCCGCGCTGGTTCCCAAGGCGGAGCTCGAAGGCGAGATGGGAATGGCCACCATGGGGATGCAGGCGCGCCTGATGAGCCAGGCGTTGCGCAAGCTCACCGCCCTCCTGGCCAAGGCCAGAACCACCTGCATCTTCACCAATCAGATCCGCGAAAAGGTCGGCATCATGTTCGGCAACCCCGAGACCACGCCGGGAGGCAAAGCCCTCAAGTTCTACGCCAGCGTGCGGCTCGATATCCGCCGCAAGGAGGCCATTAAAGACACCGCCGGCACCATGATCGGCAGCCATGTCAAGGTCAAGGTGGTCAAGAACAAGGTCGCCCCGCCGTTTGTCGAGGCCGAGTTCGACATCCTCTTCAATCACGGCATCAACAAGGAAGGCAGCCTCCTCGATGTCGGCCTCGACGCAGGGGTGGTCGAGAAGAAGGGCGCCTGGCTGCAATTCAACGGCGAGTTGGTCGGCCAGGGCAGGGACGCCGCACAAAAAGCCCTCATCGAGAAACCCGATTTGGGTCAGAAGATCCTCGAAGCCATCCTCGCTAAACGCGCCGCCGCGGCCGAGCAGGCGG
>CAYPUR010000063.1:0-22325 GCA_964413865.1 uncultured Verrucomicrobiota bacterium
AGCCGCGCGTAATCCGACGTCCCCAGATGCTCGGTCACCGACTCGAGCCCGTGGTGGCCTCCGGCGCCGCCACGCGGGCGCATCCGCAGTTCACCCAGCGGCAGATCGGCGTCGTCCACAATCACCAGCAGGCCCTCGGGGCTGACCCGGTAATACCGCATCAGGGCTGCAACCGCCGTGCCGCTGCAGTTCATATACGTCAGCGGCTCCGCCACCCAGCACCGCAGGCCTTCCCGATCCGACCGCGCCAAACGCACCCGCAGACCCTCATCGGTCCGCCACGCCGCCCGCCAACGGCCGGCCAAGGTCTCCACCAGAAGGAACCCGGCATTGTGACGCGTGCGGGCGTAGTCGCTTCCCGGATTTCCCAAACCCACAACGAGACGCGCATTCTCCATCTCTGTCCGGGGCCGGGTTGGGGAGACCGGGCACGCGCGCCCTGAGGCGTGCAGGTCTCACCGCAGCTACTTCTTCTTCTCGGCCTTTTTGTCGCCAGGCTTCTCGGCCTTCTTGTCGGCAGGCTTCTCACCCGCTTTCTCGGAGGCCTTCTCGGGCGCCTTCTTGTCGCCACCTTTCCCCGCAGCCGGCTCGGCCCCCTCGGCTCCCTCTTCCTTCTTCTGGCTGAGAACCTCGGGTTCGATCGCCGCGCCCTCGGCGGCTTCCGCGGCCGCGGTTTCCTCGGCCTCGGTGATCGGGGCCGACACTGCAATCACCGTGATGTGCTTGTTCCCGAGAATCTCGACCCCGGGCGGCGGCTGGATTTCGCCGATATGAATCGCCTGGCCGAGGTCAAGATGCGACACATCGAGGGTGAGCACCTCGGGGAGGTCTTTGGGCAATGCGCGGACCTTAAGCTGGAACAGAACGTGTTCGAGCACACCGCCGCTGCTCTTGACCCCGATCGCCTCGCCGATGGTCTCGACCGGGACGGTGATCGTCACCTGTTCGTCCGGGGACACTTCGTGGAAGTCCGCGTGGAGGATTCCGCCTGAGAGCGGGTGATGTTGCACGGCCTGCAGGAGTGCCAACCGCTTTGGCTCGGCGTCGCCCTCGACCGCCAGGTCGAGCAGGACGTTTGTCGCTGAGGACTCGACGATCAGGTCCTTCAGCTCCTTGAGTTTGACCTCGAGGTTCTGCGGGGCGCGCTTGTGTCCGTAGATGACCGCCGGGACGCGCGCCGCCGTCCGGAGTTTCTTCACCCCATGCCGCCGCAGGGCCGTCCGCGGGTAGGCCGTCAAAGGAACTGCTTTCATGTCACATCATTTGTCACTTGGCGGACGGCCAGCATCAACTGGTTCGCCCGCCTTTAAACTCAAAAAGCGAAGTTACCGAGGAATTCGTGTGGATTCGCTTGATAGCTTCGCCCAACAAGCCCGCCACCGACAGGGTGGTTATTTTCACACCGTCAATAACAGGGCGGAGGACTGTATCAGTCGTGATCAGTTCGTCAATAGGCGATTTTCGCAGCCGCTCGATGCCCAGATCATTGAGCAGGACATGCGAGACGCACGCCAGAATCCGCTTGGCCCCCTTGCGCTTGAGCAGGGTCGCCGCCGTCGTCAGTGTCCCAGCCGTCTCGGTGAGGTCGTCCACCATCAGCACGTTCTTGCCGCGGATCTCGCCGATCACGGTCAGCGACTCGACTTCCGTGGCGCTCTTGCGCCGCTTGGCGACAATGGCCAAACCCGCGCTCAAGACCTGCGAATAGGCGTAGGCCATCTTCAAGCCGCCAACGTCCGGACTCACCACCACCAGATCGCCCATCTGCATCTGCTTGAGGTATTGGTACATGACCGGCGCCGCGTAAAGGTGGTCCACCGGGATGTCGAAGAACCCCTGGATCTGTTGCGCGTGCAGATCCATGGTCAGCACGCGATTGGCCCCTGCGGCCACCAGCAGATTGGCCACCAGCTTCGCCGTGATCGGCACCCGCGGCTGATCCTTGCGGTCCTGCCGGGCATATCCGTAGAACGGCAGCACCGCGGTGATCCGGCTGGCGCTGGCCCGCCGCAGGGCATCCATCATGATGAACAACTCCATCAGGTGATGGTTGGTCGGCGGACTCGTCGACTGCACGATGAAGGCGTCCTGGCCCCGGACGTTCTCGAGGATCTTGACGAACGTCTCGCCGTCCGGAAACCGGGTCACATCGCATTTGCCCAGTTCAATGCCGATGTACTTGCAGAGCGCCTCCGCCAGAGGCTGGTTGGATGTGCCGCTAAAAACCTTCACAATCGTCCTGTCCGAGTTCGCATAAATAAAAAAACCACCGCTGCCGGTGGCCTCAGGCCTGCTAAAGCGGCACTGACTCTACCAACGAAAGACACCGGCGCAAGCGCATTCTACCCGCCCGAAAGCGACGGCTCACGCGCCGTTCGAGGACCCCGTCCACCTCGCGCACCACGTGCGCCGCGGCGCCGCGCTCCCGATCGACCAGCCGAATCCCCGCATCCGGCCCGAGCACGCTCACCGCGGTCGAGAGGGCATCCGCCGCCATCCCGTCCCTGGCGATCACCGTCACCAGGCTGTGGTCCGTCAGCCCAATCCCGGTGCGGGGGTTCACGATGTGCGAATAGCGCCGCCCGCCGAACTCGAAGCGCTGGAAAAGATCTCCCGAGGTCGCCAAAGCCCGGCGGCGCAAGAGAACGAACCGGGCTGGCGGCGCATTGGCCGCATCGAGCGGCGCGATCTCGATTCGCCAGCCCGCCTTGCCCGGCGGAGGCTCGCCGGCCACCATGTCGCCGCCGCCCGTGACCAGGGCGCGGCGCACGCCGCGCGCCTCGAGTGTCTCGAGGGCTTGCTGCAACGCATACCCTTTCCCAATTCCCCCAAGATCCAACCGCATCCGCGGGCGTCGCAGGAGAGCGGTTCGGCGCAGCGGATCGAGTTCGAGGTGCTGAAACCCAACGGCCTCGAGCGCGGTGTCGAGCCGCGATGCCTCGGGCCACGCCCGCTGGCGCCGCGCCCGCCGCCACAACTGCACACAGGGGCCGACTGTCACGTCAAAAGCACCGCCCGTGCGCCGCGCCATCTCCTGGGCGCGAGAGAGGACCCGCCAGAGGTCGTCGCTCACCGCAACCGCCCACCCAGTCCCTGCCGTCCGGTTCAGCCGCGTCAACTCGCTCTCGTCCTCGTAATCGCTGAGGACGAGGTTCAACGCGGCGATCCGATCGAAGGCGGCGCGGGCCGACGCCCGGGCAGAAGCGGCATTGGGGGCGTAGAGCACAATCCGGAACGGGATGCCCATCTGCGGTTCGCTGAACTCGTGGCGCTCGGGCGGCGGCGCGGGCCTGGACGCGCACCCGCCCGTGAGAATCGCCCATCCCAACAGGGACAGGACCAGGCACGGCAACCAGGCGGCGTGCGCGCCCCCCTGCCCCGATCGAGCCCAAGGCCTCGAAGGATGCGGGAGACGGTCGATGGCGCGGGTGCCCGAGGCGCTCACTCAGACCAGGCCCTGTTCGAGCATGGCGTCGGCGACCTTGACGAACCCGGCGATGTTGGCTCCGGCGACGAGGTTGCCCGGACGATCATATTCGATCGCGGTCTCCCACGCATTCCTGTGGATCGTGACCATGATGTCGCGCAACCGCCGGTCGACTTCCTCGCGCGACCAGGGCAGGCGCATGGCGTTCTGGGTCATTTCGAGCCCCGACGTGGCGACGCCGCCGGCGTTTGCGGCCTTGCCCGGTCCGAAGAGGATCTTCTTGTCGAGGAACAGACGAATCGCCTCCGGCTCGGAGGGCATGTTCGAGGCTTCGGACACCAGGAAGCAGCCGCCTGAAATGAGGCGGTTGGCTTCCTCGCCGCTGATTTCGTTTTGTGTGGCGCACGGAAAGGCGCAGTGGCAGTCGACCAGCCAGGGGCGCTGGCCTTCGACGTACTTGGCGCCGAACTTCTCGGCATACTCCTTGATGCGGCCGCGCCGGACATTCTTCAGATCCTTGATCCAATCGAGACGCTCGGCGTCGATCCCCTCCTTGTCATAGATGAACCCGTTGGAATCGGACATTGTCACGGGTTTGGCCCCGACCTGGATCAGCTTCTCGACCGTGTACTGCGCGGCATTGCCGGAGCCGGACACGGCGCAAATCCGCCCTTCGAGCGAGTCGCCTCGGGTCTTGAGCATCTCGATGGCGAAGTAGACGCAGCCGTAGCCGGTGGCCTCGGGACGGATGAGCGACCCCCCCCACGACACGGACTTGCCGGTGAGGACGCCGGTGAACTCGTTGGCAATGCGCTTGTATTGGCCGAACAGATAGCCGATCTCCCGGCCCCCCACCCCGATGTCGCCCGCCGGCACATCGGTCTCCGCCCCGATGTGGCGGCACAACTCGATCATGAAACTCTGACAGAAACGCATCACCTCGTGCTCCGACCGGCCCTTGGGATCGAAATCCGAACCGCCTTTGCCGCCGCCCATCGGCAGCGTGGTCAGCGAGTTCTTGAACACCTGCTCGAACGCGAGGAACTTCAGGATGCCCAGGTTCACCGTGGGATGAAAACGCAAACCGCCCTTGTAGGGCCCGATCGCGCTGCTCATTTGAATCCGATAACCGCGGTTGACTCGGAACTGGCCCTTGTCGTCCTGCCACGGCACGCGAAACATCACCACGCGCTCCGGCTCGACGATCCGCAGGAGGATGTTGGCATCCCGGTACTTCCTGTGGCGCTGGATCGCCGGCTCGATCGACTCGAGCACTTCCGTCACCGCCTGCAGAAACTCCGGTTCGTTCGCGTCGCGCTTGCGCACAACATCGAGGGTGTCTTGGATGAGTCCCATAACTAAAAATCAGAAATAGCTTGAAATCAGCCGGCCTGAGGCGCGCCTCGCCCGAACCGCCCCAAACGCTCCGGGGCGCGGTTTGCGCAACCGCATCCTGAACCGTATTGACGAATCGGCATAGACGTGGCGACGTTCTTAGTGGAGAGCCGCCCGGCGGTCCACCCTTTTCTTCGTGAGGATGAAAAGTATAAGTCGATATGATGCAAAAGGGATTTCGCTCGACGCCCCGGCGGCAATCTGACACGAGAAGGGGCCTTCGCATCCGTGCGGCAAAGGCAAAGACATTCGAGATATCGACATGGCGCAATCCATTGACAAACCTCCCCCGTCAGCCGGGCCGCGCAGGCCGCCCCGGCCCGGCCAGGCGCTTTGGGACGGCGGCCTGGCCCTGGCGTGGATCCTGGGCGAACGAACACCCTCCGACGCCCTGCTCGCGGTAATCACCGAGCGCATCCGCGCCGCCGCCCGGCATCTGCGGCTTTCCCGCGCCGACCTGGGACGCATCTTCGGACGCCACGAGGTTTTCGAGGCCGAGACCGAGCCTCTGCCTGAAGAACCGGAGATCCGCGCGCTGATCGTCGAGACGCATCACCTGATCCAGGGCAAGGTGGGCAAAGGCGCATTCAAACTAGTCTACCCCGAGGATCTGCTGGGCAAGGGCGCCTGTTTCCAGCCAGCACCAGACGGCGCGGTCGAGATCCTGGCGCCGGATCGGGCGGCGGGTTGGGCGGCGGCAGACCAGGCGGAGGACGTCATCCGCCACGCGATGCGCGAGTTGATGATCGGCGAAAGCCTGAGCATGAGCCTGAAGTGCCAGGCCACAGGCGCTCCGTTCGCCGGCAGCGAGGGCTTGCTCCTCTGCGCCAAACGCGTCTTCGATCCCGTCTCGCGACGGTTCTTTGTCGAGCCGATGCTCGAGGGCGAATCGGGCGACGCCGTCGCGGACAAGGAGAGAATCGAGTGGATGACCAACGCGGCGGCTGAAGTGCTGACGCGCGCCGGCCGCATTGCCCATGACCGCATCGTGCATGCGGCCGAGACGAACTCGACTCTGACCGCCCGGCTCGACCTCCAACTCCCAACCAACGTGGTTGAGGGACATCTCAGGACCCTGCTCTTGACGGATCCGGACATCGTGATTGGGGACGACGACATGACGGCCCGGCTGCGCGAGGTTCTTGCGCGGTCCGACTACCGTCCAACCGCATGCGCGTTGGCGACAGCCGCGGCCCGGATGCAGATGGAACATTCGATCCTCCTGCCGGCGTCTCGCGAACGACTCCGGACCCTGCTGGCCAATTTCCCGAATCGCGGCATGCCCACGCCGGCCCAGTACCGCGAGGTGATGGACCTGTTCTTCGGGTCCGGCAAGACCCAGCAGACGGAGGAGGCCCTGCTCCATCACCGCGAACCCCTGCTGCGGGCGTTGTCCGTGGCCCTGACGACCCGCTGCCTGGACGAGTGCGGGGATCCGGAGGTGCTCACCCTCTATCTGAGAACCCTGTTGGACAACCAGCGCATCATGCTCGAGAAGACTCTGGTGCGCCATCTCCCGCCCGGGGCCTCGCTGCCTCTGGACTGGTTCGAGCGCGCCGCCCTTTTGTCCCGCGACGAGGAGCAGCGCCTCTGGGCTCTGATGCCCGGGCCGGACACATCGCGAGCCGAAATTGCAGACCGGTTTCTCTCGATCGTGAACATTCTGGTCGAGGCCGTGGCGCGCGATCCCGCCCAAACCCCCGACCCGTACCGCACGGGGCGGCGCGAGTTGCTCGAACTCGCCATCCGCGCCGTCACATTGACGGGCGAAGCGATCCCGCCGGTGGATCGCATCGTGTTCTTTACGCTGCCCCTGACCTACCAGTGCGCCACACCCAAACTCGGCGTGGTCACGCGCAAACCCGTCGCCGTTTGCGGATCGGAGTTGCGCCCCGAGGCGATGGCCGTGGGCGCCGTCAAGACCATTGAAATCCTCCTGCGCCAATCCGCCCTCAAGCCCGATCCGCTGCGCGGACTCAAGGTGGCCATCGAGGGCCTGGGCAACGCCGGCAAGAATGTGGCCCGGCTCATGATGGCCAAAGGCACCATCGTCACCGGCGTGAGCGACAGCCGGGGCGCCATGCTCAAGCCCGCGGGATTCACCGCCCTCGAACTGGCCGCCATCCTCGCCCACAAAGACGCCGGACACCGTCTCGACACTTTCCCGCCGCCCGTTTCGCGGCCCGGTTCCGCGGTGGCCCAGGTGCGGTTCGAACGGGATCCCGGGCGCCTCAAACAGACCGAGGTCGATGTCCTGGTGCTGGCAGCGATTCCGGCCTCGATTGGCGCCGACAACGTGGGCGACATACGCGCCCGGATCGTCTGCGAACTGGCGGGCGCGGCGGTGACGGGCGACGCCAAGCCGATCCTGCAGAAGCGGCGGGTCCAGGTCATTCCCGACAACCTCGCCAGTTCCGGCGGGCTGCTGGTCTCGCTCTGTGAGATGCTCCAGAACAGCGCGGGCCAGACCTGGCATCGCCGGCTCGAAGAGGAACGCCTCGGCACCCGCATCGAACGGAGCTGCGAGGCGACGCTGGCGCTGGCCGACCGGCATGAGGTGGATCTCCCGACGGCCTCCGACATTCTGGCCGTGCAGCGCATGCAGGCCCTGGCCACCTACCGCAAACACCTCGAAGCCCAATCCGATCTCCTGGCGCGGCACATCCGCGCCATCCAGCCCGATGAGGGTGTGCTTGTTGTTCTGGACGACGACGAGGACGGCGTCGCCTCAGCCGCGATCCTCAGCGGGCTCTTCGCTCAACTGCATCCCTCGGCCGAGCCGCGGGTAACCTGGCTCAACGACTCGTTCCGCACCGGGGCGATCCTCGATTGGGTCCGGGGCCGGGCGCGAAGCAAGGCGCCCGTGCGCCACGTGTTTGTCCTGGACCGCGCGTTCCCTTTGCGCCCTGCCGACCAGGAGGTGTTGGCCGGCGTGGCCGAGCGCTGCCGCGTCACCTTTCTCAACAACCATCTCCTCCCGCCCCATTTCCTGAGTCCGGTCGACCGGTCACGCCGGGCCGGTCCGCGCGGCTCGCCGCGCGCGCCGTCGGATCTGGGAATCCTCCTGATCTCGCCGCAGAGCCTCCGCTCGACGATCCCGGCGGTTCACTTTCCCACGGCGATGATCGCCAAGGAGGTGGCGCACGTCCTCATTGCCGATCCGCAGGCCCTCACCCGCATCGACTGGCAGGCGGCGGTCGGCAGTTTTCTCGATGCGCCACCGGACATGGTGGATGAGTGGCTCCTGTTCTACTCGCAGTTCAGTCCCGACCGCACGCTCGAAGCCGCGCGCGCCATCCGCACTGTCACGCGCACCGGGGGATACCTGAGCGCCATTCAGGCGCTGCGGGGCGTGACGCAGCCGGATCGGCTCGAAACCAACGCGGCGTGGGGACAATTCCTGGCTGAGTACAAGACGCTGGACGAGCGCATCCAGGTCCTGGTCGAGAAGATCGTGATCGAAAACCGCCGGCGCCCCTGCACCGCCCACTTCTTCACCGACGAAGAGGTGGTGTCGCCTCTCCCGCAAACCAAGGACAGGCCGGCCGAACTCAAACTCTACCACTGGATTTCGGAGGTCCTCACCCAGCGCGGCAACCTGGCCGAAAAGCCGGTGATTGTGGGCCAGTTGATCCGGTCCGCAGGCGACGCGCCGCTCCTGGGAGTGCGGGTGCGCAGCCCTCGAGGCGTGGATCTGATGGCGGCCGGCCTGCCTGCCTGGTTCGAGACCGGCGGCCTCCCCAACACCGCGGTCGGGCGCATCCCGTGCGACCTGGAAGCCGGCCCGCGCCGCCAGTTCCAGGCGTTGGTCGAGGATCTCTGGATGCGCACCATCGGCCCGCTGGGCGCCGCGTCCGGCTGGCAAGGGGGCGGAGGCAACCCCGGCGTGTAACGGGCGCGAAGGGCGCACGAACACCATGACAACTGCCATGAGCACCGGGCAACCGGGCCTGGATCGGGTCCTCCAAGGCCTGCGCTCGGGCGACAACGTGGTCTGGCAGGTCGACAGCCTGCGGGACTACCAGCCCATGCTCGAACCGCTCTGCCTCGAAGCGGCCCGCCTCGGGCGGCGCCTGATCTACTTCCGCTTCGCCCCGCACCCGCCGCTGCTGGGGGCCGACGCGCCCGCCGAGGTTCACGCGTTCGACCCGCAGGAGGGCTTCGAACGGTTTCTGACCGGCATGCTCGACGTGATCGAGCGGGCGGGGCCGGGGGCGTTTTACATCTTCGACTGTCTGTCGGATCTGGCGGCGTACTGGCTGAGCGACCGGATGCTGGGCAACTTCTTCATGATCGTCTGTCCGTATCTGTATGAGCTCGACACGATCGCCTACTTTGCCCTGCTCAAGAACCAGCATTCGTTCCACGCCACCGACAGCATCAACAAGACCGCTCAGGTCGTCATCGAGGTGTTTCGCAGACACGATGGCCTGTTCATTCATCCGCTCAAGGTGTGGCAGCGGCAGACGCCCACCCTCTATCTGTTCCATCGCCTGGCGGGCGAGGACTTCGAGCCGGTCACAAGCAGCGCGACGATCACGGACATTCTGGCGGCGGTGCCCAAACCGTGGCTCGAGTTCAGCATCCACCGGCCAGGCATTTGGGTGCGGACCTTTCAGCAGGCGCAACAGACCGTCAGCGCGTTGCGGGCGGGAGAACCGGTGGCCGAGCGGGCTGCCGAGCTGTTCGAGCGGCTTTTGAAGATGGTGGTGACGGGCGAGGCTCGGTTCCAATCCCTGGCCCGCCAGTACTTCGACCTCGAGATGCTGGTCGAGATCATGCAGCGCATGATCGGCACCGGCCAGATCGGCGGCAAGTCCCTCGGCATGTTGCTCGCCCGGGCCATCCTCAAGCGAGCCGACCCGCGCTGGGCGGAGCGGCTGGAGAGTCACGACTCGTTTTATGTGGGGTCCGATGTCTTCTACACCTACCTCGTTCAGAACGGATGCTGGTGGTTGCGGCGCAGACAAAAGGATTTCAGCGTCTTCTTGCAGCGGGCCGCGGAAGCCCGGGAACGAATCCTCGAGGGGGCCTTTCCCGCGTACATTCAGGACCAGTTCCGCGAGATGCTCGAGTATTTCGGCCAGTCGCCCCTCATCGTCCGGTCGAGCAGCCTTCTCGAAGACAATTACGGCAATGCCTTCTCGGGCAAGTACCAGAGCGTCTTCTGTGTGAACCAGGGCTCGCCTCAGGAACGCCTCGAGGCCTTCATGAACGCGGTTCGCACTGTCTACGCCAGCACGATGAGCGAGGACGGCCTCCACTACCGCCACCACCACGGCCTCCTCGACCGCGACGAGCAGATGGCCCTGCTCATCCAACGCGTCTCCGGCGAGATGTACGGCGAGTTCTTCTTCCCCCATGTCGCCGGGGTCGGCTTCTCCTTCAACCCCTTCGTCTGGCACCAGGAGATCGATCCCCTGGCCGGCATGCTCCGCCTCGTGTTCGGTCTGGGCACCCGGGCCGTGGACCGCGCCGACGATGACTACACGCGCCTGGTCGCCTTGAACGCCCCGCTCAAACACCCCGACGCCCGCCCGGACGAATGGCGCGCATTCGCCCAGCGCCGCGTCGATGTCCTCGACCTCGCCGCCAATCGACTCCTGAGCCGCGATTTCGACGCCGTGGCAGACTGTTTCCCCCCGGAACTCATCGACCTCTTCGCCACACGCGATGACGGACCGGTGTCGGGAGCATCGTCGGGACGCGCGCGCCGCGGATTCGCCGGCGCGCTCTCCTTCGATCAGCTCCTGCGCGAGACGGACTTCGTCCCGACCATGCGCGCCTTGTGCCAGACCTTGCAGCGCGCCTACGACTACCCCGTCGACCTCGAATTCACCGCCAATTTCGCCTCCGACGGCCGGTTCCGGATCAACCTCGTCCAATGCCGCCCGTTCCAGGTCAAGATCGGGGGCGAAGGCAGCCGCGCCAGACTGCCCGAGGCAATCCCGTCGGATCGGATCGTCCTGCAATCGCGCGGCCCGATCGTCGGACACAGCCTGGCGACAACCATCGATCGCCTGATCTACGTGGTGCCGTCGGTCTACAGCCGCCTGGGAATGAGCCAGCGCTATTCGGTGGCGCGCACCATCGGGCGGCTGACACACCTCGAACCCTCGCGGGATTCGAAGACGACCATGCTCATCGGCCCCGGGCGCTGGGGCACGTCCACCCCCTCCCTCGGAGTCCCGGTCGAGTTCGCCGAAATCAGCAAGGTCGCCGTCATCTGCGAGCTGGCCGTGATGCACGCCGGCCTCATTCCCGACGTCTCGCTCGGAACGCATTTCTTCAACGACCTTGTCGAGATGGACATGCTTTACCTCGCCGCGACGCCCGACCGCGAGGGGCACAGGCTCAACGAACCCTTGATCCTCGCCCAGCCCAACCAACTCGCCCGCTTGCTCCCTGCCGCCGCCGCCCTGGCTGATGGGTTGCGGGTGATCGATGCCGCCGTCGCGCCCGATCAGCCGAAGCTTCTGCTCAACGTGGATTCGATGGCGCAGCGGGCCATCTGTTACTACGGCGTCTGACACCGATACGTCACGCCGCCCCGGTTGAACCCCTGTTCCATGTTGCGCCGCGCGGCTGATTGTGCGACAAGCCGGAGGATATCGTTATGGAATTCGCATACTCGAATCGCTCCGGACAAAATCATCCGCCCAGCCGTCTCCTCATGGGCAACGCCCTCCCTGCGCGTGCGCCGAAGCTCCGTCTCCGAACCGGATGCCTTCTCCTGGCCGGCGCACTCCTGACCCTGCCGCTGGGATCGGCCCAATCGCCCGATCCGGACAGCCGGAAGCTGGCCGGCGAGGTTGGCCGCCTTGGCTACCTGTTGTTCGCTGCCCGCACTGCACAGGGCGACTACGACCTCTTCCTCTCGCGTCCCGATGGAACGGCCCGACGCAATGTGACCGGCACACCCGAGTGGAGCGAGTTCGGCGGACGCTTTTCTCCAGACGGACGACGCATGCTCTACCGCAGGCAGAAGAAGGGGCCGGACGTTGCGCCCGGCGAGGGGATCAACCATGACGTCTGGGGCGCCCAGGGCAGCCTGGTGCTCGCCGAGGCCGACGGCTCCAATCCGCAGGCCTGGGGAACCGAGGGCGAGTGGCCCTGGGCAAGCTGGAGCCCGGATGGCGCCCGGTTGGCCTGCCTCTACCGGCGCCAGGGCCGGATCCGGATCATTGACATCCCCACCCGCCAGACGCTTAAGGAACTCCCGCGGCAGGGCATCTTCCAGCAAATGTACTGGTCGCCCGACGGCAAGCGGCTGTGCGGCACCGCCAATTTCAGCGGCCAGGACTGGAACATTGTCTCGCTCGAACTCGAGACCGGCAAAACAACGCAAGTCTCGCGCGGACTCAATTGCACGGCCGACTGGTTTCAGGGCGATCCGCTGCGCCTCATCTACTCGCACCGTCTGCCGGGCCTCGCCACCAGTTACGGCTGGACGATGCTGATGGAAGGCACGGCGGACGGGGCCGAGCGGAACCTCCTCTACGCCGAACGCGGCCGGCACGTCTATTTCGGCTGCACCTCGCCCGACGGCCGCTACCTGATCTTTTCCGTCCCGCAAACCGACGGGGGAACCGATGCCCTGATGGCCATCATCCGGCGCGCAGACGCGCCCATCATCGTTCCCGACGACTACAAGGAACTGCAGGCCCTCTGCCCGGGCGCGCGCTCGGGCCCGGTCTTCCGCCTCCCGTTCGCCGGATTCGAGCCGCACTGGGGCGATCCTGAGATCAGGCCGTGACATGGACGCCCGGGATCCAGGCCCGCTGCGCGGGATCGCCACAATCGCGCTGGTCGCCCTCAGCCTATGGTGGCTGGCGCAGCGGGGGCAGACCGGCGCCGACGAACGAATCGGGAAGCTGGGCCGGCTCGAAGTCACGGCGCGGCTGCTGGAACGTCCGGACGCGTTTCCCGACCTGGGCGCGTACCGCTACACCTACGTCCTGCCCTACCAGGTGATCCAGGTCCACAGGCCCGACCCGGAGGGCGGGCACCGTCTCGCCCCGGGCGATCCCATCTTCGTCGGCCACTACAAACCGTGGCTGCCGCGCTCGGCGATCCGGGACAGCGACTGGGGCGATGCGCCCCTGGGCGGCGGGCTCGACCGCTTCGCCGCGGGCGAGTCGCATCGCATGGCGCTCGATTACGCGCTCGAAGACCTCGCCCCGAGCGGCGCGCTCGATTACTGCTTTCCGCCGTCGACCAACCGTTTCTTCGCGGTCTGGACCAACCCGACAGGTTTCTGAGGCGCGGGCATGGTCTTCACCACCCCCATCTTCCTGTTCTACTTCCTGCCGCTGTTCCTCCTCATCTACTTCAATCTGCCCTGTCGCTGGCGCAACGGCTGGATCACCCTGGCCAGCTACGTGTTTTACGGATGGTGGGAGCCGTGGTTCGTCGCGCTCATGGCGTTCACCACCGTCGCCGACTTCATCTGGGGACACGTCATTACGCGCCCCGGGGCGACCCGGCTCCAACAACGCGCGGCCGTGACGGCCTGCGTGGCCACCAACTTGTGCCTGCTCGGCTTCTTCAAGTATTTCATGTTCGCCGCCGAGACTTTTAACGCCCTGCGCGAGGCCTTCGGCGCCGAGCCGGTTCGCATCCTGCGCGTCACCCTGCCCATCGGCATCTCGTTCTACACGTTCCACTCCCTCACCTACATCATCGACCTCTACCGCGGCCACGCGACGCCCGCCCGCTCCTTCACCGATTTCTCCGCTTTTGTGGCGCTCTTTCCCGATCTGGTCGCCGGACCGATCATTCGCTACAAGACACTCGCCGCCCAGTTGACCCTCCGCCAACACACCGTCGAGCGCTTCGCAAGCGGCGTCGCCATCTTCTGCCTCGGCTTCGCGAAGAAAATTGTCCTCGCCAACCCGTGCGGCCAGGTCGCCGACGCCGTGTTCAACGCCGCCGCTCCGCCGGTCCTCGATGCCTGGATGGGCGTGCTCGCCTATGCCTTCCAGATCTACTTCGATTTCTGCGGTTACTCGGACATGGCCGTGGGGCTCGGACGCATGCTCGGGTTCGATTTCCTCAAGAACTTCGACGCCCCCTACCGCTCTGAGAGCATGACCGAGGTCTGGCGACGCTGGCATATTTCGCTCTCGAGCGTCCTGCGCGACTATCTGTACTATCCGCTGGGCGGCAACCGCAAGGGGCCGGCGCGCACCTATGTGAACCTCGCCGTCGTCATGCTGCTGGGCGGACTCTGGCATGGCGCCAAATGGAATTTCATCGCCTGGGGCGCCTTTCACGGCCTGTGGCTCGCATTCGAACGGTGGCGCGGCAAGCGCAGCGCCTACCACGCCTGGCCGCGCCCCGCGCGGATCGGCCTCACGTTCCTCCTCATGCTCTTCTCGTGGGTGCTCTTTCGCGCGGACAGCCTGGGCGCCGCCCGGGATTACTTTGCCGCCATGTTCGGCCTCGGCCCGGCCCCCGGCGCCGCGATCCTGCTCGCGGCGGAGCTCTACCGCCCGTTTCCGCTCCTGATCATGGCCATCTGCGGCCTGCTTGTCGTTCAGCCGGTGCAGGCTCATGACTGGTCGCTCGAACCGTTGACCTTCGCGCGCGCATCGCTGCCGCTCGGGCTCTTTGCGTTCGCGGTGCTGCTCATGTTCTCCCAGGACTTCAATCCGTTCCTCTACTTCCAATTCTGAAACAACCATGACCGGTCGAGGATTCTAATGCGCGCGCCCTCCCCAAATACCCCCCCGCTCCGCCGGCGCGCGCAACTGGCTTTGACGGCTCTGTTTCTGGGGCTGATCGCGGCGGTGCCCATCAGCCAGACGGCGCTCGAACTGGCTCGAGGCCAGCGAGTCCAGTCCACCGGCGTCTTCCGCGACGCTCCAACATCCCGGAACCTCCGGCGTTACGAGGCCGCATTGAAAGAGAAGTCCTGGGTGCAACAGACATTCCGGCCTGCCGTCCAGAGGCTCATGTTCCGGGCTTTTGGCGATGCCGGCGCCAAGGCGGTCAAGGGCCGCGACGGCTGGCTCTTCTATCGTCCCGATGTCCGGTTCCTGATCGAAGGCAGCCGCCCGGACACCGGAGACGCCGCGGCGCGCTGGGTCCAGCCCGCGGCGCCCGCCGCGCACTGGGAGAGCGTCGCGCGCGCCATCCGGCGGTTCCACGATCAACTCGGACAGCGCGGCATCCAACTGCTGGTCGTCCCCGTGCCGGGCAAACCGAGCGTCTACGCCGAACAACTCACGGCCCGAGCCGACGCCCGCACGGCCGGCTTTGCATCCCCGACCCGCGACCTGATTGCCGAACTCGAGAGACGCGGCGTCCCCGCGGTCGACTTGCTGTCCGTGTTCAAAAGGGCGCGATCGAACGCGCCGTCCGCAAAGCTGTACCTGGCGCACGACACGCACTGGACACCCCAAGGCGCGCGCCTGGCCGCCGAAGCCGTGGCGGCGCGATTGCAGAATCTGGGTTGGGCGCCCCCGGCAACGACCGCATTCACACTGCGCAAGGCCGCCGTCGATCGCTGGGGCGACATCCTCGAAATGATGCAGATCCCGGGCCTGCGCGACATGTACGCCCCGCAGCGGATCGAATGCGAACAGGTGCTCGATCCCGCCCTTGGTCCGCTCGTGCCCGGCCCTTCCGAACGACCGGGCACGTATCGACACCCGATCCATCCATCGCCTCTGCTTCTGCTTGGCGACAGCTTTTGCCGGATCTATCAGCTCCCCGAACCGCGATCCCTGGGCACAGCGGTTGTCGGGACGGAATCTTCCGATCCCGAGACCGGCGAGCGGCGGTCCACCAAGCGCTTGCTGCCCGGGTCGGCCGGGTTTGTCTCGCACCTGGCGCACGTCTTGCAGGCGCCGGTGGACGCCATTGTCAGCGACGGCGGGGCGTCGACCGACGTCCGACGCAAGCTCAGCACCAACCCGGAGATTCTCGAAGGCAAGCGCGTGGTCATCTGGCAGTTCGTCGAGCGCGATATCGCGCTGGGCCGGGCCGGGTGGGCCGATGTGCCCTTGCCGGTCGAGTTGGGACAGTGATTCATGATGAACCATCGGCTCGATTTCGTCCTGTTCGGCCTCTACTTGCTGTTCAACATCGGACTGGGGCTCTGGGTTGCGAGGCGCAAGACAGCCGGCACGCGCGGCTACTTTCTGGCCGGGGAAGGCCTTCCCTGGTACACCATCGGCGGCTCGATCATCGCGTCAAACATCAGCACCGAGCATTTCATCGGCATGATCGGTGTGGCGTATGCGGTCGGCTTCGTCGTCGCCCAGTGGGAATGGGGCAACTGGTTCACGTTCTCGGCCCTGATCTGGGTCTTCCTGCCCTACTACATCCGGGGCGGGCTCTACACCATGCCCGAGTTCCTCGAACGCCGCTACAACGCCGCCTGCCGCTACATCTTCGCCGTCTGTTCGCTCGTGCTCTGGATCATCGCCCAGATGGCCGTCGTCATGCTCGCCGGAGGCAAGGCCATGAAAGGCATGTTCGGCATCGAGGAAACCACGACCATTGTCTGCCTGGCGCTCCTGGCCGGCAGCTACACAATCTATGGCGGCCTCATCTCGGTGGCATGGACCGATTTCCTCCAGTTCGTCGTCATGATGCTCGGCGGCCTGGTGGTGACCGTGCTCGGACTGCACCAGGTCGGCGGCTTGGGCGAGTTGATGCACGCCGCGCCCGAGAAGTTCAAGATCATCTACCCCATCACCGACAAGGACTACCCGTGGTTCGGCGTCTGGACGCTGTTCATCTCGATCGGGATCTGGTACAATTGCTCGAATCAATTCATCGTCCAGCGCTGCCTGGGCGCCCGCAGCGAATGGGACGCCCGCATGGGAGTCGTCTTCGCCGGGTTCATGAAGATCCTCCTGCCGCTCCTGGTCGTCGTCCCGGGAATCGTCGCCTCCAGACTCTACCCCGGCCTCCCGGACAAGGACCAGGCCTTCCCGACCCTGGTCCGCGAACTCGTGCCGATCGGGCTCAGCGGCATTGTCATGGCCGGCCTGGCCAGCGGCATGCTCTCCCACGTCAGCTCCGTCCTCAACTCATGCAGCACCGTGTTCACCATGGATCTCTACCGCCCTCTGCTCGGACGTGAACGTTCCGAAGGCCACCTCGTCCTGGTCGGACGCGCCAGCGCGTTTGTCATCCTGGCGATGGCGACCGGGCTCGCCCTCTGGTTCACCCGCCGGCAACTGGGCGTGTTCGACCTGATCCAGAACATCGGGGCCTGGGTGGCCGCGCCCATCGCCGCCATCTTCCTCCTTGGCGTCCTGTGGAAACGCGCCAACGCCACGGCGGCAACCGCGGTCCTGCTGCTCGCCTTTCCCTACACCTGGCTGGTCGAGTCCGTCCTCTTCAAGCGGGTCACATGGCTGCAACCCTTCGATAATTGGCTGAACCGAACCTTCGTCGTCTGGGCGACCTGCATGGCCCTCACGGTCATCATCTCCCTCCTCACACGCCCCCCCGACCCGGACCGCATCCGCGGCATGATCTGGTCCTGGGAGTACGCCCGCCTGCCCGAGGCGGAACGGGCCCGCAATCGCGGCGTGCGCAATCTCTTCCTGTGGTGGTGCCTGTTCGTGGGCACAATGGCCATTCTCTACGCCTACATGATCTGGTTCCAATTCTGGGGCCCGGCCAGCCGATGATGCCCCCGGGTGCGGATCGGTGCATTTTCATGTGTGACTTTCCCCTGCCCTTGCGGTCCAATCCGCTGTGCAGTCTGCGTTGGTCATGTCGGACCTTGTCGAAGCCGAGCCGTCGCCGGTCCCCGCCCAGTCCGCGTGGGACAGCACGGGTTTTGGGGCGATCTACGCCGCCCATGCGCAGGCCATTTATTACCTCGCACTCAGGCTGTTGGCCGACCCCACCCAGGCGGAGGACGCGGCCCACGACGTCTTCTTGAAGGCGTATCGCCACTATGACCAGTTCCGGGGCGAATCCGCCGTGCGCACCTGGCTCTACCGCATCACCATTAATCACTGCCGCAATCTCCAGCAAGCCTGGCACAACCGCACCATGGTCAGCCAGCCCGACGCCACCTTCTGGGACCATGCCCCGGGCGCCGCCGAAAGCCCGCTTCGCATTCTCGAAACCAAGGAGCTGGGCCAGCGCATCCAGACCACGCTCGACGCCCTGCCCGACGAGTATCGGCTCCTCTTGCTCCTGGTCGCCGATGAACAGCTCAGCTACACCGAAGTCGCACACCTCACCGGCCAGACCGCTGACGCCGTCCGCGGCAAACTGCACCGGGCCCGCAAGGCCTTCGCAACCGCATTCTCCAAAACCGCATGAGGGCGCTATGGAACCGTCGCCTCCAACCCCCCGCCGCACCCGCCAGGAACAGACCGTCGAACAGCATCACACCCTGCGGCCCGGCCAGACCGCACTCGAGTTCTCGAACGCCGAGGAGATGATCCGTTTCGACGCCGCCCAGACGCCCCCCCCGCCCGCACTCGGCGCGCGCGTCCGGGATTCCGTCAACCGCGAACCCCGCCTCCGGCGCTCCTGGTGGATGGGCCTCCTCGGGCGATAGAGAGGCGGGCATCGCGCGGGACCGGCTCGACGGCGGGCTTCGCCTGGCCCGCGGAGGGCAAAACCGGGCAGAATCGGGTTGACGACTGGAAGGCGAATCCGTATTGATTGCCTAGTGTCTGTAAACTGACCTTCGCCCGAAGGGCTTTGCCTATTCGGGGTTGCATCACGAAGAGTGAGACCAAGCGCAATATGAACATGAAACCACGCAACGACGCTCCATCTATCTGCCATCAAGGCGCCGCCCGATCCCTGCCGACCACTCTCCTTCTCACGCTCCTGCTCCTGTGCGCCTGGATCCTCCCCACCGGCCAGGCCGCGGCGCCCGTCTTCGCCGACGATTTCGACGGTGACGAGGCGGTGGCGACGAGTCTGGCCGACGTGTCGGACGCCGATCCCACGCATCCCAACATGAGGGTCATCGATGACGATCCGCTGGGCAGCGACGCCGGCAGCGGCGTGCAGGTCGTCAACTGGCAGGCCAACTCGGGCAACAACGCCCTGCTCCTGCGCTCGGGCAGCGAGGCCCAGGTCCATTTCACCCAGGCCCGCAGCGGCAGCTCTTATCAGTTCGATTTCTGGCTCTACACCGTCAAGGGCGCCGGCGACCGTAACTTCTACCTCATCTTGCGCGGTGAAGGGTCGGACTACAACGGCGACGACTACCTGGCGTACCGGGCCGACCGCGCCGCCACGCAGAACATTTTCTATTACGACGGCGTGGGGCCGGGCGCAGCCGCCTGGGTCAACACCGGAGTTAATCATACCGACGAGGTCTGGCAGCATCACCGCATCGTCATTGATCCCAATGCCCTGACCTTCGACCTCTACCTGGACAACATGGACACCCCGGTCGTCACCGGCGCCGAACTCTCCCGCTGCGAAGTGGCCGTGCCGACGGTGCTGCGCATCGTCCATGAGGGCAACAGCGACGACGACGGCTACTTCCTCATCGACGACATCAGCCTCACCGTCGAGGGCTCGATGGATCTGACCACGCCCTTCACCGAGGGCTTCGAGAGCTACGACGCCGCGGTCCCGGGTGTGGACGAGGACGCCGATCCCAAGGGCCCGTGGATCACCACTGAGGTCAGCGGGACCGGGTCGGGCAAGGACCCAGTGCCCACCAAGGTTCAGGTTGTCAACTCGACAGTTGTGGCGCCTCATTCTGGAGAGAAGTGCCTCAAGATCGAAGGGGGCCAGCGGGCCGGCGCAACCGTCGCCTGGGGCGAGCCTGCGCAATCGGACGTTCAGATCACCTGGTGGGCCTATGTTCCCGCCTCGGTCGATGCCACGACCGCCACCTACCTGCGCATGTCGCTCTACGGCGCCGAGGACGGCAACTGCATCGCCGGCGACAACGCGCTGCTGGGCTACGGCTCGCGCGACGCCACGATCGGAGACGAGACCTCGCTGACGATCTACACGGGCGGCTGGCTCGATTCGGGCATCGATTACACGCCCCTGACCTGGGAAGAGTACCAGTTGACCACGCACACCGCCGAGGGCACGTACTCGATCGTCAAGGGCCCCAGCAGCGGCAACCCGCAAATCATCGCCGATCGCGCCCCGTTCGTCGGCTCTGCGACCAACTGGGTGCCCGTGTTCATGGCCGCCTGGAGTTCGTCCAATGGCACCGGCCATCCCCCCGTCTACATCGATGATATCGAAATCAAGTCCCTGGCCGCGCCCACCCAGTTCCGCATTCTCACCATCGGCCGCACCGGCGCAGGCATCGAGTTGACGTGGGAAGGCGGCACTGCGGCCAAGTACAAAGTGCTCCGCAGCACCAATGTCGCTGACCCGGCGTCGTTTGCCGACGTCTCCGGCGAGTTGACGGCCACGTCGTTCACGGACTCGAGCGCGCCCGCCGAATGCGCGTTCTACCGTGTGCAGGCGGTGCCTTGAGGATTCCGTTCAGGCCGGGCCGCGGGCCCTTAAGGTCCCGCGGCCCGAATGCCAAACCACACAGATGAGTGCAGTGCTATGAAACAGAGTTCACGCCGCGCCAGGAGCGGTTTCACGCTGATCGAGCTGCTGGTGGTGATCGCCATCATCGCGATCCTCGCCGGGATGCTCCTGCCCGCCCTGAGCCGGGCCAAGACCAAGGCCCAGGGCATTGCGTGCATGAATAACCATCGCCAACTCCTGTTGGCCTGGCGCCTCTACGTCGAGGACAACCGCGATGTCCTGCCCTACGCCAAACATGGCCCTTACGAATGGGTCGGCGGCTGGCTCGATTACGACGCCGCCAACCGCGAGAACTGGGACGTGACCGCAAACCTCACCAACTCGATCCTCTGGCCTTACTGCGGCCAGAGCGCCGGCATCTTCAAGTGCCCGGCCGACAAGAGCACCGTCAATGTTCGCGGCAAGGTCCTGCCGCGAGTCCGCACCATGTCCATGCTGAACTGGGTCGGCGGACGCGGAGAGGGCATCGCGATGGGCTGGTCCGGACCGGGCTGGCGGATCTATCGCAAGTACACCGACATGAACGATCCGGGCCCCACCATGACATTTGTCTTCCTCGATGAACGCGAGGACAGCATCAACGACGGCATGTTCGTCGTCGACATGACCGGTTACCCCAACAACCCGTCCTCGTTCCACATCGTGGATATTCCCGCCAGCTACCACGGAGGGGGGGGCGGACTCTCCTTCGCCGACGGCCATTCGGAACTCAAATCCTGGAAGGACCCCCGCACCAAGCCGCCGCTGAAGCGTGGCGAGATCATCCCCTACGACAACCCCAGCCCCAACAACCGCGATATCGCCTGGCTCCAGGAACGCGCCACCCGCCGCGAGTAGCTTCCTCTTGGTTGAGCGTTGAACGTTGAGCGTTGAACGTTGAGCGTTGAACGTTGAGCGTTTTGGGTTCATGGGCCAGGTGCGCATTCAACCGTTGAATGTCATCGCCTGCCATGCCTCAGCAGCGCCAGAAACCCTCTGATCTCCTCCGCGTGCAGCCAATCCGACACGTGGCCCTCGACATGGATGGCACCATCTATCGGGGGAGCACGCTCTTCGACACAACCCTTCCCTTCCTCGATCTGCTGAAGCGGTTGGGCATCGGTTACACCTTCCTCACCAACAACCCGTCCAAGAGCCTCGCCGATTATACACGCCGCCTCGGCGACCTTGGCGTTCTCATCGATCCCGGCCAACTCTACACCTCCACCCAAGCCACCATCGAACACCTCCAGACCCGCTGGCCTCAGATCCGCCGACTCTTCGTGCTCGGAACGGACAGCATGTGCGCCGAAATCGCCGAGGCCGGTTTTCAGATCGTCCCCGACGATCCGGACGCAAGCGCCGACGCCGTGGTGGTCGGCTTCGATTTGACCCTCACCTACCCGCGGCTCTGTCGGGCCGCCTGGTGGATCGTCCAGGGCCGCCCCTGGTTCGCCACCAACCCCGACCGCGTCTGCCCCACCGACGCGCCGACCGTTCTTGTCGATTGCGGCTCGATCTGCGCGGCCCTGTCAACCGCGACCGGCAGATCCCCGACCGCTGTCATGGGCAAACCCGATCCCGCGATGCTCGGCGGCATTCTCCGACGCCACCGCCTCCGCGCCAACCAACTCGCGATGGTCGGCGACCGGCTCTATACGGATGTCGAAATGGCTCGCCGCGCCGGCGCCTTCGGCGTGCTGGTGCTGACCGGCGAGACGACGGCTGACCAGGCCGCCGAGGCTCAGCCGACGCCCGATCTCATTGTCCCGGGCCTGGCCGAGCTGGGCGAGTTCATCGCACGAGGCCATTCGGACCAGAACAAGGCAGCCGCGTCCTGATCCGGTCGGGGCCGTTGCCGCCCACACCGTAGGCGCAGCACTGCGCACAGTGCGCCTGGAGTCTGTCGGTGGAAATCGAGTCCTCTCGCCGCGTGGGGGCACGCGGCCTGCTATGGGCATCATCAGCTTGTAGGCCGGGTCCCCTGACCCGGCGCGTCTGCACCGATGTCTGT
>CAYPUR010000064.1:0-22301 GCA_964413865.1 uncultured Verrucomicrobiota bacterium
GGGCGGCGGACCCGCCCAAGCGGGTCTTAATCCTGGATTCGTTCGGGCGCGATTCCGCCCCGTGGGGCTACAGCACGCCGTCCGCCGCGCTCGGCGTCGAGGCCGCGTCGGGCGGCGAACACGGCGATGCCTGCGGCGTCTGGGAGGTCGACTGCGCAGACCGGGCATCGAGGAAGGCCTTCAGTTCGGCGGCCGCCTTGCCGCCGAATCCGGGCACGCTGGCCAGCGCCTCGACCGTGGCGCGCCGCAGGCGCTGGACCGATCCGAACCGTTTGAGCAGGGCCGCCTTGCGCTGCTCGCCGATGCCGGGGAACTCGTCGAGCAGGCTCTCGGAGATCTTCTTGAGGCGGATCTGGGCGTTGTAGGTGTTGGCGAAGCGATGCGACTCGTCGCGCACCCGCTGCAGCAGCTTGAGGGCGCCGCACTCCGGGCTCCAGCGCAACGGCTCGCGCGCGCCGGGCCGGTAGATTTCCTCGAACTCCTTTGCCAGTCCGATCACGGGCAGGGCGTCCAGGCCCAGTTTTGCCAGCTCGGCGCACGCCGCGCCGAGCTGCCCCTTGCCGCCGTCGATCAAAATGAGATCCGGCAACCGGGGCCTGGTCTGCTCCGCTGATCCGCCACTCTCACGGAGCAATCGCGCGTAGCGGCGCCGGATCGTCTCGGCCATGCAGGCGAAGTCGTCCTGGCCGGTCACCGTCTTCATGCGAAAGCGCCGGTATTGGGCGCGATCGGGCCGCCCGTGGCGGAAGCTGACCATGGACGCGACGGCGAACGTGCCGCTGATGTTCGAGATGTCGAATCCCTCGATCCGCTCGGGCGGGGCGGGGAGACCGAGCAGGGTTGCGAGCTCTTCGAGATCTTTGGCGGGATCGATGGCGACCGGCAGCGAGTAGGGGATGCGCACGAACTTGCGGGTCGGCTCCGTGGTGCGGCGCAAGTCGGTGAGCAGATCGCGCAACTGGGCCGCCTTCTCGAATTCCAGCGCGGCGGCGGCTTGCTTCATCTCGGCCTCGATCTCGGACGCCATCTCCGCGCAATGGCCATCGAGGAAATCGCAGGCGGCCTGGACCTGGAGCCGGTACTGGTCGCGCGTGACGTTGCCGATGCACGGCGCGGTGCAGACCTTGAGGTGGGCGTAGAGACAGTGCTTGTAGTCGGCCTCGCTGGGGGTCAAAGGCCGGCACCCGCGCAGGTTGAACTTGTGCCGCACCAGCGCCAGCGTGCGGCGGACCGGACCGGAGCTGCTGAACGGGCCGTAGTAGCGCGCCCCGTCGTCGTGCTCGATCCGCGTCGGTGTGAAGCGCGGGATCGGATCGGCGAGGTTGACTTTGACAAGCAGGAAGCGCTTGTCGTCGCGGAAGCTGATGTTGTAGCGGGGCCGGAATTCCTTGATGAGCTTGCCTTCGAGCAGCAGCGCCTCCGGTTCGCTCTTGACCGCATGCGTGTCGAAGTCATGGATGGCCGCGACCAGGGCGTTGAACTTCAGATCCCAGGCCATGCGGCGCGAGGGCTGAAAGTACTGGCTGACCCGACGCCGCAGATCCCGGGCCTTGCCGACATAGATCACCGTGCCAAACCGGTCCTTCATCAGGTACACGCCCGGCTTGTGCGGCACCGTGCCCAGCTTGGCGCGGATATGGTCCCGTCCACCGCTCACAGGCCGCACCATACCGTCTGAGGCAGCCCGGGCGCAACGGAATGACTGGCCCGTTGGAAGAGGTTGCGCCCCGCAGCGATGGAGGCCATCCGCCGGTACGATCAACGTCCACGCGACTGAGGGTTCTTCTGAGAATCGGATTGGGGCTCGAGCAGCCCCTCGATCAGGCCATCGGGGGTCTGGTGTTCCTCGAGCAAAGCGAACAGGGACGGGCTCCAGGGATCAAGCGTGAAGGTCCAGCGGCTGAGGCGGCCGAGATGGCGTCCGGCGCGCAGGTCATAGACGTGCAACGGTCCGGATGAGCCGGTCAATTCGGCTGTGAGTTCGATCGGTTCTTCGAGCGCGTCGTTTCCGCCCGCCTGCTCGAGATCCTCGCTCATGTGGTAATCGACGTTGCGCTCGATGGCGACGAGCCGGGCATCGCCGATCCTGAAACGATGCACCCGCGCCCGGGCCTCGACCGGCACTCTGATCGGGCCGTGCCCGACCTGTTCATGCAGCCAGCGCCACAGGGCGGGATCGGGGACGCGCTTGAGCCGTTCCGCGGGGAACGCGGCCAGATCGAGGTCGAGGCTGCGGAGCGCCGGCGCGTTGGCATGGCGGACGGCCGGTCTCGCATCGATCGTTCCGGGGAAGAGCCCGTCGAGCCGATGTGCGGCCAGGAGCCGCCCGCGTTGGTCGAACAGCCCGGGCGCACCCGAGCACAACACCGCGCGGCGCGGGGCGGGGCGCGCGTGCGGCGGCTGTTCGTGAACGAGCCGGCGGACGGCTTCGATCTCGGGATCGGACATGGCCCAAGACTGGGGCAGGACGACGGTGCAGTCGGTCGCCGGGGCGGGCTCGAGTCGCTCGAGCCGGTCGGCAGCGATGAACTGCGGGCTCCAGCCCAGATCCTGCAGGGCCTTGAGCCACGCGTTGCGGACTTTGGCTTGTCGGTTGTGGCTGGCCTCGAAACTCGAGAACCGCCGGTGCCAAGTCGAGCCGTCCACCGTCGATTCGAGCAGCCAGTTGACCTGGATGCTGGGCTGGGAATAATGGATGAAGATCGGGTCCCGTTCGCGCTCGGCCCGGAGAAACAATCGAGCCAGGGGCGACCGCAGTTCCCGGAGCACGGGGGCCAGGGCCAGGGCTTTGGGCGTGAGCGGATAGTCCCCGCGGTCCCAATCGATGCAATCTTCGCTCCACCAGATGATGCATCCGCGGTCCCCTTCGAGCAGCAGATGCCAGAGGCGCCGGCGGGCCGGGTTGGCCTCTTTCTCGAAGACCGTCGTGAGAATCGGGCGGCCTGGCATGAACGAGCCGAAGATTTCGCGCGCGTTGCCGATGTCGTAGGGCTCGACCCAATCGAGCACGCGCGCCAGGCGCGCGAGGTCATAGCCGCCGAAGGCGTGCGGCATCTGGGTGCCTTCGATGCCGACGGGCGTCTGTGGGTCAATAGCGCGCGCCGCCTGGCGCAGAGCGCCGAGCGTCCGTTCGAGGCAGAAATCCATGTAGGTGCGGAAGTCGCACCAAGGCGCCAGATTCCAGCGGACAGGTTCCTTGAGAGCGGCGAGGGCCCGGACATCGAGGTGCTGCAGGGCCTGCCAATTCGGATTGCCGCGGGGCGAGGCCTGCCCGCTTGCCATGCGGTGCTTGATCTGGTCGGTGGTGAAGGGCCGCACGTCATCCCACGTGGCGAATGATGCCGCCCACGCGGCGTTCAGCGCCTCGATGTCTCGGTATTGGGCCTTAAGCCAGGCGCGAAAGCCGGCCAGGGCCGCCGGGGCGAAATCGTAGTCGAACGGATTGGCCGAGACGGTCACCGAGAGTTCGTCGCGGATGTCGTAAGCGAGCGGCGCATTTGGGCCGTGCCGCCGGGCGGCCGCACGCATCTGGTCGCGCGCCCAGTCGAGCCACTCGGAGTCGTCGAGACAATAATCGCGCACAAACGCGGTCTCAGGCCGCCCGTTCTTTGCCCAGGCGGTGACGTGTTTTTCCCAGTCCGTCACGCTCGAGTTCCATTTCAGGCAGAGGCCGCGGTTGACGATGTTTTCGACGTAGTAGGGAAACTGCCGATCGAGGTAAGGCTGCGCCGCGGCGTCCGTGCCGTAGGCCATGGCGGTGTCGACGCCCATTTCGCGCAGGCGATCGAGGAACAGAGGCACTTTGTCGGGCTGCGCCCAGGCCCGGTTGCCAACCCACATGATGACACGGTAATCCGTCCACGGACGCAGCGCGCCGTCACCGGGGGACGCGGACGGCTGGGCGCAGGCGAGCCAGGCCAGACCCGGGAGGCAGAGTGCAGCGCAGGGAATTCGCACGCGGCGAGCGTGCCGATGCGGCGGGGCGGAGTCAACCCAGTGGGCGGGACTCGGAGGGACGAGATCCTCGATCCGCTGTCTGGAGACAATCACCGTCATCAGCCAGCCCGGATTTCGTTGTCATCCTCCCGGTGGTGAGAAATCCGGGCTAGAGTGTCTCACCGCGGGAGAAGATCGTCACCCGGGCTCGAGGCGGCGGTTTTGAGGCGGGGGCGCACGAGAAGCCGAACGCGTTGGGGCCGGGGCGCAGGGCGGGCGCCCCGCCCTTCGGCGTCACCTGTCCGATCGGTTCGCCTTTGGATCCATAGAGCCGGGCGTCGCCCGTCCCGTCAAACTCGAGCCAACTCCCCGAACTCAGGTCCGCGGGGAACGTGCAGTGCATGCCATTGACGGTGAGGGTTGGATTGCTGAGGGCGCCCGTGAGCATTGGGAGGGCCTTGATCGGCCCGAGACGGCAGCGGACCTCCTGGCCGGGCGGGAGGTTTTGGAGCCAGACGCTCATCGACTCGATGGCGGCGAAGTTGACCGTCTCGCGATAGACGTTGTAGGCGTGCTTGCCGTCGTTCCATTGAAAGTCGCTCCAGCGCGACGACTCGGTCTCGACAAGCGTCAGGATCCGCCGCCCGGTGAAATCGACCGTCACATAGCGATCCGCCACGGCGCCGAACGCCATGTGGCGCGGGCTTTCGAGCCGGACGGCGACCAGTTCGCCCTGGCCGTCGCCTTCGATCCAGAGGCCGAGCGCCTGCAGGGTCTCGAGGTTGAGCGGCGGATCGAAACGCCGCTCGAATCGCGCCCAGGCGGCGTTTCGCGGCACGGCGCCGCGGTTGGTGGCGGTCAGGGTCACAACGGGCGTGCCGTCGGCCAGACCCGTGTCGGTGAGGGCGCAGGCGACGCCCTGGGCGGTGCTGGCCTTCCAAAGGGTCGCCTCCGGTCCGGCGAGGTCGGCGATCACCCGGGCGCGCGGATCGTCATAAGGCGCCGCCGACATCAGGGCCTCGATCCGGAGCGCCGGCGGCTGCGCGTCGAACGGGTTAACGTCCTGCCACTCGAGCGACCACGGCGCGTCGGGCGCGGCAACCTGGGCATGGGACCGGGAGCGGCGAAAGCGAGGTTTGCCGCCGGCATCCGTGATCAGCGCGAATTCCTGTCCGGGCTGGCGCAGCTCGGCCTTAACGCGTTCGTCGCAGGCGCCGGAGTGGCGGAGTTCCTCGCAGGCGCGCAGGATGTCGACTGTGCGGCGGAACAGGGGCACGGTGCGGAGTTGATCCCGGTTGATGGCGCCGGCGAGCGAGATGCCGGCGTCCCATCCGACCAATTTGGCGCCGAGATACTCGATGACGTCCGGGTAAGTCGGCTCGATCTGGGGCGGATTGAACGACTGGAAATTCCACCAGCCCAGGTGGAGCGGGAGCAGAAGGCCGCCGTTGACGGCGCCGGCGTGCAGGTCGATGAACCGGTTGTGTCCGCGCTGGGGGTAATCCCAGGCCTGCCATCGGGTGCGGTACTGCCAGAAATGATGCCACATCGCGCTCATTTCCATGCCCACGGGCTTCTTCAATCGCTTCTGGATTTCGATCACGAATTTGTCGGCCCAGTACCAGCATTCGTCGGCGCCGCGCAGGATCGAGCTGCCGTCGATCGCGTCCAGATAGAGGCCGTCGAATCCGCACCGATTGACGATCTCGGCGTGATTGGCGGCGATCTCTTCGAAGAGCGACGATTCGACGTCCGGGACAAACAGGCCGAAGCATTCCTTGAGGTGCCGGGCGCGGGCGCCCTGAGGATGGGCGGCGGGCCGGGTGCCGAAGGCGCCGCGCCGGACGCCTGTGAAGCGCCAGGGCGGCTGCTGGCTGACTCCGCCGAAGCTCACCAGTTCGTCGCCCAGATGCAGGACCACGCTGTTGTGCTCGAAGAAGCCGGTGATTGTGCTCAGGCCGGCCGTGGACTCCTCGACCGGCAGGATGTCGGCATCGGGGCCGACCGATTCGGCGAGCGTGAAGGCGCGGAACGCGTCGAGGCGCGGATCCGGGACGGGGGTGACGTATTTGGACTGTTTGTCGATGAAGAAGGCGTAACTGTGGAAGATCGAGTCAATCCCGGCCTCGTGCAGCCGGGCCACGATGCGGGCGAATGTCTCCCATCCGTCAGGCCACTTCTCCTTGTCGAGCGCGAAGTCGCCGAACCTGAAGAACCCGCCACCGCCGTGGTTGTCGATTTGCGTCACACCGAGGCTGCGCGCCATCTCGATCCACTCCGGCACGGCCGCCTCGGTCAACGACCCGAAGTTGAACAGATAGGAACCGCGATTGAACGGGACTTCTTTTGCCCAGGGCCCAGCCACCTTGCACAAAGGCATCTCGTCCGCCTCCTCCAAGGCACCCTTCAGCGCAGGCAACAGGCCGCCGACCGGCATTGCGACCAGCGCGATCTTGGCGCCGACGATGCCGAACTTGCGGTGTGCGGCGGCCCGGAGCTGGGTCTGCAGGACCGGGAGCTGATCGACCCGTGTGATGAGGTTGAGCGAGAGGGCGCACGCGCCGAACGGCTCGTCCGGCGCGCCCCGCACCGTGAGGGGGACGTTGAGGAAGACCAGCGCGTCGATGTCCGCGCCGCGGATGGCCTCGACCCCGACCCGAATGCAGGAGGGACGATGGTCGATCCGCAAAGTGACATCGAGATCCAGGTCCGGGAAGCCGAGACGCAGGCGGTTTTCAGCCAGCGAGACCGACCGGGCCGGGTGCTCGGTTCCGGCACGGAGCACCGAGGCGCAGAAGGTGGGCGGGCCCGGCCTGAGGTAATCCGTGCCTGAAGCCTTGTCGACGAAGGCGAGGTTGCGGCCGTCGGCGGCGATGGTGTAGCGAAAATGTGCGTTTTCGAGGACGACTGGCTCGCCGAACTGCGCCGCGCTTGCGGCGCATGCCAGGAGCATGCCAAGGAACCATTGTGCAGAATTCATTGCGTGTGTATCCCACGTTTGACTGTGCGCCGGCACGATCTTCGTCGCAGCCTTGGTCGATACCCTTGCCGACCGCCCGGGTGTCTTGCGAGAAAGTTCCGACAAAGGTGGCGATGAAGGCTGGAGGGAGCACGAGCAATCTCGCGGGGACGAGTCGTCCTTCCGGGAAGGCCTTGAGTGCAGAAGCAGGAGACGCATCCTCGGGTGAGGATGCGTCTCGCACCGGCATGATTGAATCGGGAACAGACGTTCTTCAGGCCGGCCGTTGTCGTGGACTGGAACTGAGAACTGCCCAGGCGGCGGTCCAGGAACCGGGCGCGCCGCTTCGGCTTAACCGGGATGTTTCATAAAGCTCCGCGGAGTCCGCGGAGTCTGACATCCGGGCTCTGCGATCAGTCGAACGCGTGACCGGCGCAACAGAGGACGTTCTTGACCTTGTGCCGAACCAGGTCTCTGACCTTGGCACGGGCAGGCCCGAGGTACTTGCGCGGATCGAATTCCTTCGGGTTTTCGGCGAAGGCCTTGCGGATGCCGGCGGTCAGGGCCAGGCGCAGGTCGGTGTCGATATTCACCTTGGTGCAGCCGGTCCTCCGGGCGATCTCGATGTCGGCCTCGGGCACGCCGGCGGCGTCTTCGCCCAGTTTGCCGCCGTACTGGTTGATTTCCTGGACGAGGGCTTTGGGCACGCTCGATGCGCCGTGGAGCACCAGCGGGTAATCGCCCAGACCGGCATCCAAGAGCGCCTTCTTGATCGCCTTGAGACGATCGAGGTTCAGGTGCTGTGTCCCCTTGAACTTGTAAGCGCCATGCGAGTTGCCGATGGCCACCGCCAGCGAGTCGACGTTTGTCTGCTTCACGAACTCGACGGCTTCATCCGGATGCGTGTAGACGCCGCCCTTCGAGTAACCGCCGCCTTCCTCGCCGTCATCGTGTTGCGCGCCAACCAGTTGGCCCAGCTCGCCCTCGACAACGCAGTTGTGCTTGTGCGCGTAATCGACCACCCGTTTGCAGAGCTCGGCGTTCTTTTCGAATGGCAGGTGGCTGCCGTCTATCATCACGCTGGTGAATCCCTCGTCGATGCATTGCTTGCACAGATCGAAGGTGTCGCCGTGATCGAGGTGGACCGCGATGGGGATGTTGCTCACGCTGACAGCCGCTTCGATGAGCTTCTTGAGATAGACAGGGTTGGCATATTGCCGGGCGCCCTTGGAAATCTGGAGGATGAGCGGAGCTTTCTCCTCCTCGCAGGCCTCGACGATTGCCTGCACGAGCTCCATGTTGTTCACATTGAAGGCCCCCAGCGCGTACTTTCCCTTGAGGGCCTTCGCGAACAGTTCTTTGGTGTGTGTTAGTGGCATAATAGTAAATGCGATGTCTCGATTCGGTTATCGAATCACGATTCGTGTCCCAAACTTACAGACCGGCCCCGGAATGGAAAGGCGAAAAAAGCGCCCGACCACTTGCTCACTCAACTGGCCCTTGCGGGTGTTTTGGTCCGGCCCAGCCAGGCGAAGAATCCGACCAGGAAGACAACGCAGATGAGGAGGGTGAGACGGAAGGTGAGGGATATGGATTGGGCGGGGCGCGCGTGGATATTGAGGGAAAGATCGGCCCAAGGCTGGACGTGGAGCGGTCTTGAGAACGTTAACAAGTGGCCCTGCTCCGGGATTGTCACCCGGATCGCTGCCGGACTCGCCGCCGCTGCGTCCTGCTGCCGGATCAATCGCTCCGCCAAACGCATCTGAACGGCGTTGTCCTCGGCCGTGTTGCGCTCGATGAGTTGTTTGGCCTCCTGCTGCGTATAATTGGCGGCCTGGCTCTCACGCAGGGCGCGCGGTGTGGCGGCGAGGACCGACGGTTCACCCGCCACTTTCGCCTGGCGCACGTTGAGCCCGACCAGTGCCTGCTGCATCTTGAGGTTGTGCAATTGAACGCGGGCGTCTTCGTTGAAGGCGTTGTCGTGTTGGGACAGGCCATAGGCGGTGGTGAAGGCCCGGCGGGCCTGTTCAGGATCGCCTTCAACCAGGAGACGATTGGCCCAGTTCAGGAACTGCTCGGCTTCCTTGGTTTTGGCTTGTTGGAGAGCGGCCTCGTTGCGGATGTAGGTTTCGAGGTCGACAGCGGCTCCGCCGCCCAGGCCCTGCTCCGGCTGCAACTGGAGTGAGCCTTTCCAACTCGAGAGGCGCCATTGTTCGCCGAGGTAGACGCGCCAGGAGATGTTCTCGAGGGGAAGATCGAACTGCGGTCCCAGCAACTCGAGATGCAGCGCCCTCGAACTGCCGGCTCCCGCCTGAGCCGAGTAGAAGAACTCGACCAGCGTGGGTTGTCCGGTCTTTGCATGCTGTTCGAGCGGGATGAGCACCTGGTTGGTCTCCCGCCACGGCCAGACGCTGCTTTGGTTGACAAACGCGAACCAGAAACGCGCCTTGTCGGGCAGGGTCAGGTGGAGCAGCCGCTTGTCTCCCGGCGTCAGTTGGATGCGCGCTTGCGTCAGCACGATCCCGTCATCGGACACGACGGAGGAGAGCGTGAGGCTGTCCACGCGTGCGGGGAGCAGCTTGGCGGCGGCGTGCCGCTCGATTTGCACGGGCAGGCGATAGGCGGGCTCGACGAGCCGGAACGTGTAATTCGCGGCGGTGGCGGCGACATCCTGCTGCAGGGCGCGCGGGATCGACTGCCACTCGGCGGGCTGGAGCGCCTCGGGCGGTGAAACGACGCGCACCTGCAGCCGACCGCCGGCGTGCACCGTGAGGAAACCGCGCTGCATGTTCACATCGAGGGCTTCGACCCCGACGATGCCGGTCTCGGCCAACCGGTCGCCCAGGGGCAGGTTGTACGTCACCTGGAGGAGGTACTTGCCGATGACCCGGCGGTTGAGCTTGATTTCCCAATCGCGCGTGGCTGCGCCGGCCTGCCCTTCGAGCGGACGGAAATCGGCCAGTTGCTCACTGCGGAACCGGACACCCTCGGCGTCGGCGGGCAAGCGGACGCCCAGGGTCTTGATGCCGGTGTTCTCGATCTCGTACTGGAGATTGACGGCGACCTTGAGCTGGGCGTCGCCGATGATGACATGCTGAAGGCTGGCGACCTGCGTCCAGGCATCCACCCGCTCGAGATCCAGGGTCAGGCTCCAATCGGACTGCAGCAATCGAAACGCCAGGACTCCTTTCTGCCGCACGCCGGCCTTGAGCGGATCGAGCTGCGTGACGCCCCCGCGCGAGGCGATCTGGAGACGCAATCCCTGCTCAGGCACCAGGAGCAACTGACCGCGTTGTTTGCCGGCCTCTCGCACGGCCAGGCGCGGCACCGCCCAGCCCGTTGCGGATCGCACGCCTGGGCCGGTCAGGCCGATTGCGAAGGTTTGTTTGCCCTCGGTCTTGCTCTTCAGATGCAGGGTGATCACCCGCCCGGCATCGGTCTTCAGCTCGGTCCAGTGGCTCAAGGCGGGGCCGCTGATGGACTCGACATCGAGGCCGGCCGGCAGGACGAAACTGAGCTTGAAGATGCCGGCCCGCGTCACCTCGACCCCGAGGTTGGCCGCCAGCACCGTCCGATCCTCACCCAGCGACAGAGTCTGTTCCGCCTCGACCCGGACGTCGGGCTGGACCGCGGACGCCCCGATCGCGAGGGTGGCAGCGGCATCCGAGTAGCGGAACGCGCGGCGCAGGGTCAGACCGGCGATCGCGGGCCGGAGCGGATCGAGCATGGCCGCGGGGAAATCCTCGAGGTTGATGGGCGACAACGACTCGGCGCGGACGTCGTCCAATTGCACCTCGTTGCCCGTGGCCACGCCCAGCAGGCCCAGTTGACCCGCCGCTCCCCGCACCCCGAGCAGGCCGGCGGTCTGCTCGAAGGGCAGCGGGCCGGTGGCCATTTGCGATTTGACGAGCAGGCTGAACGGTTTGGACTGCGCGGGCGTGAGGCGCACCCGCAACTGCCGGGTCTGCGGATCGAATCGCCATAGGGAAAGCCCCGGGGCGACGACGTCGGTGATGGTCGCGCCGGCAGGCACATCGAACTCGAGTTCGCTCAACTCCCCTTGGGCGGGCCGCAACTGGACCTGGTGCAACGCCTCGACCACGCCCGCGCCGGGCACGAAGAGCTGGCTCAACTCGGCATAGAACACCGCCTTCTCGAGCCGGGTGTCGCGGCTCCGGGGCTTCCATGCAATCCACGGCGCGGGCGCAGGCGCCAGCACCAGGCGCGCCACGGTGTTTGTGGACGGGCCCGAGGTGACGGGTTGGACCGACACCGCCTGGGGGGCGTTGATTTCGACGTCGAGCCCGGCCAGGGTAAGCGTGAGCCGGTTCACCAGGCCATGCGCCGTCGGCAGGGCAAACGCGCGCTCGCCTTCGCGGGTGACGGTCTGGATCTGGTAATCGAGCCGGATCTCGCACAGGCCGGCCTGCTCGGCCAGCACGGCCGTGTCGCGCCAGTCGGCAGCAGCGGTCTGCACCAAACGCACGCTGTTGGTCGGGTACTCGATCCGCGTGAGAACACCCGGCGCGTGCAGCAGCGGGAGAACCTCCCCCTGGCGCGCCTGCCAGCGGATTCGGGCCGACCCGATGGCATACTGGCCTTCGACGCGGATTTCCTGGACCACCGATTCGGCCAGAGGCGGCGTCTTGTTTGGGGCGGGAGCGGCGGCCTGTGCGGCCTGGGCCAGGGCGGCGGCCGGCTGCAGCAACCAGGCCCCAAACACGAGCAGGGCGGCAGCGGCCGCAACGCTTCCGGCGTCGGGAGCGGGTTTGCGCGGCGCCTGCCACCAGCGCCACAGCCAGGGCACAAACACGTGAAGCACGACAAAGGCAAGGAGGACTCCGAAGAACAGCGGCGCGCCATTAGGCCAGCGCAGCGCCGCCCATAAGATCAAGACCCAGCCCAGCACGCGCGCGAGGACTCGCAACCAGGCCTTCGCGCTGGCTAGCCCATAAAGCCAGAGCAGCAGGCCGGGCAGCGCCGGCGCCAGAGCCCACGCGGACGCGAACCAGGACGCTCCCGCCGGCATGTTCGCGATGTCCAGAGCGAGGGCGCTGTCCGCCTGTTGCACAGGCGCGACGAACCGCAGGTCGCGCGGGACCTCGATACGCGCCGATCGCGCCAGGTCGACGAGGTGCACCAGCGCGATGGCGGCCAGGGCGGCGGCGGCGAGCGCGAGAACGCCTCCGAGCAAATGGCGGAGCGTGAGCTTGTGGACGCCCTGGGCGCTTGCCAGGCGCCAGAGCCATGCGGCGATGATGCTCAGGCCCAAAGCCAGGCCCAGGCCCAGGAGCAGATCGTCCCTGACTTCGCTCGAGAGCAGGCGCCGCAGGCCGGCAAACCCGGTGACGCTTTGTGTCGCGCCGACCGGGGTCAGCGGGCCTCGGCGGTAGACCAGGCGCCGGCCGGTGTCGGGAACCAGGTGCCATTCCGCCAGCAGCACGGGGGCGGACACGATCGGGGCGGCGACGGCGATGCGTTTGCGGTCCTTGGCGCGGGCGGCCAGCTTGATCTGCAGATCGTTGACGGCGCCGGCGTCGGCGTGCTGGGGCAGGGGGATCAGGTGCGCGCGGTCGCTGGTGACGGGGACGACCGGGGCGTTATTGACGGTCACCGACCAGAGCTGGGTGCCTTCGGGAATGACCAGGCGGAGGTGGGGCGCGCCTTTGTTCTTCACGAAATAGCGGGCGTCGGTCACCACTTCGCCCTCATCGGAAATGCGTGTGGCGAACGCGGCGCGGTCGACCACCTGGCTGATCGTTTCGCCCTGGGCCAGCGGTTTGAGTTCGAGCTGCAAGTTGAACGGGCGCGCCGCGTAGCGGTATGCGGCGAGGATCGGGGCGTCGAAAAAGAGCCGGTATTCGGCTGGCACCTCGCCCGTTTCGAGCGGCAGGAGGGCGTCCGAGAGGTTGACCGGCTTGACTTGGAACTGGTAGGCGCTGACCACAATCGTGTGGCCTTGCTCGGACTGGGCGTCGAGGGGGCGGGCCCCGGTGAAGGTGAGGGTATCGCCTTGGGGTTTGAAGGGGCGCTCGTACGTTGCCAGCAGCGTGTAGGCTCCCGCCACGGGCGTGTGCAACTGGACCTGGTAACCGCCGTCGGTCTTCTGCCAGTTCCGGACGTCCCTGCCGGTGAACTCGATGTTGAAATACTCGGCCGACAACTCGAGTTTGAACACGCCGATCGGCGCGCCCGACACGACGTAGTTGATGATGCTGCTGCCGTACGCGATCCCTTCCCCGATCGAGAAGAGGTGGAACGTGTCGGCCTGGACCGATTGCGGCAGGCGCTCGACGGCCAGCGTCGCCTGCCACGCCGCGTCGCTCAACCGGAATGCCGCCTGAATGCCGGCCAGCTTCTTCGGGAAGAACGCGCCCGCAATCTCGGTCAGCCCCTGCGCCGCGCCGGGCGTCAACCGAAAGCCCGCGTCCGCCGTCACCCCCACATGCCCGCGCACCGATTTCGCCTTGAGAACGTCGATGCGCGGCAGACGCCAGGCCGATTCGGCGAGGGGCTGGTTGCGTTCGAGGCGCAACTGTACGACCTGGCGGCCCGAGACCGGGGCGCCGTAGACAAGCCGGAGCTGGGCCTCGGGCAGATCGGCGCTCTCGGTCGGGAAGTAATCGCTGAGGCCGGGCGCATTCAGGCGCGCGACGGCGTAGCCCTTGGGTATGCGCAGCAGCATCTCGCGCAGGGGCGCCTCGCGCACATCCACCTCGAACTCGGCGTCGATCGCCAGCTCAGTCTCCCCCAGGTGATAATCAAGCAGGGCGGACACCGCCAGCTCGGGCAGGATGTTGTCCGCCTGCACACGCAACTCGAACGCGCCGCCCGAAAAACGATAGGCAAACACCTGGGTGGTCTGCTCCGCCAGCGCCAGCGCCTGGGTGGCGTCGGTCTGCGGGAATTGCTCGGGCGAAATCTGGGACAGCCCGCTCGCCTGCAACACCTCAAGCCGCACGGCGCCCTCATTCACGATCCGGTAGCAGCCCCCGAACCGCGTCGTGCCTTCGGGCAGCACCTGCATCGCCTCGACAGCCTGCGGGAACGCGCCCAGCGGCGTCTGCAACTGGACCTGGAACGAGAACTGATCCTTCTGCGCCTCGTTCAACTGCACCGCCAGCCGGCGGTCGGCGCTATCGGCCATCGGCTCGACCGCCCAGCTCAGGACCGCCGGCCCCTGCACCCGCGTCACCTCGCCGGCGCCGCGCAGGCGCAACGCGACACGGTTGAGCTCGCCCTGCATCACCTTGAAATCGAGCAGCACGGTCTGCCGCATGAGACCGGGGCTGATGGCGATTTGCGCCAGCGCCTCGGCGGCGTAAAAGAGCGCGCCCTCGGTCTCCGGCCGGGCCTCCTTCCACGCGAGCTGCACCTCGCCGGTCGGCGGAAGAAAGCTCACGAACTCCTCGCCCGCACGCTCGGGCCGGGCGCCGTCGGCGAACCGGAACTCCGTGTCGGCTTTCAATCCCTCGATCGTCACCGGCGCCAGCCCGCCGGGCGCGACGACGAAATCGAGTTCGTTCCAGCCGTTGGTTTGGCGGACAGCCGCATTGAACTTGAGTTTGAGCGGGAACGCGCCGTCCCGATCGAACACGGCCACGTACTTGTCGCCTTCGAGCCGCCAATGCCAGTGGGGCGCCGAGTTGACTTCCGTGAGCGCGGCCCGCCCGCCAAGCAGAATGAGCGAGCCGCCTTTGGGGTTCTTCACGCGCGCGAGGCCGCTCAGGGTGAATTCGGCGGAGTCGCCGCTGAGCCGGCCTTGCAGACGGAACTGGCTCACGACAACGCGGGAGAATTCCGGGTCGGCCGCCTCGATCGTCAGGGGCAAGCTGTAAGGCGTGCCGTGAAAACGGAACGCGATCGTTTCGGGAGCGCCCGGCGTCACCACGGGCCGCAGGCTTTCAGGCAGGAACTTGGATTCGATCGGCGCCACGCCGGCGGGATTGCCGAGTCGAATCGCGAGCTCGGGCGGTGTGTCGATGCGCACATAGCCGTGACTGAGCGAGGCGGGGTCGCCGATCAACGCCAGCGGCGTCACGGTCCGCGGAAGATCGCCCAGGGGGGTCTCGGCGATGGCCTGCACCACGAGCGACTTGACCGGCTTGTCCGCCCTCTTCACACGCAAAACGAGACTGCGGGCGCCGTCGGGTCCGCGCCGCACGCTCCAATGCTCGAGGGCGTCGCTCGTCACTCGCGTCATTTCGCCAATACCCGACAAGCCGAGCCCAACCTCCTTCAACTCGCCTTGAACGGCGTCGATCTGGATCGAAATCGTGTGGGTGAGCTTCGCGCGCGAGACGGCAATGGTCTGCTCAACAGCCGCGCTCGGGACGCATTTCTCGCGCCCCGAGGTCAGCCCTCGCAAATCCGCCTCGATGACCAGGCGGGCCTTTTGGGCATCCAGTTGACCGTCGAGGGCGATTGCGTTGACCTCGACCGCGGTGGGCGAACTCGCGGCGGGTGCGGACGCGGGCGTCTGGGCTGGGGCAGGGGCCAGGGCAGGATCGGGATCGCCCGCGGAGGCTGTCGCTGCCAGCCACAAGGCCAGAAGAGCCGACGCGACGATGCTCTGCGATGGAATCGGATGGGAGAAGGCGCCACCGCAATTGCGAGGGCGATCGAGGGGCGGGCAGAGTGCATCCCCGTGGTCCTTCAGAATGTGGGAGGCCCTTGCAAGGTCGGTTGCGTCTTCGCCCCGCCGCGGTTCGAGAAACCCCTGTTGGGCCAGTGTCGTTCGGATTGTCATGGTGTTGCCTTCACTCTTCACTGTCCGCCGATCGATTTGGCGGCGCGGATCATTGACTCGAGCTGTTTCGGCCGGGCGTCCGGACCGAAGGCGTCGGGCACCCCCGCCATTGCGCCGAGCAGTTTGTCGGGCGTGACTTCGCCGGCGAACGGACTCGATGCGAGCCATTCGGCGAACGCGGCGGAAGTGACGGCCAAACGCATGGCCGGGCTGGACTCTTCGAGCCCGGGCGCTGGGCCGGTGTAGGGCACACGCCAGGAGTGCTCGCGGTAGAGACCGCTGGCCGCCTCGCGGTAGCGCACCCGCACGGTGCCGACGTCGCCCTGACCGCGCGGATCGAGTTCGAGGATGTAGAGGGCGTTGCCCGACTCGGCCGCGCCCAACTCGGCGGCATCGACCGTGTTGTCGCGGAACTGTTCCTTCGTGAGCTGATGTTTGGCGTAGCCAATCTGCCGCCAGGCCGCCGCCCGATGCGGGTTGAACTCGACCTGGACCTTGACGTCGGACGCGGCGACTTCGAGCGCGCCGGCCAGTTGCTCCGCCAGCCCGGTGGCCGCTTCCTCGGGGCTGTTCACGAAGCCGTATCGCCCGTCGCCATGACTCGAGAGCACTTCGAGCAAATCGTCGTTGTACCCTTCCCACCCGATGCCGAAACAATCGAGCGCAATCCCCTTCTTGCGAGCCGACTCGACCTTCTGCTTCAACGATTCGGGGTCGACGTCGCCCAGGTTGGCCGCGCCGTCCGTGAGCAGAACCACGCGGTTCACGCCGTGACTGACGAAATGGCGCGACGCCGTCTCGTAGGCAACGTTCAACGCGTCTTCGAGGTTCGTACCCCCTTCGGGCGTGAGTCGGCCGACCCCCTCCAGAACCTCCCTGGCCTGGCTGCCAGGAACGCCATCGACCCAAAGCCGTGCCGTGCGGGCGAAGGCGACGACGCTGATCCGATCCTGGGCTTCGAGTTTTTGGGCCAGCACCGACAGGGCTTCCCGGACGATGCCGACGCGATCGGCCCGTTCCATCGAGCCCGAGCTGTCGAGCAACAGCACGAGGTTGAGTGGACGCAGGGCCGACCGGCCCCGCGCGGCGGTTTGCACAGAGAAGCGGATCGCTTCGCGGTTGTGGGCAAAGGGGTAGCGCGCCCGCTCCCAGGCGAACGCGACAGGCGCGCCTCGCACCGGTTCCGGATCGCGATAGTTGAACGCGTTCAGGAACTCCTCGCTCCGGATGCGCGAGGCATCCGGGAGCGCGCCTTGTTCAAGGCTCGCCGCGGCGAGCTTGAACGACACGTCAGTCACATTGAGCGAGAAGGTCGAGAACGGATTGGCCGCGGTCGCCACTTCAGGCTGCGGTTCGGGCGGCGGCGCGGAGGGCCGGTTGATGGCCTTCTTAGCCACCTCCTGAACCACCAGATCGCCTGCAACTCGCCCATTTGCCTCGAGTGCATCGACAGAGGCCACCGCGTTGGTCATCAACCCCGAGGCGCGCGCGCCCGACTCAGGCGCCGCAACCACTGACGCCGCAACCGCGGGCGCCTGCGGTTGGAGGCCTGCCTCACCGTTGACACCCGCGACCCTGAGGCGCAGATCGGCCAGCCCGGCCTCGGACTCGGCAAGCCGGTCAACCCCCTGCTCCTTGTCGGCAAGCTGACGCGTCGGTGCGAGACTCGACTCCGCAACCCAAGCCCGCCCGCGTTGTTCGCCGCTGCCCACGGCGCCGCGGCGAACGCTCGAATCGACCGGTTTGCCGGCGCCTGGTGTGAGCAATCCAAGAGGCTGAGGCTCTCTTGCAGGCGCATTGGCAGCAGCCGCGACGCGCTCCAAGCTTTCAGGTTCAACCTTAAGCAACCCGAAGTCGGCGCCCACCAACGGGACGTCGCCCAGAACCGGAATCTTCGCCTCCTCGGCGACTTTTTGGGCAGGAAGCCCATATGCGTAGTAGCCGGCAGCGTAACGGTTCGGGCTGGCCTTGGCGTCCGATGAAGAAGCAGGCTTCGGAACGCCCCCGGCATGGTCGGACTTGCTCAAGCGTTGGGCGACCTCGGTTGCGCCAGCCGAGTCTGAATCCGATTCACCCGCTCCGCCGACACCTCCCATTCCACCCATCATTCCCATTCCTCCCATCCCGCCACCGCCCATTCTGCGCGACTCGGCCAAGGCAAAGCCATCCACATGCGCGCCCTCGGCCACCGCGTCGAAGTGCCGATTCTGCTGAATGTCCCCGTAATTGGCCAGAGTCTCCCCCCGCGTCATCGCTTGCGCGGACTCTTCACCGTCCCTGATCTCCGTTGCCTTGGACTTGGCATCGCTATCGGCAAACGCCAGGCCGTGGGTCGGCGTGCCCATGAAAGCCGGGGCCGGCAATTCGAGCGGGAGCGGCGCGAGTTCACTCTGGGAAGAGGCGGACGGCACCGGCGCCCCCGCTTGGGGCTGTTGTCGCGCAAGGATTCGTTGGCCAAGGCTGGCGACATCTGCCTTTCGCTCTTCGGCGGCCTTGGCCGGACCGGAAGCCGCAGCCGACTCACCGGCTTCCTCGAGGGTTTTCATCCCTTTTGGCAAAAGCCCGTAGCGCATCAGCATTCGAATGTCCATCATGGGCCGGGCCGGCTCGGCGCTGCTTGATTCCGCCTTGGCTGCCGCCTCAACACCCTCCTGACTTGAGTTCGGCCCGGTCTGAACCGCCTGCACGAGGCGCTCGCGAGTTTCGGTCGAGCCTCCTGGTTCGCCGCTCATCGGCATCCCGGCCACAGGATCAATCTGGTATTGGGCATCCCACCGGACGTCGGCGGGCTCCCTGCCAAGACGGGTGACCAGGGAAGCGGGGGGCGCATCGTGTCGGTAGGCAAGCGATTGACCTTGGCTCTTTGCCTTTGCCTTCGCGAGCGAGGGGAGGACCAGGCTGGCCATGACGATCAACACGGCCGCGGCGGTCATGGGAATGAGCCAGGATTGCCAGCGGGATCTGGGCAGATCGAACCATCGAGGCACGATCGTCTTAAAATGGCGCAGGAGGGAATCTCGTCGCTCGGCTGACAAGCGCGGCGCGTTGGCGGATGACCCGGCAGACGCCTCCGGCCCGACTACGGCTTGGCGCACGAGGGGCAGGATGGTCCGGAGCCGATCCCGCAGGGCCGTGAGGGTCGTGTCGGCGGCGATCGCCTGCTCGACGGCGCGGGCCTCGTCAGGCGCCAGTTCGCCCAGCAACAAAGCCGTGATCTTCGACTCGAAGTCGTCCGGCGGCGGTGAAGGCTTGTTCGGGTTCATGGGACAAAGCCGGCTCTTTCGAGCTCGGCGGCAAGAGATTTCAAGGCGTGGTGAAGGATATAACCCACGTGGCCGACAGAGAGGCCGGTGCGTGCGCTGATTTCCTTGTAGGACAGGTCCTCGTGAAACTTGAGTTCAACCACCTGGCGCGCCCGCGCGTCCAGGCTCTTCAATCCGCTCCGCACCAAACCAATCCCTTCGCGCCGGGCAGTTTGTTCGTCCGGACGCGGTCGCGGATCGGGCGGGTCGTTCGAAGGCTCGAAGGAATCGCCGGACCGATCGCGTGCAACGTCGAGCGGGGTGATTCTGGCGGTCTTGCGCTGATGGTTCAGGGCGAGGTTATGCGTGGTCTGGTAGAGCCAGCCCCGGGGTTCGCGCACTTCCGAAAAATGGGTGTGCAAGCGCATAAAGGCTTCCTGAACAACATCTTCCGCCGTATCCGCATCGGGCACCAGCCGAAGTGCGTATCTGAGCAGCGGCGATTCGAGCGCCTCGAAAAGGTTTTCGACGGACTCGGGCCTCGGGGACGCGTCCCTGGCTTGGTCTGGTCGCACGGTCGCCATTCAACTCTTTAGATAACCGCGTCGCCGCTTTCGTTTCACCAGATCGGCTCCTGCCGGCTTCACCCCTCATGACACGCGACGACTCTGTTTCTTAGACGGAATCGACCGATTCCTGCCCCGCGCCTGCGCGCACTTCGCGTTCCGACAACCTCCATCCTTGTCGGAGGGCCGAGTTCCACGAGGCCTTGATCGGTGACGGTCAGTGTCTCGAGGAAGGGCAACGCCTCCACCTGGTTTACCACTCTGACCTTCGAGTTGGAAGAATATGTCCACTGCGGAATATTCAAGAATGTGTAGGTGCCAATCTGTGTTCCGTCCTGAATCGTTCGAACTCGCACTGGAAAGCCGAGACCGAGCCGAGCAGCCCGCCCACGCCGACATTGACCTTGTCGATCAGGCGGAGGCTCATGAGCGCACGGCTGTAATCCCTCTCATCCACCCAGAGGGTTCCGGCCATGCTGTTAATCAACCGCTCGAAGACTCCCTTGGCGGGCAGATTCGGAACCGCAGGTCGAAAATCGAGCTTCAAGAGCGGCATGGCTTCCCATACCTCGCGTCCGAGGCTAGATCACGACCAACGCGCGTGCCTTCTTCTTGTGCCCGGCGGACCGCGGACGCGGGTTCAACATTCTGCGTGAAGCGGACGCAGCGCGATCAGATCATTTCCCGGTAGACGTCCGGGTGGGGGCGCGAGATGACCACGGCGTTGACCAGGACTCCGGCGTCCGCGATCAGACGCCGCCCGGCGGCGATGGCCGATTGGACGGACCCGACATCGCCGGTCATGGTGCAGAAAGCCTTTCCGCCGAGCGCCATGGCGAGACGGATCTCGAGGAGGGTGACGGCCGCGGCCTTCGCGGCGGCATCGGCCGCCTGGAGCAGGGTGGCGACGTTGAACGATTCGAGAATGCCCAGGGCGCCGTCGGGTTCGGCCGGGGTCGTCCGGCCCAGGGCGGTCAGCACCTCGGGATGGACGTTGGCGATGGTGAACGAGTCGATCAGACACCCGTTGGCGGCGAGGGCCCCCGCCTCGACGGCGGCTTCGACGGCGGCAGCGTCGCCGCCGATCAGCACCATGTACTTGCCCGAGCAGATCGAGCGGGACAACAGGAGCCGGACGTTGCCGGCCTTCAACATCGTGTCCGCCACCTCGAATCCGGCGGCGACACTCGATAACTCGATCAAACCAATGGATTTCTCGTTCATGATGCTCTCTCCAAAACGACGCGGTCGGTGACGGAGACAATGCGGCCGGCAAAAGGCGCGTGCAGGACGGCCCCGAGGGACTTGGCGGGGATCTCTCCCAGCGGCTGGCCGGCGGCGACGCGGTCGCCCGCCTTGACCAGGGGAACGTTGGCCACGCCGGCGCCCTGTTTGAGGGGCAGCACGACCCGCTGCGGCTTCAGGGCGGCCTCGCGCCACTCGGCCGGATGATCGTACTCGAGGACGTGCAGTTTTTTCATCAGGGTCTTGATCGGCACGCGGCGCCCCTCGTGCATCGGGTGGGGCTTGATGTCGGTCTTGCCGGTCCACTTGAGGGCGGCCTTGCGCATTTCGGCCTTGGCATTGTCACAGGCCTCCTTCGGGAACAGCTCCTCCGGGCACGCGTAGAGTGTGCAGAGTCCGCACGAGCAGCAGAGAGCGGCCCATTGGTTCCAGTACTCCGCGCCCGTGGCGGTGAACGCGAGGGTGCGCATGACCTGGTGCGGCTCGACGGCGTAACCGAGCAGGAAGCGGGGGCAATACTCGGTGCAGTAGCGGCATTGGTCGCAAGCGGATTTGCCGATCTGGTTTTGGGCTTTGGCCGGTGTGAGCTTGCGTCGGATGATGTGATGGCTGCGGGGGAGGACGACTACGCCGGTGGCGGTCTTGGTGATCGGGGTATCCAGGTCGAGCGTGGTCTCGCCCATCATGAGTCCGCCCAGACAGAGCACCGGTTCGTCCGTGGTGAGCCCGCCGGCGGCGGCGAACGCTTCCCGATAGGTCGTGCCCAGGGGCACGGTGATCGTCACGGGCTCGCGCAGCGCCCCGGCCAGAGTGAGGGTCTTGTGCGTGACAGGCTGCCCGGCGTCGGCTCGCACCAGGTTGACCAGGGTCTCGACGTTGCACACCACGACGCCGACCTGGAGCGGAATGCCGGTCGGCGGGATGAGGCGTCCGGTCACCGTGTAGACCAAATCGTACTCATCGCCTGCGGGGTAATAGTCGCCGAGGAGTTGGAGGCGGACCCGGCTGCCTTTGCAGGCCTGCTGCACGGCCTCGACCGCCTTTCTCTTCTTGGCCTTGACGGCCACGACGCCGTCCTTGGCCCCGACAGCCTCCATCGCCAGTTCAACGCCGCGGACCACATCCGCGGCATGGTGCCGCATGATCGCGGCGTCCTTGTGAAGCAGCGGCTCGCACTCGGCGCCGTTGGCGATGACCGTATCGGCCTTGCCCGACATCTTGACGTGCGTCGGGAAACCGCCGCCACCGGCGCCCACCACACCGGCCAATCTGACTTTCTCCGCAAAGGTCATGAGAGCGGGATGATAGGTGCCTGCGCCGGGTTTGCGAGCCGAATTCTTGTCAGGCGCTGAGCAGCCGAACGGCATTGACCGCGATGATGCCCGCGGCCACAGCGATGCCGAGGGGCCTGCGCGGCAGAGACGACACCAGTCCCGAAACGCAATCATCTCGCGGAATTTCCAGGTCGTGTCGATGTGCAGCATCGGGAACGGAAGCCGCGCCGGGTGAAAGGCCTTGCGCGCCAGGTGAAGAAGCACCGACGAATCCTTGCCGATGGAATAGAGGAGAACAGGGTTCTTGAAGGCCGCGGCGGTCTCTCGGAG
>CAYPUR010000065.1:0-22165 GCA_964413865.1 uncultured Verrucomicrobiota bacterium
GAACGAATTCACGGATCCGGGCGCACTGAGCCGCCTGCAGAGTTACTACCGGGTCCGCGCCTTGTGAGTGTTCAGAGCGGTCGGCGCTCCGCTCCCGGAGGGACGCCTCCGGCAGCGGGGCCAGGCCGACGTGACGCGATGAGTGCCCACCGAGGGTTGAACCGAAACACACTGTGAAGAACCGATTCCCATCCAGATCGACCCGGCCGACCGGGGCCGGGGCCTTCACGCTCATTGAACTCCTGGTGGTCATCGCCATCATCGCGATCCTCGCCTCGATGCTGCTGCCGGCGTTGGCCCGGGCGAAGGCCCAGGCGCAGAAGATCAAGTGCACCTCGAACCTCAAACAGCAGGGGATTGCTTGCACGATGTACCTGGACGATAACCAGGAGCGGTTCCCCACGCACAGCCGCGGCGTCGATTACACTTACTATTCATGGGGCGGCAAACAGGGCAGCATCGCGCTGGACGGGCCCGAGGTAACCAACCAGCTTCGCATGCTCAATCCCTATATCGTCCGCAGCGGCGTCATGACCACCAACGAGGAGGGCGCCGCACGCGTCTTCTTCTGTCCGGCCGACAACGGCGCTCGCGCGGGGGCATGGCCGAAGACCCTCAAGCCCACGATCTACGACACCGACGGCAGCAGCCACTTCTATAACTGCAGCGCCAACGACAACGACGGCGACAAAGGCCTCTACCGCAAGAAGACCTCTGAGGTCCGGTCGCCCAGCAAAATGGTTCTGGCCAACGACTTTTCCTTCAACTGCTACTTCGAATACGTGCGGTGGGGAAGGAAAGTGTTTCAATACATGCACTGGCACGACAAGAAGCGCCTGGGCTATGGCAACGTCCTCTTCGTGGACGGGCACGCCGGTTACTATCAGGCCACCCCCAACAAGCCTGACCATCAGCGCGGTGCGAATTGGTCCTTTGTTTACAATGATAATTGAGCCCTCCGCACAAAGCCGCCGATCTTACGCTTCGCCCTCATCTGCCGCCCTCCTCGACATGAATGCGGGGAAACAGGGAATCCTCCACTGGGCGGGAGCGTGGCTCGCGCTGCTCCACTGTGCCCTCTCCCTTCAGGGCGCAACTCGACCTCGCCTCGACCTCAACGGCCCGTGGGATTTCTACCCGGACATCGGCGAGGCGACCCTCGAAACCGCGGCGATCAAACCCGCCAAGATCATGGTGCCGGGCGCTTGGCAGGCCCAGGGCTTCGGCCAGCCCGGTGGCGGCATTCCTTCGTCCGTCGTTGGCTCGGACATCACGCCTGCGGCCTATCTGCGGCACAACCTCACCGCCCGCTGTCTGTATGTGCGCGAGATCGAGGTGCCGGCGGCCTGGCAGGGGCAACGCGTGTTCCTGTGCGTGCGGCGTGTCTATCGCTATGCCGACGTGACGGTGAATGGACAGCGCATCGGCGACTATGAAGGCTTCAGCAGCCCCTTCGAGTTTGATGTCACCGAGGCCATCCGTTTCGGTCAGACCAACCGGCTCGTGATGGGAGTGGACAATCGCGCCCGCATGGACCGTGACACGGTGGGGATGGCGAACTACTTCAGCAATACCGGCGGCTTCGGCGGCGCGCTTTATGTGGAAGCGCGTCCGGCGCTGCGGATCGAGGATGTGTTCGCCATGCCGAAGGTGGCGGACTCGCGCGTCGTGCTGCGAACCGCGCTGGTCATTCCCGGCGGAGGATCAGCCCAGGATTTGAAGCTGGCGGCGGAAGTCGAGCTTGCCGGAGACACCGCGAGCGCCGGCGTCCCGCCCGTAGCGCGCGGCGTGACGACACTCGCCGGTGGGGGCTCCAGCCTTGCCCGCGGGGCGGCGTCCATTGACCTGCCGGTGGACATCCCAGACGCCCGCCTCTGGACGCCCGACACGCCGTTCCTTTACACGGCGCGCGTCAAGCTCCTCCACGGCGAGCGCAGGTTGGACCAGTTGTCCGTGCGCTTTGGCCTGAGAGAAATCACCGCTGACGGACGCAGACTACTCCTCAATGGCAAGCCCCTCTTCCTTGCGGGCTACGGCGACGACACCACCTATCCGCTCACCGGAATGATGCCCTGGGATAAGGCGACGTATCTCAAACAACTGCGCCTGATGCGCCGCCTCGGCTTCAACTTCGTCCGCCACCATTCCTGCACGCCGCATGACGAATACTTCGAGGCGGCCGATGAGGTGGGCATGCTCGTGCAGCCGGAAGCCAGCATGGCTTACGACAAGTTCTGGCCCAAGGCGCATGGTCTTTTCGCCAAGGAATGGCCCCACCTGGTGCGCGCTTTCCGCAATCACCCGAGCGTCTGGGCCTGGTGCACCGGCAACGAACTGGGTAACTCGGGCGGTCTTCCCGAGCGCGACACCCACTCGCAGTCGGTCGCCTTGTCCCAACCCATCACCAACGGCCCGCTCCAGACGGTGGCCGTCGAGGACAACGGGGTTTACGGCCCGCCGGGGACCTTCCCCACAAATTCCTTCAAGCAATCGAATTACTACCGCGACGTCGAAGCGCTGGTCGAAGGACGGAGCTATCGCCTGCTCGGCCAAGCGGCGACCCAACGCGTGTTCCAGGACGGCCCGCACGAACTCGGTTTGAAGTTCATGTCGAAGCGCGACGGCACGGTCACGCGGGCCCGTTACCTCCGCCTGATCGAGGAACAGGGCACCCACGTCGGCCGGCTTTGGGATTCCGGCGGGCGCGAGCTGGCGCGTGTGGCGTTCGCCAACGAAACCGCGTCGGGCTGGCAGGAGGCGGTCTTGGAGCAGCCTGTACCCATCAAGGCCAACGAAACCTATGTCGTGTCCGTCAACGCCAACACCGCCTACGCGGCAACGGCACCGGGGGGGACCGAGTTCAGCCGCCAGGACGCGCTGGCGATTGTCGAGCGCGCCTATCATCAGGCCAAGGAACTGGACCCCACGCGCCTGGTCCATGCCTCCGACGGGGGCACTCCCCAGAGGTGGACGGATGTGGTATCCGCGGGAGGCTGGGAGAAGTTCGGGCCCAAGCCCTACTTGCTGCATGAGTACGGCAACTACACCTGCTCGCTCCCGGACTTCTCGCTCATCCCGCGGCTCAATGGCGTCATTCGACCGCTCACCTACGAGCGCGCCGCGGTTTACGTGAAGAAGCACAACCTGGAAGCGGTGTATCCCCGCCTTTATCACAGCTCGCTGGCCATGCGTGCCGACGCCCAGAAGCAATTCCTGGAAGCCGCGCGGGCCACCGATGCCCACGCCGGCTACAGCTTCTGGCTGGGCATCGATTTTCCCGAATCGCCCGAGGGCTGTTGGGATGAAGGCATCCTGAACCAACTTTGGGAACCCAAGCCCGGCCTGACCATTGGCCTGCCGGACATCACGGGACCCACCGTGCTCGTGACCACGCTCGGCCTCGGAGCGCGGTCCTTCTACGACGACGCAACGAAGACCGTGGGCCTGCGCGTGTCGCACTTCGGCCAACAACCGCTGGAGAACGCCCGCGTGGTTTGGCGGCTCGAGGACAGGGAAACCCTGTTGAAGGAGGGCGAACTGCCCGCGTTCTCCTGCGCGCTGGGTGAAGTCAAGCCGCCGGGTGAAGTCAACCTGCCCGCTCTCGCCTCGGACGTTCCACGGTTTCTCACCTTGGAGTGCGAGCTGCGACAGGGAACGCAGCGCGTCACAAAGAACGCCTGGGAATTCCACGCCTATCCCCGCATTCCTCGGGTGGTCCCTCTGGCTGGCGTGTACAGCGAGGCTGGACCGCTGCCCGGCGCCACCGCCTTGAGCACGAACGCCCCGCTGCCGCCGGACCTCCGCCTGCTCATCACCCGCGGACTGAACCGCGAGCGGCACGGCGACTTGCTGCGCGCAGGCAAGACCTCTGTGCTGCTGCTTGGCACCGGTGGCTTCAAAGCTCTCGACAAACACTCGGACTATTTCCTCAACGCCTATGGCGGCGCCTTTGGCGGTATCATCGAAGACCACCCGGTGTTCGCGTCGATTCCTCACCAAGGCCGCTTGCATCTGGGGCTCTATCAACTCATCGCGGGCGGGCGACTCCTCGATGCCGAAACGATGCCCGCCGCGTTGCGCGAAGGTTCGGTGGTCTGGGGCTTGGGTCTGAGCGCCTGGATCGTCACCGAGAAGAACCTCCAGCGGAGCGCGCTTTACTGCGACGTCATCACTGACCGCGACCTGCACCTGATCCTCTGCAACCTGGATCTCCTGGCGGACCGACCTGAATCCCGTTACGTGTTGGCCAAGACCATCGATTATCTGTTGGCCGACAGGCCCGCCCGTCTCGCGGCGCGCTGCGCCACCGCGGAACTGGACGTGTTCCTGCGATGAGATCCACGGATGGTATTCGAGTCGCAAGAAGTTCGCAGGCTCCATGAAAACGGAGTGCCATCCAACCCATCGCGCTGGCTCGATACGTCCAACTCTCGGCGGGTCCGGTGTGGAGTCGTGGCGGGTTCTTGACAATACTCACATCATTCGAAAACAAACCGAGATGACCTGTGACGCAGACAACTTAGCGCTGAGCACACGCCGCGCACTGCTCGGCGGTGTTCAGCGGATGCGCCGGTTTGGCAGGGCCTTCCTGATCGCACTGGCACTGACTGCCATTTGGGACGCCGGGGGTGCGGTGGCCACCACATCCGAGGACGCAATCACCCGCTTGGCCGCGGAGGTTCGCGGCCTGGGTACGATCGTCTATGGCGCGCGCTCAGCGCAGGGGGACTGGGATTTGTTCGCCTGTTGTCCGGATGGTTCGGCGGTGCATCCGCTCACCCGCACTCCCGAGTTCAGCGAGTTTTGCCCGCAAATCTCGCGCGACGGGCGGCGGCTGTTGTATCGCCGGGTCAAGCGCGACGAGAAGTTCGATAGCAACCGGCATGGCGAGCAGGGCGAACTGGTCGTGGCCAATAGCGATGGCACGAACCCGCAGGCGCTGGGTGCGGAGGGTGAGTTCCCCTGGGCGAGTTGGAGCCCCGACGGCAGGCAGGTCGCCAGCCTTTCGATCCGAGGCATTGCCTTCATGGACGTCGCGAACCGGCAGGTAGTGCGCAAGCTGGAGCGGAACAGCTTTTTCCAGCAGGTGACCTGGTCGCCGGACGGCCAGTGGCTGGTGGGCGTGGCCAACTCCTACGGCACCGGCTGGAGCATCGCCCGGATGAACGTCACGACGGGCGCATCCGAAGCGGTGAACCGGGTGGACTGTTGCACGCCGGACTGGTTCCCGGACTCTCGGAACGTGATTTTCTCCTGGCGGCCAACGGGGCAGAAGACCAACCAGGGCTATGGCTGGACCCAGCTTTGGATGGCCGATGCCGAAGGGAAATCCCGGCGCCTGGTTTATGGCGAGGATGGACGCCATGTCTATGGCGGCTGCATCTCGCCCGATGGGAACTATGTGCTGTTCACCGGCAATCTCCAGGAGGACGGCGATCCGGGCAACGCCGGCGCGCCCATGGGCCTGATGCGAGTGAGCGATGCGCCGATCATTGGCGGGGAAAGCGCTGAGCTGCGGGCGCTGCATCCAAGAGTGAAGGACGGCCCGGTGTTGACGTTGCCCACCGGCTGGGAACCTGGCTGGACGTTCAGCGCAATACAGGATGCGCCGGCTTCCTTGCCGGCGAGTTCTCCCGCTTCCCGTGCTGCGAGCGAGCCACTGCCGATCGCGGCATTCTCGCCTGATGTTGCCAAACTCGCTTCCGAACTTCACCACCACGGCTGGCTCGTCTTTAGCAGCAAGACCGACCGTGGCGATTGGGACCTGTTTCGCATGCGCCCGGACGGCGCGGCTCGGCGGAGATTCATCGATATGCCCGGATGGAATGAGGGCGGCGCCCGTTTCTCGCCGGACGGACAGCGGCTTCTCTTCTATCGACTGCCCGAGTCGCATGAGCTTCAGAACAACGAGTATGGCCGGGGGGAGTTGGTTATCGCCCAAGCCGACGGACGCGAGCCGGTCGTTTTCGGAACGGGCTACCCTTGGGCCACGTGGAGTCCCGATGGGCGGCAGGTGGCGTGCCTCGCGCCCAAGGGGATTCAGATCATCGACGCGGCGACGCGCCAGGTGGTGCGGCAACTCCCGCGCCGGGGTGTGGTGAGCCAGTTGGTGTGGTCGCCCGACGGCCGCCGGTTCATCGGCACCGCCAATGGGCTCGGGCCGTTCTGGACCATCGGGTGCCTTGACGCCGACTCGGGCGAGATTCGCGCCATCAGCGAAACCGAGCGCTACAACTGCACGCCGGACTGGGTCACCGACTCCCGCCGGATCGTCTATGCGCGCGGTATCATCCCCGAGAAGCCGGGGCGCGCTGAGTTATGGGTGGCCACACTCGACGGCCAACCCCCGCAGCCGCTCTACGCCGAGGAAGGACACCACATCTACGGCGCCTGCGCCTCGCCGGACATGAAGTACCTGCTGTTCACCCGCCATGTGGCCGATGCGACCCGAATCGAGTTGCAGGACACGACGATGGCCATCATCCGCTGGACCGACACGCCCATGCGCGGCGACGACGGGGAATCCTTGCGCCTGCGGTTCCCCGACGTACGCACGGGGCCGCGACTTGATCTCGGGCCGGGTTGGGAACCGTTCTGGACACTCTTAGACCTCTCGCTGGCGGCCGGGGTCTCCGCGAGTCCCAACCACGAAGCAGGCGCGACCAAACCATGACCAACCGGACCACCTTTGCTCTTTCCAGCTCCGTCCTCCTCGCGGTCGCTCTGACCCTGGTTTCTTGCGGGAACCCCACCGATCGCCCCGACGGAGCCGCGGCGGATCCGCAATTGACCGCCAACGGCACCGTGGAGGTGAGCGCGAAGCTGATCGAGATTCCGGAGGGCGCGATCTTTAAGCGCGACCTTTACGACTACGCGACCATCCTGAAATACCAGGTCGTCAAAGTGCATCGCGGGCAGGTGGCCAGCAACACCCTCTTCGTCGGCCACTATAATCCCTGGAAGCCCCGCCCCGAGGCGGCGGACAAGCGCGTGAAAGACATCGGCGGCACGCTGAGGCAATTCCGCGCCGGCGACACGCATCGCATGGCGCTGGAAGTGCCGATTGATGACCACTTCATGGGCGGCATCGTGAACAAATACTTCGGCCAGGAAACCGGTCCGCTCTACTGGGCGGTGTGGACGAACAAGGAATGACAAATGAACGAATGACGAATGGTCGGCCTTCGCACGGTTTCACGCCCGCTCTTCCTGTCGTGGTTCGTGATTCGCCATTCGTCATTGGGCATTGATCCATGGTTTTCACCACCCACATATTCCTGTTCTATTTCCTGCCGCTGTTCCTGGCGGTCTATTTCGTCCTGCCGCGCGCGTGGCGCAACCTGTGGATCACCGTGGCGAGCTACGTCTTCTACGGCTGGTGGGAGCCTTGGTTCGTCTGCCTGATGATGTTCACCACGGTGATGGACTTCATCTGGGGCAAGGTCATCACGCGGCGGGGCGCCACGGCCACGCAGCGGAGAATGGCCGTCGTCGCCTGCGTCATCACCAACCTCAGCTTCCTCGGCTTCTTCAAATACTACATGTTTGCCGCCGAGACCCTGAACCAGCTTCTCGCCGCGGTCGGCGCCGAGCCGTTTCGCGTGATGACGGTGGTGCTGCCCATCGGCATCTCCTTTTACACGTTCCATTCACTGACCTACATCATCGACCTCTACCGTGGCCACGCTACGCCGGCGAGATCGTTCACGGACTTCTCCGCTTTCGTGGCGCTGTTTCCCGATCTCGTGGCGGGGCCCATCATCCGCTACAAGACGTTGGCCGAGCAACTCGCTTCACGCACCCACACGCTGTCGCGATTTGCCTCCGGGGTGCTGATCTTCATGCTCGGCTTCGCGAAGAAAATCCTGCTCGCCAACCCGATGGGCCACGTGGCCGACGCCGCGTTCGGCGCGGCGAACCCGCTGCCGCTCGATGCGTGGGTGGGCGTGCTGGCCTACGCGTTCCAAATCTACTTCGACTTCTGCGGTTACTCGGACATGGCGGTGGGCTTGGGGCGGATGCTCGGCTTCGAGTTCCTTAAGAACTTCGACGCGCCCTACCGCGCCGACAGCATCACCGATGTCTGGCGGCGCTGGCACATTTCCTTGTCGAGCGTGCTGCGCGATTACCTTTACTATCCGCTGGGCGGGAACCGCAAAGGCCCGACGCGCACGTACGTGAATCTCGCCGTGGTGATGCTGCTCGGCGGGCTGTGGCACGGGGCCAAGTGGAACTTCATCATCTGGGGCGCCTATCACGGCCTGCTGCTGGGGATCGAACGCTGGCGCGGCAAGCAAAGCATCTATGGGGTGTGGCCGCGCTCCGTTCGCATCGGCCTGACCTTCCTGCTGATGCTGTTTTCCTGGGTGCTGTTCCGCGCCGACAACCTCGCCGACGCGTGGCACTACCTCGGGTCCATGTTCAGTCTGAGGCCCGTGGCGGAGACGGCGCTGCTGCTGGGGGCGACGCTCTACACCCCCTATCGGCTGCTCGTCCTGATGCTCTGCGCCGGGTTGGTGTTCCAGCCTCTGCAGGCGCACGACTGGGCGCTGCGCCCGGTGAACTGGCCCCGCGTGGCGGTGGCCCTGCCCCTGTTCGTCCTCGCAATGATGACGATGTATTCGCAGGCGTTCAATCCCTTCCTCTATTTCCAGTTCTGAACATGAGCTCCGAAGCGCAACCATCACCGGTTTCACGGAACGCCTCGTGGCTGCTGGTGCTCGTGTTCCTCGCCATCGTCTTTGCGGTTCCGCTCCTGCAATTCGCGGTCGAACTCGGTCGCGGCCAGGGCGTCCGCGTGTTCGATGTCTTCCAGCAACGTCCCACCTCAGCGAATCTCCGCGCCTACGAGGAGAACCTGGAAGACGCCAGCGTCGTCGCCCGCACGCTGCGGCCGCTCTTCCAGTTCGCCCAATTCATCTGGCTACGCGACGGCGGCGAGAAAGCCCTGGTCGGGCGTGACGGCTGGCTGTTCTACAAGCCGGGCTTCGACGACATGGTGGCCCGCGGCAAACCCGCCGCGGCAACAAACGACCCGGTGGCGGCCATCGTGGCCTACCGCGACGCGCTGGCCGCGCGCGGGATGCGGTTGCTGGTGGTGCCCGCCCCAAACAAGGAGAGCATCTACCCGGATCGCCTTACTGCCCGCGCACCGGAAGGGCAGGTTCTGATGTCGCCACCGACACGCGAGTTGCTCACGCGCCTGCGTGCCGCCCAGGTGGAATGCGTGGACCTGTTCGCCGTGTTCGCCGCCGCGCGCCACAACGTTGCCGCTACGAACGCCACGCCGCTTTACCTCAAACAAGACAGCCACTGGTCGCCCGCCGGTGTCGCCCTCGCGGCTCGAACGGTGGCACAGCGACTCACCCATCTCGGCTGGGCCAAGCCCGGAAGCCTGGCTTATCGCGAGCGTGCCACGCCCGTGGCGCGCCTGGGCGACGTGCTGCGCATGTTGCAGTCCACACCGATTGAACGGGCGTCGGTCCCAGAGTCCGTGCCGTGCGTCCAGATCGTTCGCGATGACGACAGCCAGCCCTACAGAGACCAGTCCGACTCGGAGGTTCTCGTCCTCGGGGACAGTTTCCTCCGCATCTACGAACAGGACGAGCCGGGCGCGGCCGGCTTCATCGCGCACCTGGCCAAGGAGCTGAAGCAGCCGCTGACGTCGCTGGTCAACGACGGCGGCGCCTCGACCCTGGTGCGGCAGGAACTCCATCGTCGGGCGGCGCTGATGCAGAACAAGCGGGTGGTCGTCTGGGAGTTTGTCGAGCGCGACATCCGGCTGGGCACGGAAGGCTGGCAGCATGTGCCCCTGCCACCAGAAGCGGGCGACTCGCACGCCTCTGCGTCACAACACAACCCCTGAAGCGTCGCCAACACTCCATCGATGAAAACGCTGACCATCCTTCTCGCCTTGAACTCCGCACTCCTCGCCGCGGAACCGGTCCGCCTGCGCATTGATTTCGCCACGCCCGACGGCACGTGGGCCATGCCCGCGCTGGCGCTGGGCCAGGGAGGGCTGCAAACTGACCCGATGATGTTGAACCCGTGGGATGTTCGGTAGATCGAAGTGGAGTGAGCCCGCCATGATCGTCGATATTCATACGCATGTCTTCCGGCCTGAGGCCCATCTCGGCCCCCGGCTCCGGGCGGATCTGGCGCGGTGCGGTGTGGACCCGGCGTCGTGGGGCGATGTCTCCGCGCGGCATCTCGAAACCACGCAAGCCGCCGACGTGGCCATCGTCTTCGGCATTCAAGCCGCCGCGACGGGTTGGCACGTGCCGAACGATTTCGTCGCCGCGCACGTACGCCGGGCGCCGGAGCGACTGGTGTTCTTTGCCTCGATCGACCCTGGCCGCGCAGGCTTCGAGGATGAGCTGGAGCAGTGCCACCACGACCTGCGCTGTCAGGGCGTCAAGCTGTCGCCGATCTACCAGGGCATGCATCCGCTGGACGCGCGCTATCGCCACATCTACGCCTACTGTCAGAAGCATGGCCTGCCCATCCTCACCCACATGGCCACGACGTTCTCCAGCGGCACCCCGTTGGAATGCGCGCGCCCCGCGCATATGGACCAGGTGGCCATCGACTTTCCCGACCTCAAGTTGGTGCTCGCTCACCTCGGTCACCCGTGGGAAGGCGAGACCATCGCAGTCATCCGGCGCAACGCCAACGTCTTCGCCGACCTTTCCGCGCTCTACTATCGGCCCTGGCAATTCTACAACTCGATGCGCTTGCTTGCCGAGTATCACGCCGAACACAAGGTCCTGTTCGGCTCGGATTTCCCCTTCACCACGACGGGTGACTCGCTCCAGGGGGTGAGGCGCCTCAATGCGGTTCTGGCCAACAGCGGCCTCGCGCCGGTGCCCGGCGACGTCATCGAAGGCATTATCCATCGCGACGCGCTGGCCTTGCTGGGCCTTACACACCCCAAGGAGGCACGATGACCCATCGCCCCGTCCATTCATCCGAGAATCCAACGATCCAGCATTCCACCATGCGGGCGCTCCAACTCCAGACGGTGGACCGGCTCGTGGAAGTCCAGTTGCCCGTGCCTAAACCCAAGGCAGATGAGGTGTTGGTCCGCACGATCGCGACCACGATTTGCACGTCCGACCTGAACGATATTGCACAGAATCCGTTCGGCATTGCGTTGCCGCGTGTGATGGGACATGAAGGCGCTGGCGTGGTTCTTGCCCTGGGGGAAGGCGTCGGCCAGTTCCACGTGGGCGACCGCGTGGCCGCCCATCCAGTGATTCCGTGCCGCGCCTGCGATAACTGCCAGCGCGGTCTCGGGCACCTTTGCTCGAACCTAGGTCACCTGGGCCTCGACCGCGATGGCACCTTCGCCGAGTACTTCTGCATCCGGGCCGATCGTGCGCGCCGGATTCCGCCCGCAGTGGAGTTCGCTGCGGCAGCATTGCTCGAACCCGTGGCCGTGTGCCTGGAAGCAGTGCAGCGCGGACGCATCCAACCGGGCGAGACAGTCCTGGTGGTCGGCGATGGTCCCTTCGGCCTGCTCATCGCACGGTTCGTGTCTCGGTGCAAACCCTCGACGGTGATCGTGGCCGGCCGACACGAGTTCCGTTTGCGGCACGTGCCGACCGCAATCGCCATCCACGAGAAGCGGACGCCCGATGTTCCGCGGGCCATCCGCGAAGCCAGCGGCGGACGCGGCGTGGACGTGGCCATTCTGGCAGCGGGTTCTCCCTCCGCGTTCGAACTGGGTATGGCGTGTCTGCGCGCGCGCGGTCGCCTGGTCGTGTTTAGCGCCGTCCACGGGACACCGTCGGTGGATTGGTTCCAGCTGCACACTCAGGAACTTGAGATCCTTGGCGCGTGCAATGACGAGGACATGCTGGATGCGGCGCTCGAAAGGCTTGCCGACGCGGAGTTGCGCTTGTCGTCACTGGTAACGCACCGGTTGCCGTTTGCGCAATGGCCGCGCGCCCTCGAGTTGGCCCGCCACGGAAAAGACGAAGCGCTCAAGGTCGCGCTGGTGTTCGAAGAACTGTCGGAGCGGAGGGGTGAATCGATGGATGACTGGATTGAGGGATGATTGGATGAGTGCATTCAAATGAAGATTACGAACGTCGAAGCCATGATCCTCGAGTCGCCGCACGCGAACCAACCGCCCGCCGGCAGCGACGAAGCCCACGGCGTGAAGCAGTGTCTGCTGCTCAAGGTCAGCACGGACGAAGGCATCACCGGGTGGTCGGACGTCGAGACGGCGCCGTACGTCGGGGCGGCGGTGGTGAACGCGCCTCCCAGCGGGGCCGGCGTGTTCGAGGGCTTGAAGTCGCTCCTGATAGGCGAAGACCCGTTTGAGGTCGAGCGACTCTGGGACAAGGTCTATCGCGGCACGATTTACTATGGGAGGCGCGGGGCGGCGATGCAGGTGTTGTCGGGATTCGATATCGCCTGCCACGACATCATGGGCAAAGCCGTCGGGCGGCCCTTACACAAACTGCTGGGCGGTGCCCGGCGCGACCGGGTTCGTGCCTACGCCTCAACGCTCTTCCGCCCAACGCCTGACGACATGAAACGCGCCTGCGACTTCTACCTGGAGCGTGGTTTCAGGGCGATCAAGTTCGGCTGGGGCGTGTTTGGCCAGGACCGGAAACGCGACGTGGCCTTGGTGGCCGCAGCGCGTGAGGCCGTCGGTCCCGACGTGGATTTGATGGTGGACCCGGGTTGGATGGTCAACCGGAGCGCCTACGACGCCATCGAACTGCTTCGCGCCTTGGAGCCCTATCGGATCTTCTGGCTGGAGGATTTCTTGCATCCCGAGAACTACGATGGCTACGCGCGCGTGAAGGAAGCTGGTCTCAAGACGCGACTGGCGGCCGGCGAACAGGAGGCCTCGGCGTGGGGTTTCCATGACTTGATCACGCGCGGCAAGATCGACGTGGCGCAGCCGGACCCCAGCCGCTGCGGCGGTTTCACGCAACTCCGAAAGATCCTGTGGGAAGCCCAGCGGGCGGGCGTCGACGTCTGTCCGCACGCGTGGCTCACCGACTTGCTCTCCGCGGCGAGCCTGCATGTGAACGCGATTCTCGAGCGCAGTCTGTTCCTCGAATACAACGTCTGCGACAATCCGATGCTCCGCGAAATCATCAGCAACCCGATTCAGATGGACCAGGACGGAATGATGCCGGTGCCGCAGGAGCCTGGGCTGGGCATCGAGGTGAGTGAAAAGGCAGTGGGGCGGTTTCGCGTGGGATAAAGACCACGATGAGAACAATCGAACAGCACCCGTTGAACACGAATCAAGCCGGCCTGTGGTTTCTAGGGCAGGCGGGCTATGTCATCCGCTCCGGCGGGATCACCGCAGCCATCGATCCCTACTTGAGCAACTCCGCCGCCACGGCCCCGGAGTTTGGGCGTTTGCTGCCCGTGCCTATCGAGCCGGAAGAATTCAGGGCAGACCTGTGGATTATCACACACGACCACCTGGATCACCTCGATCCGGAAACCCTCCGACGCTACCGCTATCGTGACACCACGCGGTTCATCGCTCCCCGCCTGGCCGCGCGCAAGCTCCAGGAACTCGGCGTGCCGCTCGGACAGATCCATCGGCTCGACTCCGGAGAGGACTGGACTTGGCGAGACCTGACGGTGCGCGGTGTGTTCGCGCTGCCCACCGGAGCCGACGTGCTGGACACGACCGGCTATCTGCTGACTTTCGCCAACGGGCGCAGTGTTTATCACACGTCCGACACGGCTTTTACGCCGCTGCTGTTGGCCGCCGCGCCCAAAGGCGTCGAGGTGCTGCTGGTCCCCATCAACGGTAAGTGGGGCAACCTGAACGTCGAGCAAGCCGTGGAACTGACGGCGTCGGTGGGACCTCGCTACGTCCTGCCCAACCACTACGATTTGATGGCGCTGAACGCGGAGAACCCGGAGACGTTCCGGTGGTTCTGCCACCACTACAACCTGACTACCCAGTGCGTGATTCCAACCGTGATGCGGCCTTTCGTGTGGCCATGAACGCGCAGCCCAACCGACCTTCATCAAGCCATCCATTCATCCCTCAATCCCCCTATCCAACCATTCCGATGACGACCTTCACCAACGACCCGGAACGATTCGACTGGATTCGACAACACCTTTACGTGCCCGCGGTCTGTGACATCCTGGACAGCCTGGGCCACCGCCAGCAAGCCATGCACCAGCGCCTGCGGCCCCTCGACCCGAACCACTGCACCATCGTCGGCCGCGCTCGCACGGTGCGCTGGATGGAGACCGACTATGTGGTCGAGGCGGACCCTTACGGCTTGGAGATCGACGCGATGGACGCGCTCAAACCGGGCGACGTGATGGTCCACTCGACCGACTACAGCGGCGGCAACGCGCCCTGGGGCGAGCTGATGAGCACGCTCGCGAGGCGTAACGGAGCCACCGGATGCATTTGCGACAGCCAGATCCGCGACTGCCGGAAGATCATCGCGATGGGCTTCCCCGTCTTTTACCAGGGCATCCGTCCGCTCGACAGCAAGGGACGCGGTCGCGTCATGGCTTACGACGTTCCGGTGAAGTGCGGGGAGGTGCTGGTGCAACCGGGCGAACTGGTGTTCGCCGATTTCGACGGCGTGGTCGTGGTGCCCAAAGCCGTCGAGGACGACGTGCTCCGGTTGGCCGCCGAAAAAGTTGGCAAGGAAAACGAATCCCGCCGCGAACTGCTCGCCGGCCGAAGCTTGCGCGACGTGTACAACCAGTATCGCGTGCTGTGAAGGCGGATGACCTGATGGATGGATGATTGGATTCGTGGATTTATGGAATACACCAAGCAACGCAATCTGAACCCTGGTCCCATGAACATCCTCGCCATCGGAGCCCACCCCGACGACCTCGAAATCCTCTGCGCCGGCACGTTGGCGTGCTACGCGGAGCAGGGTCATACAATCTTCCTCGCCCCGTTCACCTGCGGCGATATGGGCGACCTCAAGGTGCTCCCTGCGGACCTGGCACAAATCCGAAAGCAGGAAGCCGAAGCGTCCGCCGCCATCCTGGGTGCGCGCCTGCTCTGGCCAGGGATCACGGACGAACACGTTTTCCCCAACGAAGCCCAGCGCCGGGTGATGATCGATTTGATACGCCGGGCTGATCCGGACGTCATCTTCACCCACAGCCCCGGCGATTATCATCCCGACCACCGCTATGTGTCCCAACTGGTGTTCGATTCCTACTTCCAGAAAGGCCTGCCGCACATCCCGGGACAAGACCAACCGGCCTGCCGTTTCGGGCGCACGCAGGTCTATTACCTGGACAACCTCGCGGGCATCGGCTTCACGCCCACTGAATACGTGGACATCACGGCGGCCATGGACACGAAGCGCCGGATGCTCGAGTGCCACCAGAGCCAGGTCAAACCGATGCGCGAACTTGCCCATTGCGATCTGCTGGACCTGATCGAAATTCAGGCCCGATTTCGCGGATTGGCGGCTGGCTGCAAATACGCCGAAGGCTTCACCCGACTGGAAGCGTTCCAGCGCGGTCTGACCCGAAGGATCCTGCCTTGAAGATCGAGCGGATCACCTATCGCGACTGGGCGGAGGCTTATCGCTGCACCGTAGGCCCGGTCGAACTGGTGGTGGTGACGGCCATCGGGCCGCGCATCCTGTCGCTGCGTCTGGACGGCGGAGCAAATGTGCTCTTCGAGGACGACACGCAATTCGGTGTCGGGGCCTGGCGGTTGTACGGCGGCCATCGTTTCGTGACCGCGCCGGAGAGCGCCGCCACCTACATCCCGGACAACACCCCATGCAACGTGCAGGTTTCGCACCGGCGACTACGGATCACGCAGTCGCCGGATGCGCGCGGCCTGCAGAAGACCTTGGTCATTGGTTCAGGCCCCCAGGCGTCTGGATTTGAAATCATTCACGGGCTTGTCAACCGAAGCCGCCGAGCGTGGTTCGGAGCCCCTTGGGCCTGCACCTGCGTCAAACCCGAGGGTCCGGTGATGATTCCGCGGCCCGCCCCCCTGAATCCACGGCAGCATGGGCCCAACAACTCGCGCGCTCACGCAGGGCTGAACACGCAACCAATCCCCTTCGGGGCATCGCCTCGGCGACGCGGCGTGCGGCACGTCACTCGGTCGGGTAAACGCAGGGTTACGGAGACCCTTGGCACTCCGGTCGGCAGCGCAACAATTGTGACCCATCCGGAGGGCGCGCGCTACTGGTCCCTGGCCGGTGGCCACTACGCCTGCCCCAACAACCCCCAGTGGGGATGGAATGCCGGTCATTTTGTCATTCGTCCGCCCCTGGCGAAGGGGAAGGTGGGGCTGCTCAGCCCGGAAGGATGCCTGGCCTTGGTCCGGCCCGACCTGAGCTTTTTCATCCGTGCGGCCGGGGCGGAACCCCACCTGGCCTATCCGCACGGCGGCTGCAACCTGGAGGTGTACACTAGCATCCATTACCTTGAAATGGAAACGCTGGGCCCGTTGACCACCCTGGCGCCGGGCCAGCAATTGACGCATTGCGAATGGTGGCAACTCATCCACCCACCCTTGACTCCCGCCGAGTTCCTGGTGGCCCCCCACGCGCCTGTTGGACAACCTCTCCGCTCCGCACCTTGTCTGTCAGCCCATGAATAGCTTCGTGCTCAGTCCGCTCGACCTGGCCATCATCGGCGCGTCCATCGTGTTTTCGGTCGCGGTGGGCTTCTGGGCGGCGCGCCGGGTCGAGAAGACGGCGCGCGGCTTCTTCCTCGCCTCAGGCAAGATGCCGTGGTGGCTCATCGGTGCAGCGTTTGTCTCGACCAGTGTTTCCAGCGAACAGATCGTCGGCACGGTGGGTGCCGCCTACAAGCACGGCATGGGCATCGCCAACTGGGAATGGTGGTGTCTTCCCACCTACGCCCTCGTGATGGTTTTCTTCATTCCCCTCTACTTGAAGAACCGGGTCACCACCGTGCCCGAACTGCTGACGCGCCGTTTCGGGCCGGCCTGCGGCGACATCTACAGCTACGTCATCCTGTTCGCCTACGTCTTTCTCTTTCTGACCCCGGCCCTCTACGGCGGCAGCGTGACGTTCAGCAAGCTGACGGGCTGGCCTTACGCGGCGGTGTTGCTGGGAATCGTGGTTCTGGTTGGATCTTACACGGTGCTGGGCGGGCTCAGTTCGGTCATGTGGACCGATGCCGTCCAGTGCGTGATGCTCGTGCTCGGCGGCGTGGCGCTGTTCTTTGTGGCGCTGGGACACATTCCCGGCGGATGGGGCGCGATGGTCCAGGCCGCGCCGGAACGCTTTCATCTCTATCATCCGCCCGGCGACCCGGAAGCGCCGTTCCTCGGTCTCATCACCGCCACATTCGGCGTGTTTCTTTTCTACCAATCCACCAACCAGGTGATGATCCAGCGTGTGCTGGCAGCGCGCAGCACCTGGGATGGCATGATGGGCTTGGTGTTTGCCGGCTTCATCAACCTGCTGCGCCCGCTCGTCACCTGCTTTCTGGGGCTCATCGTCTATCACTGGATTGAGAGAATGGGCAAAGCACCGTCGCTGCTGCCGGACAATCAGGACCAGGTGTTTCCGCTGGCACTCGAAGTCTTCGCCCCGTCGGGCTTGCGCGGTGTCATCCTCGCCGGCTTTGTGGCCGCCATCATGTCGGCGACCAGCGCGTTGGCCAATGCCGCGGGCACGATCTTCTCCCTGGATGTCTATGGGCGAATGTTGCGGAGAACCAAAACGAATCCTCCCGGCGAAACCCGACATGCCTCGAGCGAGGACCGCTCGCTGATTCTCGCCGGGCGCATGGCATCGGGCGTGGCTTTGGCGCTGGCGGCGCTCACCACGCCGCTGGTGCCGCAACTGGGCGGCATCTTCAAATACTTCCAGACCGGCGTGACTTACATGGCCACACCGTTCGTCTCGGTCATCCTGCTCGGCGTGCTCTGGAAGCGGACGAATTACGCCGCGGCGCTCGCCGGTTTGTTGGGCGGCTTGGTGATCCAAATCGGGCTGGCTGTGGCGCTGTGGGCGATAAACATCCGGTTGAACTGGCTCTACGTCGGGTCCATCGCGCAAGTGCTCACGATGGCGCTCATCGTCGTGGTCACGCTTGGTACCGACCCGGCGCCGCCCGAGAAATACAGCCAATTTCTGTGGCGGCCCGCGGTGCTTGCGCAATACGACGAAGGCCGGAAGCGCTCATGGTACCAGCAAGTCAAGGTCTGGTTCGGCCTATATGCCGCGATCTGGGTTTACCTCTACTGGCGGTTCTGGTGACCCGCGCGACGGGAGGAGTGGATGGCGGGATAAATGAGTTTATGAACGACATGATGCAACTCAATCGGAGTGCCGACGGCGGGCAAGACCTCTGGCAGCGGACGATGAACGTGTGCCCCCCCAGCTATCCAGCCATTCAGCCATCCAGCCACGGCACCCATCCCATGCGCATACTCGCCGCGGCCCTCGGGGCTGTGCTGGCAGCCCTCCCGCTCGCCGTCGCCGAGCAAGTGCTCACCTTCGAAGCACCTGCCTACACGCCCGGCCCGCTTTCCGGCCAGGACCAGTGGCAGGGCGTGAACTACGGCCCGACGGCACGCGCCACCATTGTGTCCCCCGGCCCTTTGTCGGGCAGTCAGTCTGTGCGCAACGACGGCATGCAGGGACGCAGCGATCTCAGTCGGCCGTTTGCGGCGGGCGTGTTCAGCGATGGGGCCACGATCACTTATCTGCAACAAATCGTGACGGATTCCGGCCGTGGCGTCGGCAGCGGCCTCTACTTCGGCAGCGAACCGGGCGGAGGCTGGAGCCCGGTATTCGTCCGGTTTGTGGGCGGAGAGATACAAGCCATCCAACGCGAGTCCGACGGCCGCCGTTTCCGCACTCTGGGCAAATATCATGTGGGCAAGACCTACGAAGTCCGGCTGAAGCTGAACTTCACCGGCGCCACCTACGACGTCATCGTGCGCGACCAGGCTGGCGGCGCGACCAACGGCTACGCCAGCGGCATCCCCATGTTCGAAGACCGCCTCCCCGACCCGGCTGCGGACACCATCGGTGTCTCGCTGGTGCAAGAAGGCGGCGTGGCCTTGTTCGATGACCTGAAGATTCACCCCGGTTCACCGGTAGCGGTTGTGCCGCGGCCCATCGAACATCTCCTCGTGCGCCTCTCCTGGGGGCACAAGTCTGCGACCGCACAGCCTTTCCACATCGGCTTCATCACCAATGCGGTAGAGGTCACCCAAATCAGACGCGACGGTTTCGAGGCTGGCGACATGCTGCAAGGCAGCGTCTCCGAAACTCGCGGGGGCGCCGGCGACGTGGATGCCGTGACAGCGGACGTTTCCTGGCCGAAGCCAGCGAAGCCGCCGCTGAAGCCGCAGTCGATTTGGCAGCATCTGCTCAACCACGGCGAACCGGGCCAGGTCGCGCGGCTCAAGGACGACCCCGGCCTGCAACCAGGCGCGCCGTTGCTCACCGTCTTGACCGCGGCGGATGGCACGCGTGGTTTTTCCATCGGTCTCGAACAACTCGCCCGGCACAAGACGATCTGGCTGCCCGAGCACGACGTGTTCGTCACGCCCGCCGATGCACCAGTGCATTTCGCGGCCCATCTCGCCTCGTTGAAAGGCGAGCGCGTGTTGAATCGCGTGAGGCACCAACCCGAGGCCACGCTCGCCGAGTGGAAGGACAAGTGGGCGGACTTCGGCAATCCGACCCAAACGCATCACGGACAAGAAACAGAGTGGCTGGGAACCAAGGGCCACCTCACCGGTTTCGCCCCGCGGCATGGCTCGATCTACAAGTTCGGTGTGGACCGCTGGGGCCGCGCGCGGCCCGATCTTTCCGTCGCGCACAAGTTCCGCTTCGACCCGCTCTGGTCTGACTGGCAGTGGACGGGCCAGCGGATCGTGGATGGGCTGCCCATCCTCGTGACCACCTGCGAGCGCGCAGGCCGGCGTTGCGAGGTCGAGCAAATCGTCGAGCCGCTGCGGGATACGCCGCAGGCAAAACGCGGTGAAATCCCTGGCGTGTTGCTGAGCGAATTCCGATTCTCCGGCACCGCGGGTCCGCTGAACTTCGGCTTCCGGTTGGCCACCGAAAGCACCAACCGGCATCCCGAATTGCGCGAAGTCCGTGGACGCTGGTGCGTGGTGGACCGCGAGACCTCCAGCGTGTGGCTGATGGTCGAGCCTGGTTCCGGCCTTACGCTAGAGCCGCGCGCCGCCATCGCAGCCGAGAGGGACCCGCGGATCGAGTTTGACTGCGTGGGCGAACTGGCCGCCGGCACGACTTGCAGCATTCTCGTGAAGCTGCCCTCGCCCGCGGTGTTGGCGGCTGAGGTGGATGGGTTGGCGGCGCTGGATTTCGTAAAAGCCCGCGCGGCGACGGTGCAATACTGGGAAGGCTGGCTGGCGCAAGGCGCGCGGTTCGATGTGCCGGAGAAATCCGTCAACGACCTCTTCCGCGCGAACCTCTGGCACGCGCTGATGCTGCCGCGCTTCCGCGACGCCGACCGCATCGATCTGCCCTACTCGAACTTCGCCTACGGCCAGTTCAACGCCGACTGGCCCATCAACCAGGCCGTGTACGTGGACTACATGCTCTACGGCCTGCGCGGGCACTTCGCTGTGGCTGAGGAGGAATTCGCCGCCATGTACCGCAGCCAGCAGAAACCCGACGGCCGCGTCGGCGGCTTCGCGGAATGGGGCGTCTATTCGCCGGGGATGATCTATTCCATCGCGCAGAACTTCCTGCTCTCGGGCGACCGCACGTCCTTCGAGCGTCTGCTGCCGCCGTCGCTCAAGGCGCTCGACTGGTGCCTCAAGGAAGTGGCGCGCGGGCGGAACTCCCCCGGCGCCCCGGGCCTCGTCGTCGCGCCCCTCAACGATCTGAATAAAGACGCCCGCGCCTGGGCTTTCCCCAACGCCTACTTCGTCGCCGGCCTGGAACTCTTCGCCCGCGCGCTCGCCGCTTTCGGGCATCCCCGCACCGCTGAAGTTCAGGCCACGGCTGGGAAGATGCGCGCCGACGTCACCGCCGCCTTCGCGCGCGCCAGCGTGCGCTCACCCGCGGTGCAGCTCGCCGACGGCACTTGGAACAACTACGTGCCATGCGATGCGATGGCGCCACGCCGTCTGTTGGACCAATGGTACCCGACCGATGTGGACACCGGCGCGCTGCATCTGTCCCGGCTCGCCGCCCTCGACCCGCGCGGTTGGCTCTCCACCGCCCTGCTGCATGACCACGAGGACAATCTGTTCCTCAACCAATGGGGCATGGCCAACGAACCTGTCTATAACCAGCAAGCCATCGCTTACCTTTACCGCGACGAACCCGAGTCGGTCATCCGCGCTTTCTACAGCATGATGGCCTGCGCCTTCTCACACCATCAGCTCACGCCGCTCGAACATCGCTGGGCCTGGGGTCAGTATTACATGCCGCCCAGCACCGATGGCGCGTGGTTCGAGCTGTATCGGAACATGCTGGTCAATGAACTCAGCGGCGACGGCACGCTTTTCATCGGTCAAGCGGTCCCGCGCGCATGGCTGGCGGATGGGAAACGCATCACCGTCACCGGCGCACCGACCTACTTCGGTCCGGTCAGCTTTTTGGTGGATAGCCAAGCGGCGGCGGGCGAAATTGCCGTCACCCTTGACGCCCCGTCGCGCCAGCAACCCGTTGCCCTGCTGGTCCGGTTGCGGCATCCCCAGAAGAAGCCTCTTCAATCCGTAACCGTCAACAGCCGGGCGTGGTCCGACTTTGACGTGACGAGGGAATGGATCCGCATCCCGAACCCAACCGAATCTCGCTACCGCATCACCGCCCGCTATTGACCCATGCAACGTGTGAAAAGACATCGACTGACCATGATCCTGCTGTCGGTTCTGGCGGGATTCACTTTCCCAACGCTGGCCGAGCGGTTGACGCCGGCGGACGCAAGCTCGGGGCCTGACCTCTTCGTCTGGACCGACACCTGCAACGTGTATGTGATCAGGGACGGCGACGCTGCGCTGCTCATTGACCTCGGCGACGGCAGTGTGCTCGACCACCTCGGTGAGATTGGCGTGAAGCGCGTCGAGTGGGTGTTATTCACGCATCACCATCGCGAGCAATGCCAGGGCGCGTCGCGGTTGGCAGGCAGCGGTGCTAAGGGTCCGTGCAAAAATGAATTCCGGTTTTGCTGGAGGGGATTTGGCTCGCTGGCGAGGCGC